>CAINDI010000069.1 GCA_903847335.1 uncultured Verrucomicrobiota bacterium | reverse complement strand
CGAGTCTGTATTGGTATGAGTGGTGGTGTCGATTCCAGTGTCGCTGCCTACTTGTTGAAAGAGCAAGGCTACGATGTCATCGGACTTACGTTTCGAAACTGGCCGCAAGATTGTTTGAGTCGCGCCGAAGATAAATGTTGTGGTCCACAAGCGGTCACTGATGCACGAATGGTGGCGCACGCGCTCGGCATTCCGCATTATGTCGTGGATGAAATCGGTGCGTTTCAGCGGGATGTCATTGATTATTTTGTTGCCGAATACCGGCAAGGTCGCACGCCCAATCCGTGCATCGTCTGCAATGAGAAAATCAAATTCGGTACGTTGCTAAAACAGGCCGAGAAGCTCGGAGCCGAGTTTGTCGCCACTGGTCACTATGCGCGGATTGAGCACGGCGACCGGTGTCTGTTGCGCAAAGGTCGCGATCCACACAAGGATCAATCGTATTTTCTCTTTTCGCTCCGGCAGGATCAACTCGCCAAATCGCTCATGCCGATTGGCGAATTAAGCAAAGATGAGACGCGCGCCATCGCCGGTAAGCTCGGACTCAAGACTGCCGAGAAAGTGGAAAGCCAAGAAATCTGTTTTGTGCCGGACAAAGATTATGGCCGATTCCTCCACGAGACCGGCAAGCTCCCGGATCGTCCCGGTGAAATTGTTACCGGTGATGGCAAGGTTGTCGGCACGCACGGCGGGATTCAATATTTCACAATCGGTCAGCGCGAAGGTTTGAAACTCGGTGGACAGAAAACACCGCTCTATGTCGTCGCGCTTGATGCCGGTGCGAATCGCGTGATTGTCGGTCCGGCTCCGAAGTTGTTGCGGAGTGAATTTACGGTTGGAAATTGCAGTTGGTTAGCGATTGAACCACCGGTGGGCGCGATTGAGGTGACGGTAAAGATTCGTTACAACCATCCCGGTTGCGCGGCGACTGTGGAGCAGGGAACGGTGAAGTTACGCGAACCGCAACGCGCAATTACGCCCGGCCAAGCAGCGGTGTTTTACCGAGATGATTTAGTGTTGGGTGGCGGCTGGATTTGTTGAGGTGCGGATTGGAAATTGATTGACGCGACCGGTAGCGGAGCGGTACAACTTGCGGTGCACTGGAGAAGCCATGACGCCGATTACGAATCTACAATTATCTTCACGCAACGCACGTAGTTGGCACGGCATTTGCGACAGACAGACAGACATCCCCGCCTTCTAAAGCAAAATTTTTCCGGCCAGTTCATCTCCGGCGTTGCGGACGTAATCTTCTTTGCTCCGGACAAGCTCTTGTCCGTTCTGCCAGTTCCCTTGTTCAGCATGGAGAAGCCTTGCTCCAACCCGTCGAAGCTTCTGTCCATGCCGGACCAGCCCTTCTCCAACGCGGAGAAGAGCTTGTTTGCGACGGACAAGCCTTTGTCCAACGCAACGAAGCCTTTCTCCGTCACGGACAAGCCTTTGTCCAACGCGGACAAGAGCTTGTCTGGAATACACAAGGTATTGAATTTAAGGGATTTAGCCGATTTAGGAGCCAAAACCGCTCCGACCCACTGTCCGAAACGCCTAACCCAACCCACTGAAAGGTTCTTATGAGCACCCAACTCCGTGTCTTGCTTGGTTTCACGAATGCCCCTGATCATCAACTGGAAGAAACTGCCGGCGCCGTTATCAAAGGGCTGACCGGTAATGCGGCTTACCCGACTCCACCGGTGCAGTTGCCGGCGGTTCAGACTGCGCTCACGAATTTCAGTACCGCCATTGCCGGCCAAGCGCAAGGTGGCCCAGCCGCGACTGCGGATAAGAATAACAAACGCGATCTCTTAATCGGCCTCCTGCGACAGCTCGCCGGTTATGTGCAGACCAACTGCAAGAATGATTTAGCCACGTTGCTGACCAGCGGCTTTGAAGCCGTCACCAGCAGCCACACCCAAACCGCGTTAGGCAAACCGGTGATTCAGACCGTGGATAACGGCAACACCGGCCAACTGCTGGTGAAAGTGAAACCGATTGCCAACGCCAAATGCTACGAAGTCCGCTATGCCGCCGTCCCGGCCGGCCAAGCCCCCGGCGCATGGCAGAGCGGCGGCTTGTTCACGAACTCCCGCTCCATGCCGGTGAACAGCCTCACCGCCGGCACGAACTACACGCTCCAAGTCCGCGCCATCGGCGGCAGCACCGGCTACAGCGACTGGAGTGATCCGGTCAGTCACATGAGTTTGTAGAAGTGAGACCTGTCCATCAAAATTGTGCCTAATTCTACTGGAAAGGTAATAAAAATGAACAAGCGTGAGTGTGAGTATCTAAAACCTGGTCGCCTTCAAGACGTCCTGACATTGATTCAGGTTTTAGGCAGCGGACAGCGGCGAACACCTCAGCAAATTTGTCGAGACATTCAAGGTAACATTCAAGATATGGATGACAGCACTGTATCCGAGGAACGTTGTCAACATTGGGAATCCGTTGCACGTGCTCATCCTGAATTCTTTCGAGTTGCCGGGAAATCTACATCCATTTCGCTCATTGCATGGCATTGCTCCGCTGAGAGGGAAACAGAGCGGAGCTTGGAGGCTGATATTGTTCATAAGTTGATGGGAACTGCAATCGAGTTGCATGACAAGCAGGTGCAACGCAAACAACAATGGTCACTCTATGTGCCGTTAATAGTGGCTGGCATTACAGTCATTGGCCCTATAATTACCGCTCTGCTTATAATGATTATTCGACGATGAAGTAAGCCCAGTTTGTGATCAAAAAGCCCAAAATACCACTGGCATACGGAGGAACATGAAACGAAGGTCTCAGAAATTAATCATAGTGATGTTGTGTGTGGTGATGTGGCTGCCAGTTGGTGAGATAACAGCGCAAACTTATACGCCCAGCACTCTTGCAAGCTGGGAACGTGCGTTTGCAAACAGAAATCGGTTTGAAGTTGAGCGCGCGTCAATTGCTAGTTTAGTTATAGATACCAATGAAAATATCTACGTTGCAGATAAGGGTAATACGATAATTTGGAAGATAACACCCACGAAACAAGTAATTGCTCTAGTAAGAGTAAGTATTTTTTTGGACAGATCAATGCCCATGGCGGTGAGCATGGGTGGAAATATCTATGTAATTACTTCTCGGAATATTTTACATAAAATTACTCCTACTGGTGAAATGACAACGTTGGCAGGGCTTTTGGACGATAAGGGAGCAGAGGTAAGTTTCACAGAGCTTGTGAGTATAGCAGCGGGAGGTGGTGAAAATATTTATGTGGTGGGTCGGAGTGAAAAGTTTTTGGATTACAGGATAGGTAGTATACATAAGATTACTCCAACCGGCGTTGTAACGACATTAGCTCGCCTGAAGATGGGGCAAACCAGTCACTATGTTGTGGCGGCAGATAACTCGGACAATGTCTATATAGCAGACAATGATACTCACTCGATTCGTAAAATTGCACCATCTGGAAAGATGCTAACTTTGGCAGGTGGGCTACGGGGAGAAATGGGGAGTAAGGATGGCGTGGGTACCGCTGCGCGGTTTTACCAAATTGAAAGTATGACGGTGGATAGCACGGGCAATCTTTATGTTCGCGACCAGTTTGTCAGTAACGATGGCGTAGCAGGTAAGCAAACCGTTCGTAAGGTGACGCCCTCCGGAGTGGTGACAACCATCTTGGTCGGTGTTCAAGGTGGTAGCATTACTGTTGACAGCAAGGGCAATCTCTATATGGCAAATGGTGCCGAGATTATATGTTGGAAGCTAAAATCTCAGCAGGGTGCCAATGACAAATCCGTTACACGGACGCCCTCAGATGTTGCGATTGATCCAGTTTGGAAAATACCGGTTTCTTTCAGTCTGCGTGATGAATACGATGAGCTTGGTGTTGCTGTGAAGAACCAGAAGCGGCGTGGAGCTTGTACTGTCTTCGGAACTTTGGGGGTGATGGAATTTCACCTCGCAAAGAAGAGTGAATACATTCAACTTTCAGAGCAGTTCGCGGCTTGGGCGGCAAATCAAGTATCCCATAGAGGTGGTAATATTGATGGTTATAATGCGAAGGATGTAATGGACGGCATAAAACAATATGGAATCACTACTGAGGAAGTGATGCCGTATAAGGAATATTCCGTTGGTAATCCTTCGCGCGCTGTGTTGGCAGATGCGGCAACACGAAAGAATGTTGGGATTACTTATTTTAAAGAACTTCCCTCAGATTGGTCGCAATTTAGACCAGGTTTTACGAAGGATGAAATTCGGGCGATTTGCGGTGCAATAGCGGAAGGCTCGCCGGTGACTGCGACTGTGAGTTGGCTTTGTGGTGAAGGTGCTTCTTTTGACCCTGACTTTATAGTTCGGCTGAATGGGAACGACGCGGGTGGGCATGTAGTTGTCTTGGTTGGATATGAGTTGGACACAAAATATCGAGGGGGCGGTTGTTTTATATTTCGCCAGTCTTGGGGGCAAGACTACGGTGATCACGGATATGCCCGTCTGACATTTGAATATGTAAGCCGACATGGCTGGGATGCCTTCGCCATCCGTTTTTTCTGATTAAGCGGATTTCATTCTTATCGGATAGTCACCGCAGTCATCACCCGGTTCTATCCGCCGGAGACGAGCAAGTCCAACTGAAGCGGCAAGTTTGCTTTGGACTACAGTTCTTCTGTTTTGCGGAAGGGTAGGCCGCGTTGACCGTTGAACTGGCGGTGCAGCCGGCGGTCACTGGAACTGGCCGGGCGCTGGCTGCCTTGCGGTGCGACGCGCTCTGAGATTGCGCGACGCGCTTGGCGGCCTTTCAGCCAATCTTCCCACGAGATGGGGCGGTCAATTGGGATCGTAGGGATTTCTGACTTTGAGTTCATTGGCAACCTCCCGGACCAGTTCGGTCAATTCCGGTAGCACTTTGTACCCCGGAGCAATGGCCAGTTTTTGCACTTCTGCCCAGTCAACGGTGACGCGACCGGTGAGGGCGACCCCGAGTAGTTCTTTGGCACAAGCACGGGCGGACGGATTGGGGGACGGATACACTGCAACTAATAGCCGCTCGACTAACAATTCTTCGGGATCAATCAGATTCACTGCGCCATACGGCCCCTGCAACTGACGAATGGGTGTTTGGCCTTCTTTTTCAACCACGCCCAGCAAATCCACAAACAGTCCCGCGACCTGCCAACTACGTGGGCCACCTTCGGCAGCTAATTCGCCCATGACTTCTTGACGAAGACGGAGTGGAATCGTTTGTGCGGGACGTAAGACGCATAAGTCAACATCACCGGAGGTGTACGCGCCTTCGGTATAAAACTCAATGGCTGAGCCGCCCACGACGACCAGTTCGAAGCCGCGCTCGCGAAATACCGCCGAACAGAGCGACGCCAACTTTTGGGCTTTGAGCGTTGGGTCTTGCTCGGCGCGGATGTCGGCCAGCGCAGTGGTTATCTGTTCCTGCTTCATTTCATATGTATCGCATAATCGGGCGCAGGCGTAAAGGTTGGAGCGGGTAGACTGCTGGTGCGCGTGAATTGGTCTTTGACTTCCGGAGCGGACGGCTCTAGTCTCGCCGGAACCAAGTTGCAGCTCTCCATCCCAAAATAAGCGGAGTGGCGTTTCTTGACCGCAATGAACCGAGTTTAATGAAAAAAACCATATTATTGACAACTGTTTGCCGACCGATGGGACCACAATACGGCGATGCGCCGTCGGTGGGCTATGAATTGCTGTACCGGCAAGTGACTCGAGCGCAGGGAATTTTTAGTCCGCGGACGGTGAACGTGCAATTCTCGCTCGAATACATCGCGGAAAATCTCGACTCGCCGACGGTGGTGTTGCAGTACCCGTCGAAGCGGGAGTTTATTAAGGAGCTCAAGAAAGGCTACGATTACGTTGGGATTTCGTTCCTGATGGCGATTTTTCACAAGGTGAAAGACATGGCGGCGTTGGTGCGGAAGTATGCGCCGAATACAAAAATCATTCTTGGCGGTTATGGCACGATTTTGACCGATGAAGAGTTGCAGCCGTATTCCGATTTTATCTGCCGGGAAGAAGGCGTTGCGTTCATGCGTCGGCTGCTGGGCGAGCCGGAGATTCCGATGCCGTACAAGAATCCGTTGATTGTGAGCTGGCTGAAGGTGTTCGGATGGAAGGTTTCTGGCACCGGTAAGATTTTTGCGGGTCTCGGCTGTCCGAATGGTTGCGATTTCTGCTGCACGTCGCATTTCTTCAAACGCAAACACATCAAACTTTTGCCGACAGGGCGCGACATCTATAATGTCATCGAGCGGTATCTCGACACTGATCCGAATCTGGTCTTCTTGATTATCGATGAAGATTTCCTGTTGAATAAAAAACGCGCCATGGAGTTTCGCGAGGCGGTAATGCAGAGTGGGAAATCGCTTTCGATTTTTGCATTCTCCAGCATCAAGGCAATCAGTCAGTATACCGTCGAAGAGATTCTCGAAATGGGAATTGACGGTTTCTGGATTGGCTACGAAGGCACGCGCTCCGGTTACGCGAAGCAGCAAGGCCGGCCGGTGGGCGAAATTCTGACGGAATTTCGCGAACACGGAATCACGATTCTAACCTCGATGATTATTGGTTTCGATTACCAAACACCGGAGGTTATTGCGCAAGAACTCGACGGATTGATGAAGCTTAAGCCGGCGCTCGGCCAGTATTTGATTTACGGGCCGGTGCCCGGTACGCCGTTTAATGAACGGGTGCA
The DNA here is from genome assembly GCA_903847335.1 of uncultured Verrucomicrobiota bacterium. Taxonomy (GTDB): domain Bacteria; phylum Verrucomicrobiota; class Verrucomicrobiia; order Palsa-1439; family Palsa-1439; genus CAINDI01. Next base: position 63,790 of record CAINDI010000069.1, on the reverse strand, counting down.
TCGCGAGAATTTGCTTCACGAAAAATACGTGCAAAACCCCGAGATGCTTTACCGGCGCGCGGACGGGTTCACCACGATGATGAAACACCCGACGCTGTCACCGGAAGAGATTGAGAATCTTCAACGCTGGTGTTTCGAGCAGGATTTTCAACGGCTCGGCCCGAGTATTTTCCGAACTCTTGAAAATCAATTTCTGGGTTACCAGAAGCTCAAGAACTCACCGAATCCGCTCCTCCGGAAAAAGGCGGAAATCTACGCCGACAACTTGCGGTGCGCTTATCCGGTATTTCTGGCTGGGCGAGTTTTTGGCCCGAATCAAATTATCCGCCGGTGGATTGGGACGCTGGAACAGCAAATCATCGCGGAACTCGGCAAGCCAACACTGGCGCAGACTTTCAAGTCCGTGCTCGGAATTGGCGCGGCGATTTGGACGGCCATCACGCTCAAGTTTAATCTTTTCCAAAATCCAAAACTGATTCGGACCGAGTACCGGTTGCCGAGTCGAGGTTGGAAGGCATTTCACCTGTGGGAAAAATTGCCGAGCGAAGTCGCGATTCCGGAGCTGGATGTTCAAGTCGAGCTTCAACACGCTCGGAAGCAAGTCTGGCTCCGCTTGGAAGGCGCGCTTTCCTCGGCGCACTCCGCCGGTCTCGGTCAGCGGATTCACGATTCACTCGCTCAGAGCAAAGCTAAGCTCGTCCTCGACTTGCAGAGTTTGCATTGGGACAAGATTGACGATCTCCAGCCGTTGCGTGAAAAGTTGGCGGCGTATCAGTCGCGAATCCGCGTGGTCTTGCCGAAGTTACAGGCGGCACATCCCGAACTGATTCTGCTCGCCAGTATGTTTCATCATTACAAAGGCTAGCACTTCGCAATGGCTTCCGTCGCCGGTATGGAAAAACCGATTTTCACGCCACGCCGTGAACTTGGACGGACTGGCTTCTGCGCTACCCAACTCGGCATCGGTGATTTAGCCGACCGGAAGGTGCCGTTACCGGATTGCGTCGCCACAATCCGTCGCGCCTTAGATGCCGGGCTCAACGTGATTGATACCGCGCCAATGTATGAGACCGGGTACAGCGAAGAAATTGTCAGCGCGGCACTGAAAGGCCGTCGGGCTGGTATCTTTGTGATTGATAAGATTGATGAACTAGCCGCACCGGTGCGCCCACAAGTCGAAGCGAGTTGGCAACGGTTAGGTTTTTCAGATGTGGATTTATTTTTATTTCACGGCGTCAGCACGCTGGAAGATTGGCGCCAGTTGCGGTTTGAAGAGTTAGCTGGCCTGTCGCGTTTTCGGGGGATTTCCTCTCACAATCCGGCGGTGCTCCGTGAGGCGATTCCGTCTGGTTTCTGCGATGTGGTGATGTTTCCGATTGGTGCGGCTGTGGATGAACGATACATCACGGAGATTTTGCCGCTGGCTCGGCAGCATCGGGTCGGCACGATTGGTATTAAGACATTTGGGGCCGGTAAACTATTGGGCGACACAGAAGGTTATAGCCGGCCATTATCCAAACGACCACGTGGAAAATTAAGCTCCGGCGGTAGCGATACCGGCGCGGCGGTCTTACCGCGCTTGAGTGTGGAAGAATGTCTGCATTATACGCTGACGTGCGACCCGGATGTCACCTTGCTGGGGTTGAGTTTTCCGAATGAACAAGATGCGGCGTATGCCGCGGCCAGTAATTTCCAAGCATTGTCACCGGCGCAAATGGCCGACATTCGGCGGCGCGCCGGTGCGGCGATTGACGGGAAGGGGAATTGCTGGTGGAATCCGCCGGCGTAATTAGTCATTGTAGTTGCCGGCGATGCGCGTATGTTGATTGTATCGGCTGGGGTAACTATGAAAAAAGCCAAGACGTTCGCGCTGAATAAATCAAAAACCACCCCGATACCGGACGTTTTACCGCTGATTCCCCCCAGTTCAACATTTCCCATCGTTGGGATTGGTGCGTCGGCGGGCGGGCTGGCGGCGTTTGAAGCGTTTTTCTCTGGGATGCCGGCGGACACCGATCCGGGGATGGCGTTCGTGTTGGTGCAACATCTGGCGCCGGACCACAAAAGCATTCTCACCGAATTAATCCGGCGCTACACCCGGATGCAAGTCTTCGAGGTGGAAGACGGTATGGTGGTGCAGCCCAACTGCGCGTATATCATCCCGCCGGGCCGCGACATGGCGTTCCTCAACGGTGCACTGCAATTGCTGGAGCCAATCTCGCCGCGTGGCCAGCGGTTGCCGATTGATTTCTTCTTCCGGTCGCTGGCGCAAGACCAACACGAGCGCGCGATTTGCGTGGTGCTCTCCGGCACCGGCAGCGATGGCACACTCGGCGTCCGCGCCATCAAAGGCGAAGGCGGGATGGTGATGGCGCAGAATCCATCGTCCACTGAATACGATGGCATGCCGCGTAGCGCTATCGGCACTGGCTTGGTGGACTACGAATTGCCACCGGCGGAAATGCCGGCGCAGATTATTGCCTATGTGAGCCACGCATTTGGCAAGCGACCACGTCCGGACGACGCGCCGGAACCGATACTGGAGAATGCGCTCAAGAAAGCGTTCATCCTGCTCCGTGCGCAGACCGGCTTCGATTTTTCCCAATACAAACCGAACACCATCCACCGGCGCGTCGAACGGCGCATGGCGGTGCATCAGATTGCGACGCTGGAGGGCTATGTCAAATTTTTGCAGCAGACGCCGGTCGAGGTGGAAGCGTTGTTCCGCGATTTGCTGATTGGCGTGACGAATTTCTTCCGCGACCCGGAAGTGTTCAAGGCGTTGGATGAACAAGTAGTCGCCAAGTTGTTTGCCAACAAAGTGGCCGGCGGTTCGATTCGCGTCTGGGTGCCGGGTTGTTCCACCGGTGAAGAGGCGTATTCCATTGCCATCCTGCTGACCGAACGGCAGGAGACGCTAAAGCAAAGTTTTCAAGTGCAGGTTTTCGCCACCGACATTGACAGTCAGGCGATTGCCACGGCGCGCACCGGGGTTTATCCCGCGAGTATTGCTGTGGATATTTCACCGGAACGGTTGGCGCGCTATTTTACGATTGAACCGGGCGGCGATAAATACCGGGTGAACAAAGCCATCCGTGACATCCTCGTCTTTTCCGAACAGAGCGTCATCAAAGACCCGCCGTTCTCGAAGCTCGACCTGATTTCGTGCCGGAACCTCCTGATTTATATGGGCAGCGAGTTGCAGAAGAAGATTATTCCGCTGTTCCACTACGCGCTGAATCCGAATGGGTTTCTATTCCTCGGCACCTCGGAAACCGTAGGCGAATTCAACGATTTGTTTGACGGACTGGACCGCAAGGCGAAGATTTACCAGCGGAAAGAAGATTTCCATCGTGTCCAACGCGCACTGTTGGGCCGGTTCCTTCCACCGATGATTATGCCGGAGGAAAAACCTGTGGCCGGTAAGAAAAGCACCTCCCGGAAACAATCGCTGCGCGAACTGACGGAGCAAACGCTCCTGGCGCAAATTGCGCCGGCGGCGGCACTCGTCAATAACCGGGGCGACATCCTTTATCTCCACGGTCGCACGGGCCGGTTCTTGGAACCATCCGCCGGTGAGGCCGACGTGAATAATATTTTGAAAATGGCGCGCGAAGGATTACGGCGCGAATTGACCACCGCACTCCAGCAAGCTGTGGTCACGCACGAGCTGGTGCGCCGGCCGGGATTGCGTGTAAAAACCAATGGCGATTTCACGCTGGTGAATCTGTCGGTTCGTCCGGTGGCGAACAGCCGGAGCGTGGCGATTGAGACGCCGCTTTACATTGTCCTGTTGGAAGATGCGCCGCCGGTCACTGCACCGAGTTTGGTACCGGCTACTACGTCGCACAAGCCGTCGGCGGAAGACGTGGATGCGCGGATTGCGGCGCTCAAACGGGAGTTGCGCACCAAGGAAGAATATTTGCAGACGGCCAATGAGGAGTTGGAGACAGCTAACGAAGAGATGAAATCTTCCAATGAAGAAATGCAGTCGGTGAACGAGGAGTTGCAATCCACCAACGAAGAGTTGGAGACTTCCAAGGAAGAATTGCAATCGGTGAACGAGGAACTGAACACGGTGAATACCGAGCTGCAAGCCAAGGTGACGGATTTGTCGCGGCTGAACAACGACATGAACAATCTGCTGGGCGGGACCGGGATCGGCACGGTGTTTGTGGACCAGCAACTGCGCATCCTGCGGTTTACACCGGCGGTCACCAAGATGATTAATTTGATTCAGAGCGATGTCGGGCGACCGGTGGGTCACATTGTTTCCAATCTTGTCAATTACAGCGCACTGGTGGCCGACGCGCAATCCGTGCTCGACAGTCTGATTGCCAAAGAAGTGGAAGTGCAAACCACGGCCGGTCAGTGGTTCACTCTTCGCATCTTGCCGTACCGGACGCTCGACCATGTGATTGAAGGTGTCGTGATTAGCTTCATTGATATAACCAAATGGAAGCAGGTGAAAAATGAGTGACCAAGCGAAGTCCGGTAACGCCGCTGAATTGCGCCGGCAAGCGGAAGTGCGCCTGAAGCAATCGCCGCCGAAGTCGGAACTGAAAGCCGCTGAGCTGCTGCACGAATTGCAAGTCCACCAGATTGAGCTAGAGATGCAGAACGATGAGCTGCGCCGGACTCAAGCGGAGCTGGATACCGTGCGGGCCCGGTATTTTGATTTGTATGATTTAGCGCCGGTCGGTTATTTCACCATCGACAAAAGCGGTTTGATTACCGAAGTCAACTGCGCCGGTGCCACGCTGCTGGGCGTGGCCAAGCACCCGCTCATCGGGCAACCGTTTTCCCGGTTCATCTACAGCGAGGATGCCGACCATTACTATCTGTATCGCAAACAAATTACGGCGGCGCACTTTGGCACATTACCGCCACCGGCGTGTGCCGATCTCCGAATGATGAAACAGGCGGACTTGCTCTTTTGGGCGCAAGTGCACGCCACCAGCACGACGGATGCGACCGGCGCACCGGTGGTTTGCCTCACCGTTACCGATATCACGGTGAGCAAGCTGGCAGCCGAACGAGTGTTGTACGAGAAGAATGAATGGGCGCGCACCTTTGATGCCGTACCGGACTTGATTAGTATCATTGACCGGAATCACACAATTCTGCGCGCCAATCGCGCTTTTGCAGATAAGCTCGGTGTGACGACGAATGAAGCGGTTGGTCTGAAGTGTTATGAATGCGTTCACGGTTTAGAGGGTGCGCCTGATTTTTGTCCGCACACCAAGCTATTGGCGGACCAACAGCAACATGGTTGTGAAGTTTTCGAACACCGGTTCGGCGGACATTTCTTTGTCACCTGCACACCGGTGCGCGACACGGATGGCTCGCTGCTTGGTAGCGTCCACGTCGCTCGCGACATAACGGCGAGCAAGCAGGCGGAGCAAGAGTTGAAGGAAATGCAGGCGCAAGTCGTCCAGGATGAAAACTTGCGCGTGCTCGGCCAGATGGCCGCCGGAGTTGCGCACGATTTTAATAATGCGTTGTCGCCGATTATTGGGTTCAGCGAGTTGCTATTGCAGCATCCGGAAAAACTCGCCGACCACGCGCTGGTGAGGAAATATCTCCAGCATATCAACACCAGCGGCACCGATGCCGCCCACACGGTCCGTCAGATGTGTGAGTTTGGTCATCGGCACGGCACCGGTACGGATTACCGGAGCGTTGATCTCCATCAGTTGATTCGGCAAGCGATTGAACATACGCAGCAGCGCTGGAAAGATCAGGCGCAAGCCGAAGGGCGCACCATTCATTTGGTGACGGAGCTGCGGCCGGTGCCATCTGTCGCCGGTGAAGAGTTTGCGATTCGTGAGGTGTTGACGAATTTAATTTTTAACGCGGTGGATGCGCTGCCGGAGGGCGGAACCATCACACTGGGCGCGCAGCTCGAGGATGAGTTTGTGCAGTTGTGGGTTCGCGATACCGGGAGCGGCATGACCGAGGAAGTCCGCCGGCGCTGCTTGGAACCGTTCTTCACGACAAAACGTCCGCTGGGCACCGGTTTGGGGTTGTCGATGGTGCAAGGCATTGTACAACGGCACGGCGGAACGGTGGAAATCGAAAGCGAAGTCGGTCAAGGCACGACGGTGATGATTCGCTTGCCGATTCAGACGGAGGAGAGCCTGCCGGCGATTCCGTCCTCAGCCGCGACTGTGTCCCGGTCGCTCCGTGTGTTGGTGGTGGACGACGAACCGCTGTTGTGCGCGGTGGCCGAGGCGTGGTTGCTTGCCGATCACCACAAAGTCGTGACCGCCGAGAACGGCGCGGAGGCGTTAGCGCAACTTGCGGCTGGTTTGTTTGACTTGGTGATTACTGACAAGGCGATGCCGGAGATGAACGGAGAGCAACTCGCTGCCGCAATTTCAAAAGCCATTCCCAATTTGCCGGTAATCTTAATGACCGGATTCGGCGACTTAATGAAAGCCACCGGTGAAAAACCGCCGCATATCCGGACCATTCTGAGTAAACCGTTGACGCAGACTTCGCTTCGCGCGGCGCTCACCGCGGTCTTTCCACCTCAGTAGGCGAGGGCGGAAAAGACGGGATAATCCTTCAGGCGTTCCCGGCCTTTAAGGAAGGCGAGTTCGATGAGAAAATCAATCTCGACAATCTTCCCGCCGAGATTATTGACGAGCGTTGCGGCTGCCATCGCCGTGCCACCGGTGGCGAGTAAATCATCTACAATGACGACATTGTCGCCTTTGGCGAGCGCGTCGATGTGCATTTCGCTGGTTTCGCTGCCATATTCAAGCGTGTAACTGGTGACAACGGTTTTCCACGGCAACTTGCCTTTTTTGCGCACTGGAATAAAACCGATGCCGAGTTTGTAGGCGACAGCTCCAGCAAAGATAAATCCACGCGCATCAATTCCTACGACAGCTTTCAGATTTTTCCCTGCATGCCGGTCGGCGAGAGTATCCACGGCAAGACGAAAAAGTTTCGGGTCTTGGAGAATCGGGGTGATGTCCTTGAAAAGGATACCTTTGATTGGAAAGTCCGGCACATCGCGGATAGCATTTTTTAGTTGATCGCTCATGGTTGCTTACTCCTCGGTAAAAATCTTCGGCAGAGGTTTGTCCTGTTTTTCTAGCAGCTTCCGGAGCTTGTTTAGGGCAATATTTTGGAGCTGACGAATCCGCTCGCGAGTCACTTTCTTTACTTTTCCGACTTCTTCCAGCGTCAGCGGCTTACTGCCATCTAATCCAAACCGTGCCGTCAAAATCTCCGCTTCGCGAGGCTCAAGTTCTTCCAATAAATCGCGAATATCGTCGCGCATGGTTTTGTCGCGCAACTGCTCAAAGGGCGATGCAGCGTTTTCGTCGCCGACAATCTCGCTAAACTGTGTGTCATCTTCGTCACCGATGGTGGCGTCGAGACTGGCCGGACGAACGCTAATTTCACGGAGTTGTGAAACTTTTGCCCGCTGCATGCCCAGCACGTCGGCGAGTTCTTGGTCGCTCGGTTCTCGTCCGAGGCGCTCACTCATCTTCATGGCGGTGCGTTTCATTTTGCTAATCTTGTCTACCAAATGCACCGGCAGGCGGATGGTTTTTGCTTGGTTGGCGAGGGCGCGTTTGATGGACTGCTTAATCCACCACGCACCATAGGTCGAAAGTTTGCCGCCTTTTTTCGGATCAAATCGCTCAACGGCTTTCATCAATCCAATATTGCCTTCGCTAATTAAATCGAGCAACGGCAAGCCGAGATTGGAATAGTCGTGGGCGATTTTCACGACGAGGCGCAGATTGGCCTTAATCATGGTGGCGCGGGCATTCTTATCGCCACGTTTGATTTTAGCGGCCAAAGCGATCTCGTCCTTGACGGTGATCAGAGGATACTGACCAATCTCCCGGAGATAAATCTTGATTCCGTTATCGCCTTCGCGTTCGCGTACAATTGCCATAGGTAATTGCCAGCAACGATATAGACTCGCCAGAATCTTCGCAAGAACTTTGCATTACAAAAAAAGACGGGCAACGCGTGAACGTTGCCCGTCTTCTGAATTTACTTCTCTCAGTCTTCCAGCGCCGCTTGCGCTGCCGCAAGCCGGGCGACCGGAACACGATACGGTGAGCAGCTGACATAGGTCAGGCCGAGTTTGTGACAGAACTTCACAGACTCAGGATCGCCGCCGTGTTCACCGCAGATGCCGAGCTTAATGCCAGGCCGTGTGGCGTTGCCTTTTTCGACGGCAATCTTCATCAACTGGCCGACGCCGGTCTGGTCAATCGAAGCAAACGGATTCTTCTTCACGATTTCCAGTTCCGTATATGGCGGCAGGAAGCTGCCGGAGTCATCGCGACTCATGCCGAGACAGGTTTGCGTGAGATCGTTCGTGCCGAAGCTGAAGAACTCCGCCGTCTGTGCGATTTCATCTGCCGTCAACGCGCCACGTGGAACTTCGATCATCGTGCCGACCATGTAGCTCAGTTTGATTTTCTTTTCCGCCATGACTTCTTTGGCGACGCGATGAACGACCGCGACTTGCAAGTCGAGTTCTTTCTTGAATCCAACGAGCGGAATCATGAGTTCGGGTTTGACCTTGATGCCAGATTTCTGGACTTCGGCAGCGGCTTCGAATACAGCGCGCGCCTGCATTTCGGAAATTTCCGAATAGACGATACCTAACCGGCAACCCCGGAAGCCCAACATCGGATTGAACTCGTGGAGTTCTTTCACGCGTTGTTGGATTTTTTCCACCGGTACGCCCATCTTCGTGGCGAGATCTTGCTGTGCTTTCGCTTCGTGCGGCAAGAATTCGTGGAGCGGTGGATCGAGGAATCGGATGGTGGCCGGGAAACCTTTCAACGCTTTAAAGATTCCGACGAAGTCGCTCTTCTGGAATGGTAGAATCTTCGCGAGTGCTTTCTTCCGGTCTTCCACATTGCCGGCGAGAATCATCTCGCGCATCGCGTCAATGCGATTTCCTTCGAAGAACATATGCTCGGTGCGTGTGAGGCCGATGCCGGTTGCTCCAAACGCCAATGCGTTTTCGGTCTGCTCCGGCGTGTCGGCATTGGTGCGGACTTGGAGTTTGGTGACCTTCGAGCACCACTTCATCAGCTGTTGGAAGCTCTGGAATTTTTCCGTCTTCTGCGCTTCTTTGTCGCCGTGAATTAAGCCGGCCACGATTTCGGATTCGGCCGTCGCAATCTCGCCGGCATACACATTACCGAGTGTGCCGTTGATAGAAAGGAAGTCACCTTCCTTCCAAGTCTGGCCACCCACGGTGAGAGTTTTAGCGGCGTAATCAATTTGCAACGCACCGGCACCGCAAACACAAACCTTACCCATTTGCCGGGCGACGAGCGCGGCGTGAGAACTGACGCCACCTTTCGCTGTGAGAATACCTTCGGCGGCAATCATGCCGCGCAAATCTTCCGGTGTGGTTTCATTGCGAACGAGCAAGACTTTCTCGCCTTTTTCAGCGGCAGCCACTGCGCGTTCCCAAGAGAGATACATTTTGCCGGAAGCCGCACCGGGACCGGCGGGCAAACCTTTCGCAATGACTTTCGAGGCTTTTTCGGCCTTCGAGTCGAAAATCGGCGCGAGTAATTGATCGAGCTGATCGGACGGATTACGCTTGATGGCGGTCTGCCAGTCAATGAGCTTCTCCTTCACCATGTCCATCGAGAACTTCAACGCCGCAAACGCCGTGCGCTTGCCGTTACGAGTCTGGAGCATGAATACTTTACCATCTTGAATCGTGAACTCAAAATCCTGCACGTCTTTGAAATGCTTTTCCAACGTGGCGCGAATTTTTTCCAATTCAGCAAACGCCGCCGGCATGTGATTCGTCAACTGCGCGACTGGTTCCGGTGTGCGGATACCGGCGACGACATCTTCGCCTTGCGCGTTGATGAGAAATTCGCCGTAGAATTCTTTATTGCCATTGGCCGGATTTCGCGTGAACGCGACGCCTGAACCAGAGGTGTTACCGGTGTTGCCGTACACCATCGCTTGAACGTTGACGGCCGTGCCCCACTCGGAAGGGATATTGTATTTACGACGATAAACCATCGCGCGGTCGTTCATCCATGAACCAAACACAGCGCCGACGGCGCCCCAGAGCTGCTTCCATGGATCTTGCGGGAATTCGCTGCCGGTGTATTCCTTGATGAGCGCCTTGAACTGCTTGACGATCTCTTTGAGGTCGCCCACGGTGAGTTTCGTATCTTCAATTTCGGCGTGATACCGGCTGTGTTTCAACTTGTCGATCACGACCTCGAACGGCTCATTGTCTTCACCGGCGCGCTTCTGCACGCCCATGACCACATCGCCGTACATCTGAATAAACCGGCGGTAGCAATCCCACGCGAACCGTTCGTTCTTCGTGGCTGCGACGAGCGAGAGAACGGTGGCATCGTTGAGACCGAGATTCAAAATCGTATCCATCATGCCCGGCATCGAATCGCGCGCACCGGAGCGTACGGAGACGAGCAACGGCATCGCCGTCTGGTCACCGAACTTCGTGCCTATGATTTTTTCGATGTTCGCGACGCCGTCCCGGACGCTTGCTTCGAGCGACTTCGGATAGGACTTTTTATTTTCGTAGTAATAAGTGCAGACTTCGGTGGTGATGGTCAACCCCGGAGGTACCGGCAAGCCGATGCGCGCCATTTCCGCGAGGTTGGCACCTTTACCGCCGAGCAACGGCTTCATTGAACCATTGCCATCCGATTTACCCGGTCCGAAAAAATACACATACTTCGGAGACTTCTTTACAGACTTCTTCACTTGTTTAGCCATATTGAATCGATTCCTTGTAGTTAAATAAACGGGGGAACAACGTGGCGGAGTCTATCAGACTGTCCCGGCCTGTCAACGCCACATTGAACCTGCTATATTTTTCCCATGCGCAAGCTTCCGCGAACATTTTACGACCGCGACACCACGCTTGTCGCTCGTGAATTACTCGGCAAATTCCTCGTTCACGGCAATCGCATCGGTCGCATCGTTGAAACTGAAGCCTATCTCGGACCGCATGACCGCGCCGCCCATTCCGCTCGCGGTTTGACCAAACGCAACGCGCCGATGTTTGGTCCGCCCGGCTACGCCTATGTCTATCTCATTTATGGAATCTACTGTTGCATGAACGTCGTTACTGAAAGGGAAGGGCACGCCTCGGCGGTTCTGCTCCGTGCGTTGGAACCGGTCGCGAATCTCACCGGTAAAACCACCGGCCCCGGTTTGCTCTGCAACGCCATGAATATTGACCGGCAACTCAACGGTCACGATCTTCTCAGTAAGGATTTTTACATTTCCGCCGGTAAGTCTGAAACTTTCCGCATCATCAAACGTCCGCGTATTGGTGTCGATTACGCCGGCAGTTGGGCGCGCCGCCACCTCCGCTTCTATATTGCCGGTAATCCGTTTATCTCGCACCCGTGATAATCTTTAGTGCTTCATCACCGAACATTTTCGCCTTCGCCGGGCCGATGCCGCGAATGTTTAGTAAATCCGCCGGCGATTCCGGTAAAATGCGCGCCAATTCTTCCAGCGTTTTGTCCGGGAAGACGTGATACGCTGGCTTGCCCAGCCGACTAGCGCGTTCGCGTCGCCATTTCTTCAACGCCTCAAAAACCTCTCGGTTGTAATCCACTTCTTCCGCGACCTTTGCGGACTTCTTTTCCGTGCGCTTCTTCGGTTTGGCAACCTCCGGTAAAGCTAGAGAAATTGTTTTTTGGCGCAACATCACTTCCCGGCCCAACTCCGTCAGTGACAAGGTCGGATATTCACCGGTGCTAACGGCGATGCAACCAGCGCGAATCAAGCTATCCAGTAACGCCCAGACATAATCTGAGCCTTGCGCCGCAAGTAAGCCGTAAGTTGAAAGCTGATCTAGGCGAGCGTCCACCACTTCTTTCGAGCGTGAACCGACCAATGTCTGCGCGATGCGAGCACGACCGAACCGGCCATTCACTCGCGCCACACAACTCAATGCTTTCTGGATACTCACCGTTTCGTCTTCCGTTGGCTGGCGGATAGCGGTGTTCGTATGTGCAAGGCAATTATCACAAACGACGCAATGCGGTGCAGCTTCATCATCGCCAAAATAATCGAGGATAAAATTGTGCCGGCAGTCGTGATGGCCAGCGTAGGCGATAATTTTCTGAAGCTTGCCGAGGTCACGCTGGCGTTTGTTTTCCAGTCGCTCGAAATCAATCTGTAATTCGTCGAACGCCTTGACCGGTTCAACTAAGCCGGTGGTGTAGGTGCGATTACCGGACTCGTAGTCACGAGCAATGAAGCCGGCGCGTTCCAGTTGAAATAGCGCACTGCCGACGGCCATCGAATTCTTCACCGTCGGTAGCTGTTCGGCAATATCGTCAATGGACATTGTAATCGGGCCGCGCCGGCAGAGTTGCAAAAGTGCGTGATACAGTCCGGCAATGATTTCGCGCGTCGGGTTTGCGCCTTCAATAAAAAACTCCTGCGTTCGCACGTCGGCGTAATTGAAAAGCATTTCACATCGCGCCGGTTCGCCGTCGCGTCCGGCGCGACCCGCTTCTTGGTAATATGCCTCGACGCTACCGGGAATATCGAAGTGAATGACAAACCGCAAATCCGCCCGGTCGATTCCCATGCCAAACGCGTTCGTTGCGATGGCGACGTCGCAATCGCCGTTCATAAATTTCGTCTGCGCCTTGGTGCGTTGCTCCGGCGTCATTGCGCCGTGATAGGCGATACATTTCACGCCGAGTTCCGCCGCGACTTTTTCGACGTGCTTGCGTGTTGAACAATAAACAATGCCGGTCTTGAGTTGGCGAATTGTCTCCGTAATCCGGTGGAGTTTGGCGGCCTTGCCTTTCACGTGACTAACGGCGAGGTGAAGATTGTGCCGGGCGAAACCGGAAACGAAAATTTGCGGTTCTTGCCGGCCAAATTTGCCGAGTGCAAGTTGTTCTACAATGTCGGCGCGAACCTCCGGTGTGGCGGTCGCTGTAAGTGCGATGACTTGCGGCTGGCCAAGTTCTTTCAATGCCCATTTCAACCGGATGTAATCGGGACGGAAATCGTGGCCCCATTGCGAAATGCAATGCGCTTCGTCCACCGCAAAGAGCGCAATGGAAAGCGGCGCGAGTGCTTGGATAAATCGTTCGCTTTTGAAACGTTCCGGTGCGATGTAGACGAGCCGGTAATCGCCGCGCTGCATTCCGGTGATGCGACTATCAATTTCTGATTGGTTGAGCGAAGAGTTGATAAAGGTCGCCGGTATCTTTTTCGCCGCAAGTGCATCCACTTGATCCTTCATCAGCGCAATCAATGGTGAGACGACGACAGTGATGCCATCGAGCGCGAGTGCCGGGAATTGGTAACAAAGCGATTTGCCACCGCCGGTGGGCATGATGACTAGCGTATCTTGACCGGCGAGAATGTTTTCAATGACATGCTCTTGGCCTTCGAGAAATTCTCGAAAGCCGAAGTGTTGTTCCAACAACCGGTGGCGTTGCGTCGTGTCAATCATGCAGGCGGACATTACACCGAAAACCCGACTTCAACGAGTTAACTGCTGAACCACAACGCGAAGGTGTTCCGGTGAGGTGCCGCAACAACCACCGATGAAATTTGCGCCGGCGGCACGCAAGGCGGGAACATGTCCGGCAAATTCTTCCGGTGTAATCCGGTAGATAACTTTACCGTCCACATATTCTGGTTGGCCGGCATTGGCTTTAATCCAGATTGGCAAGTCAGTCGCGGTGCGTAGTTCGCGGCAAATCGGGATAAAGGCGGCAATGCCGTTGCCGCAGTTGCTGCCGATGACATCCGCGCCGGCAGAGGTAAATTGCTTGGCGGCTTGGTCGGGAGCAACGCCCATCATCGTGCGGCCACCGGTATCGAAAGTCATGCAGACAACGACCGGCAGGCCGGTGCTTTTCGCGGCGTCGAGAGCGATTTGCGCTTCTTCGAGTTCGGCCATCGTTTCGATGACGAGCGCATCAGCACCGCCGGCTTTGAGAGCTTGTGCTTGCTCGGTAAATGCGACGCGCAATTCGTCTTCGGTCACGTCGCCGGCGACGAGCATTTTGCCGGTGGGTCCAACGGATGCAAAAACGAGCGCTTTATTACCGGCGGCTTTTTTAGAAATCGCCGCACCGCGCCGGTTAATTTCCGCGACTTTGTCAGCTAGATTAAATTCAGCAAGGCGAATCCGGTTGGCGCCAAATGTATTGGTCAAAATAATACGGCTACCGGCGGCAACGTAGGCGGCGGCGACTTCTTCAACCTTACCGGGTTGAGTGAGATTCCATTCATCGGGACAAGCGCCGACCGGTAAACCGCGAGCTTGAAGTTGAGTACCCCAAGCTCCGTCGGTAATGACAGAACCGGTGGCAAGAAGTTGTTTGATTACCGGATGCATGCTGGAAAGGTATATGAATCAGGCGTCGCCTTGCCAGCCAAAACGATGGAGTAGGGCGCGCGCTTCTGCCTCTGTCGAGGTGCCGGTGGTCAAAACATACAAACCATCCGCGCCAACCGCGTCAATGAGCGGCGCGATTTCTTCCGGTTTCACGCCGACAGCTTGGACGCTCTTACCGGCGGCTTTGATGCGCCGGTACATGTCATACCATTGTGGTGAACCGCCACCGGGAAGACCGGATTGAGGCGTCCATTCGATGGCGGCCAGCGCTTCAATTTCGAGTAAAGCATCGAGTTGATGGACGGCGTTTGTTCCGTCAAGATGGTACATCACGTAATCCAGCCGTTCGCATTGTTCTGTCAGTCCAGGTACGACGAACTCCTGAAACATATCAGTTGAAATCATGCAGGAGAAATCGCATTGAATTTTGCAGGTTTTACCAGGGCCCCAGAGATCAAACGCGCAGAAAGTTGAACCACCCCACGGATCGCGTAAGCGTTGCCAAAAATCTTCGTAACATTCAAAAAATGCGGCGTTGATTTCCGTGAGCCTGGATTTCACCCAGTCCGGTCGCTCCAGTAAATCCATCAACAACAATTGGCCGTCGCGTAATTGCGCGAGTGTATCAATGTTCTCAACAATATCCGGAAACCCGACTAGATACCGACCGCGCGACCGGTGCTGGCTGAGTTCAATGACATCCATATGCCGCCGCCACCAAGTGCCGGATTTATCGAGCCGGAATGGTGGATATGATTCTGGCTCATGAATCACCGGGTCGTACCACACGGTGGAAGGCGAAAGCACGCCGTTTGCGCCAAGGAATAAACCGAGACTGCCGGGACCACCGACAAGCGTCCATAAACGTGGAAAGGAGACGCCACCATAAAATGTATGCGCCATTTCGTGTTCGTAAGTCGCGACCCAATAATCTAAGTCAGTCCATTGCTGCTGGAGATCACGCGGTTTACCAGGGTGGGGAATATTTTCCCACGGCGGATTTTTCGGCGCGGTGATGTGCAACGCCAAACCGCGATGTTCCCACCATGCGGTCAGTGCTTGTCGAGCTTGTAGCCAATCTGACTTCCATTGGAGTGTGTCGTTCATTTTGGTCCGTAGTTCTCGGCGGTATCATTCGCGCGGTTGTAGATAATTTGATTGTCTTTAACGAAGGGTGTCGCGAGTTGCCAAAACTCTCCGGTGGCGCGAGTGATCGGTTCGGAGCTGTATTGTGGGAGGTAAACGCGCCGCATCCGATTGGTGGTGTTGGCACCGCTTCGATGGAAGTTGTAGCTAGTAAATGCCACAATGCTACCAGCGGGCACAAGGAGCGGATCGCCGGGATCATTTCCGGTATAGCCAATCAGATCGTTTGTACCGGCTTGTTTGGTGTGATCAAAAATTGTGTTCTTTGTGCCTCCGCGTGAGTGCGGTAAAAGATAAACGGTACCGTTGGCTTCATTCACATCGTCGAGTGTGCACCAGCAAGTGACGTACGGTTTGTGCTTGGTTTGCGGATCGCCGTATTTCACGTACCCACTATCCTGATGCCAAGCGAATTTCATCCCTTGCTCTGCGCCTTTAACGACCCATTGTTCGTGAAATAAATATACATCTGGACCGAGTGCGGCTTGGGCGATCTCGGCCATTAGCGGACTGAAAATAAACTCCCACAGCCGGTTGCTTAGACGATAACGATTGTTGATGAAATAGCGCTTTCCACGGTGGTTGATGCCGTCCACTTGCACACGGCGTGCATCCATTTGGGAATCGTAATATCCGAGGAAATACGAACATTCCTCTCGTAACATTTTTAATAGATTTGGCGGGATTACCCCCGGCAAAATCATGTAGCCTTCTTTCTGGTACAATTCACGATGAGCTTCGGTAATAATATTCATGAGTTAAAATTCTAACAGATAACTATTGCGGCGACTTCTCATTTTCAGGCGACGTGTTATCATTTGCAGCTGTTATGAAATCACGGTTAAACCTGCCAGATAACCACGATGGGAATCTCTGGTTGTATCAGAATCAAGGGCGCGTTGTGCCCATGCATCATCATGCCGAACTGGAATTTAATCTGATCACACAAGGTACGGCTTGCTATCTTTTAGCGAAGCGTAAATACCAAATTCGCCGGGGTGATTTACTCTGGCTTTTTCCGGCACAGGAACATGTGTTGATCGATCAATCGCCGGATTTCAAAATGTGGATTGGTGTTTTCAAACCGCAACTTATTGATCGAATCGTTTGTGACACGAACGCCCAAACCTTGCGCGAAACCAATCCCGATGGTCAATGCAATCGTCGTTTAACAGCGGCGACATTCAATCGCCTTGAATTGGTATACGAAGAAATTGAAGCCGCCCGGAATCAAGACAGTCTTTTTAACACTGGTTTGGCCTACGCGCTTTTATTAACTTGGGAAAAATTTATCACCACCGGTGATAATTTAACTGGTAGCGATGTCCATCCGGCTGTGGAAAAGGCAACCTACTTGATTCGTGACGCTGGCGCAGCGCTGTCCATTGAAGAACTGGCGCACCAGGCCGGTCTGAGTCCTTCCCGGTTAAGCCATTTATTCAAGCAACAGACTGGCGTGACTTTACTCGACTTTCGCAACCGGCAGCGGATCGAGCGTTTTTTACAACTCTACGGAACCGGTCAGCGGATGAAAATGCTCACGGCAGCACTGGAGGCCGGTTTTGGGAGCTACCCACAATTCTACCGAGTCTTCAAAAAGACAATGGGACGCTCGCCTGCTGCTTACCGGCGCGACTTTCAATAGGTTATTGTCGAATTTACGCCGCAATAAGATTTCGGACGACATCCACCGCGCTGGCGGCGTCGGGTGCAAAAGCGTCAGCACCGATTTCTTTGGCGAACTCGCTGGTGATTGGCGCGCCACCGATGACGATTTTAACACCGGTGAGGCCCGCCGCTTTGACGGCGGCAATTGTGGTCTTCATTGCCGGCATTGTGGTGGTCAACAACGCGGAGAGACCGATAACCTGAGCGTTATGTTCTTTGGCAGCCGCGACAAATTTTTCTGGCGTTACATTCGTTCCGAGGTCAACGACACCGAAGTTTGCACCTTTCCACATCATGGCGACAAGATTCTTGCCGATGTCATGGAGATCGCCTTGCACAGTGCCGATGACGGCAGTAAACGCAGGCTTGATGCCGGCTTTAACGAGAAGTGGTTCGAGAATCGCCATCGCTTCTTTCATAGCGCGGGCGGCGATGAGCATTTCGGGGACAAAAATCTGGTTGTTCTTAAACTTTTCGCCAATGGTGTTCATGCCGGGGACGAGACCTTGTTCGACGACGTCGAGTGGTTTCATACCGGCGGCGAGGAGTTCATTCGTAATCCGCTTGGCTTCGTTACGATTACCTTTTTCTACGGACTCGGACAGTTTCTGTAGTTCGCTCATTTGATTTCCTTTTATGGTTGCGCCTGCCGTGAATTGACCATGATGAAACACCGGCCTGTTGCAACTGTCGTCAGAATTACCAGAAGCTTGCATTCTTGACAATATCTTAAAATTACGGAAACCTACCGGTAATTGACCATGGCTTTTACCACCACAGAAGGCCTGCTCGTTGGCAACGCCGGGATTTCCGTCTATCCTCCGGGGGCGACTTTTGGGCCGCGCTTACTGCATGACTTTGAATTCGTCTGGATTATTGACGGCCACGCCAAAGCAAGTTTCGATGGCCGGAATATCGATGCCCCTGCCGGTACCGTTCTTTTGGGACGCCCCGGCATGACTGACCGGTACGATTGGGATTCGACGCGTCGGACAATGCAGGCATTTTTTCACTTTAGCTTCGACTACTCCGACCCCGGCTGGCCGCCGTTAAACGAATGGCCGCTGAACCGAACCATGACACCGGAAGATATTTTACGCCCGATGTTCCGGTACGTCATCGGTATGGCTCAAAATCAGAAACCGATTCACACTCCACTACTCGAAGCGGCGGTCACTCTAATGCTGCGCGGATTTCTCGATAATCAAACCGCCATCGCCTTGGAACCGCTGGAAAATCTGCCGCCGGCTGTCCAAAAAACACTCCGTTCAATCCGGCAAGCTCTTGCGCACGACCCGCCGTTGCCGATTACCTTAACCGCGTTGGCGAAAGCCGCGCACGTCTCACCGGAATATCTCTGCCGGCTATTTCGCCGCCATCTCGATCTCGGTCCGCTGGAATGCGCGGGTCTCGCCCGACTGGAACGCGCCGCGTCGTTGCTGCTCCGGAGCAATTTGCGGATTCGCCAAATTGCCGACATCGTCGGTTTTGCCTCGCCCTATCATTTCTCGAACAAGTTCCACAAAGTGTATGGGCTTTCGCCGCGTGATTACCGGGCCTCGATGCAATCCGGGTTTCTCATCACCGGTAATCCCGTCATCCAACATCTCCAGATTCCGAGTCTGGACATACCGGAGATTGGTCGCTAAATTATTGCGCTCATGAATACACCGCGTGTCGCTGTCATCACCTGCGCCGTCCTCGAAACGGAAATCGCGCATTTCGCGACCGATTTGACGCACATCGTTCGAATCGAGAAACTCGAGTGGGCTTTACACCGAGAGCCGGATAAACTACGAACCACCGTTCAGGCCGCCATTAACCGGGTCGAGGTGGAGACGAATGCCGAAGTTATCGTTCTCGGTTACGGCTTGTGCAGTCGCGGTACCGAAGGCGTGAAAACAAATCGGTGCCGACTCGTTATCGCCCGCGCACACGATTGCATCACGCATCTACTCGGCAGTAAAGAACGCTACGCGGAATACGTGAAGCAAAATCCCGGGACCTACTGGTACAGCATCGGCTGGAATAAACATCACGCCCCACCCGGCAAGGAACGGTATGAGCAAACCCGGGGCGAGTACGTCGAAAAATACGGCGAGGACAATGCCGATTTTTTGATGGAGACTGAACAGGCTTGGTTCAAAAAATACGATAACGCCGCGTTTGTGCACCTCGACACCGGTGACGTTGAGCAGCAACACGCCTACACCAAAAAATGCGCGGATTGGCTCGGCTGGAAATGCGATTGCCAAGCTGGCGATCCATCTCTACTGAAAGCATTGCTCTCCGGTCCGTGGGATAATGACCGGTTTCTTGTCGTCCCTCCCGGGCAAACTTTCCGGCTGGTCGCCGACGAACGCGTGATTGAACTCGTGCCATGAATCTCACCATCGAAACTGCCAAAGGTCCGCAAGTTCTCAACGTCACCGGTGCCGAGCGTTTGAGCGATTTGCTCCGGCGAAAACATTTTCCACTGAATACCCGGTGTGGTCAGCGCGGTTTGTGTGATGGTTGCATTATTGAATTGCTCACCGGTAGTCTCACGAATATGGCGACCGGTGAAACTGTGACCGGTACCGGTCAAGCTTTGCGCGGTTGCGAATACCGGCTCGCACACGACGGTCCGGTAACCGTGCGGATTCCGGCGCGCTCGTTGTTAGCGTACGAACCGCAGGTTGTCAGCGAATTCAAAACGAATGTTCCGCGCGCTCACGATCCGCTCTGGCAACAGGTTGCGGTACCGGCGAATGGTGTAGCTGGTATTCAACGCCGGCGACCGGTCCGTGTGACGCCGAACCTGCCGGTGGACGCGATTGCGACGCTCGAATACCGAGACGACCATTGGCTTGTGACTAGCGTTTCCGCAACACCGGAGGCGCAACCGCTCGGCGTGGCGGTGGACATCGGCACGACGACGGTGGCGTTGCTCATTTGCGATTTACGCGATGGCAAAGTGTTGGGCGGCGCGGCAAACTTCAATCGGCAGATGCATCTCGGCGACGACGTTCTGACGCGGATTAATCTTTGCAGTACCGACCCGACTCAACTCAAGCATTTGCAAGATTTGATTGTCGAGGAAACGCTAAAACCATTACTCAATGAAGCACTCAGCAAGGCTGGCGCAACGTTAGCGCAAGTCCGGTGTATGACGGTGGCGGCGAACACAACCATGTTGCATTTGTTTGCCGGAGTGGATCCGTCGTCGATGGGGTTGGCGCCGTTCACAGCGACATTTCTGGAGCACCGGCTCGCAGCGATTCCCGGCTGGTCGTTCATAATTCATCTCTTACCGAGTGCCGCAGCGTATGTCGGTGCGGATTTAACCGCCGGCGCATTCGCGACCGGCTTGGTGTACGACGAAGGTCCGGCGTTGTTGGTGGATGTCGGAACGAATGGAGAAATCATCCTGAAGCGCGGCAACAATCTTTCCGGCTGCGCCACGGCAGCGGGTCCGGCGTTTGAAGGCGCCGGGATGACTAACGGCGTTCGCGCCACCGCCGGTGCGATTGCGCATATAAAATTGAATCCAAATCCATTTTCAGTTGCGCTGGAAAAAATCGGGCAGGGGATGCCGATTGGTTTGTGCGGGACGGCGTATGTGGATTTTCTAGCGGAAGGCCGCGCCACCGGTTTTCTGAACGAGCGCGGGCGGTTTGAGAATGCGTTTACGGAGCAGACAATGCCGTGGAAAGATTATGGCCGGGCGTTGCGGGTGGCGACAGGTTCCGGTAAGACTGATATCGTGGTGACGGAAATGGACATTGCTGGATTGATGCAGGCGAAGGCGGCGATTGCTGCCGGTATTCTGACGTTGTTGGAGCGCGCCGGGTTGAAACCCGCGCAGATTAAAAAACTCTATCTTGCCGGTGGATTTGGTTTGCACCTCGATCGCGAGAATGCAATTGCGTGTGGATTGTTGCCGGGATTTGTACCGGAGCAAATTGAAGTGGTCGGCAACACCAGTTTGGCTGGCGCGTATTTGGCGTTGCTAGATTGCGGTGCGTTGGATGAAATTGCCCGCGCCGCTAAGAAGATGGACGTGGTGGAGTTGAATTTAGACGCCGGTTTTGAAGACCGGTACATCGAGCAGTTGTCGTTGCCGTAAAAGTGGTCGGGACGCCGGGATTTGAACCCGGGATCTTCTGCTCCCAAAGCAGACGCGATACCAAACTTCGCTACGTCCCGTTGCGTTGCCATTGTGCGGAAAATTTCCTTCGAGGCAAGTCAATTGTCACCGGTGGCTTTTTTAAAAGCCGTTTAATTTGGTGAAATTCGGAGGAGGTGCCAAGCGGTATCGTCGGCAATTTTTGCGCCAAAATACGCAATTGCTGTTGCAAAAAGGTGGTCGATGTCAGTTCCTCCGAGGAGCTTTAGCGGAATTCGTAAAATCATTCGCGTATCAATGTTGGTCAGCGTCACGCCTGGATCTTCAACGCCTTCGTGGGTGATTTGCACGTTTAGACGATTGTCGGGAGTGATGTTAATTTGAACTTTCGGCAGACTTGCGAATGCGGTGCCTTGCCGGTAGCCAAATAAAAGCAACCGCACGTTGCCACGCTGGCCGGTAAGATTTTTCAAGTTCAGCTGAGCGACGAGATCGTCATCTTGCCGGAGGAAATCAATGCATTCCAAATCCACTACCGTCTTCGACGATGGCAACTCAGCGAGACTATTTGTTACGTAACCACTCTCGGAAGGTAAGACGGCCAGCGCTCGCAAGTGCGCGGCTTTCGTCCAGTCTAATTCCGCGTGCTCCGGTAGTAGTGGAACAGTCGGCGCTTGACCGGTGGCGAAAAGTTCATTGGTTCGTGCGAACGCGGTGAGTAGTCCGCGTTGATCGGTGACTTGTGTTTGATTGGTTAAAATCGCCTGATATTTCCGCTGGATTTGTTTTGGGGTCAGCGGCAAGGATTGCCAGTCGCTGTCATCGCGCAACGTCCGTGGTGGTTCAAGTGGCAAGGTAGGATGGTAATTAAGCGTGGCCGGCCAGCTACCAAAATGGACAATATAAAAATCTAACTCCGGGCGAATTCCTTCTGCCTCCAATTCTAGCAGCGCCAATTGTACAAAGTTGGCGGCGGCGCGATGGTCCGGATGGGTGTCACACGGATGCGTAACAAAAACGCGAGTGGGTTTGAATGTCCGCAGCGTTGCGCAAAGATCGGCGGTGATATTCTCCGACCGGTAGGCGTGCCGGTAACTGAAATCTTCCGGATAGGGCACGCGATCTACACCGGTCGCATTGTTGAAAAGTACTTCGTCGGTTTCCCAATAGTCTCGCCAGAGGCGTAAAGTTGACCAATCTGGATAACCGAGAAATATTAAATTCTTACTGGCTAAACCCAGAAGTTGCATTGCGGCAGATGCTTCAACACGGCGTTGTTCGCCCAATGCAAATTGAGTCGGCCTGAAGCTTGGATGTTGTTGGCGTTGTGTGTAGCGACGATAAGCGGCTTGGTTGTGGTCACCGTTGGTCAGATAAATAATTTTTACTTTTGCACCGACCGCGATCGCTTGTTGGATTAAGCCACTCGCGGCTAACACCTCGTCGTCAGGGTGGGGGGCGACGATGACAATACGATCCCGCACTCGCACCGGTGTGAACTCGCTAATGGCATGAACGCTTTCGATCCATATGCCTAAGAGCAATATTCCATAGAGCAAACGAGAAGAGAGTTGGGCTGTCATTGATTTTGGTCTGCGAGAGTTGCGCCCATGCCGTAAAATAACAGACGCGCCGGCCTGTTGACAAGTTCCGGCAATCTTGTTAGGAACTCAGCGTAACCTGTCGCAGGGTTGATAGTTCCCGATTCCGAAATGGATTCATATTCAACACAGTATCTATTTGTCGTGGTATTTCTCGGTGTAGCGGTGGCCTTTCCGCTCGCGCCGTTGATTTTATCGCGTCTACTCGCGCCGCATAAGCCGACGCCGATTAAAATAGACACATACGAATGCGGATTGACTGCCAAAGGCGATCCGTGGGTGCAATTCCGTGTTGGCTATTACATCTACGCATTGGTGTATGTGATTTTTGCTGCAGAAACGGTATTCCTTTATCCGTGGGCGGTCGCGTTTCACGGACTGAGTCTCGGCGCATTCGTGGTCATGATGGTGTTTGTGCTACTGCTGGTTGAAGGTTTGGTTTACGCATGGGCCAAAGGCGCGTTGGAGTGGAAATGATCGACGAAGGCTTAAAAAGCGAATTGCAGAAGCAAGGCGTCTTCGTCGTCTCGACCGAATGGCTTTATAATTGGGGTCGCAAATCTTCCATTTGGCCGCTGCAATTCGGCTTGGCCTGTTGCGCGATTGAAATGATTGCCGCCGCCGCCGCCCGGTATGATCTCGCACGCTTTGGCGCGGAAGTGTTTCGCGCAACTCCCCGGCAAGCGGACTTGATGATTGTTGCCGGCACTGTCACAAAGAAAATGGCACCGCAAGTCGTTCGACTCTTTAATCAAATGCCGGAGCCGAAATACGTCATCGCCATGGGTGCTTGTGCAATCTCCGGTGGTCCATTCAAAGACGGTTACAACGTTCTTAAAGGTGTCGACCGCTACATTCCAGTCGATGTGCATATTCCCGGTTGTCCGCCCCGGCCGGAAGCATTGTTGCACGCGATTATTACTTTGCAGGAGAAGATTACCGGTCAACATATCGATCAGACGCGTTGGTATGATGCGACGGCGACAACTGAATTTCCAATTCCAGTCTGCGGCGAGCATGATTTGTTACCGGCAGCGAATCCAGAAGTCTGGCAGCCGCCGAAAGATTACCGGGACGTGACTAACGAGGAGTCAACGAAGAAATCGTGATTCCCACCAGCGAACAACTTTGCGCAGCAGTTCCGGGCGCAGTGATTGAGATTGTGCCTTCGACGCCGGCTGCAGCGCAACCGGCGATGCTTGTAGACCGGGAACACTTGGTGGCGGTGGCGCGCTATCTCAAGAATGAGCCGAGCTGCCAGCTAGATTTCTGTTCGTGCGTGACCGGTGTGGATTATCTCGCGAAAGGGTTTATTGAGATTGTCTATCATTTGTACTCGGTGGCGTTGAAACACGGGCCGGTCGTCTTGAAAGTGCGCGCTCCTCGCGAACTCAATCAATGCCATGTGCCGTCGTTGACGACGGTCTGGCGCGGTTGTGAATTTCAAGAACGCGAGGCGTTTGATTTATACGGCGTGAAGTTTGACGGCCATCCTGATTTGCGACGGATTCTGATGTGGAACGAATTTACCGATCATCCGATGCGGAAGGATTACGTTCCACCGGCCGATTACGAGTGGGAGCCGACGCCGCACGATGAAGTTTTGAAACGCACAAAGGCCGCCGGTGGCATTATGCCGCCAAGCGCGGCAGTGGAAGTGAAGAAATGATTGCCGCACCATCAACTATTCCTGCTGGTGGAGCGATTACGACGCAGCTGCTTGAAATCTCCATCGGCCCGCAACACCCTAGCACTCATGGCGTGTTTCGGATGGATGTGGTGCTTGATGGCGAAGTCGTCCGCGCCTTGAAGCCGGTAGTTGGCTATCTCCACCGGAATCACGAGCAGCTCGCCGAGAAAATGAGTTGGCTCGGCTCAATGCCGTACACCGACCGGCTCGATTATTTTAACTCGATGTCCAACAATTGGGCCTACGCGCTCGCCGTGGAAAAATTAGCTGGCATTAAGGTACCGGAGCGCGCCGAATACATTCGCGTGATCATGGCGGAGTTGTCGCGTCTGCAAAACCACGCTTCGGCAATCGGATTTCTCCTGCAAGACTGCGGTGCGTGGGGCACGCCATTGCTGTATGCTTTCAAGGAACGAGAAAAGATTTTGGATTTCTTTGAAACCGTCAGCGGTTCGCGAATGATGTGTAATTATTTCCGGTTCGGTGGAGTTCGTGTCGATCTCAACGACGAAATGCTGGCGATGGCGCGCAAAATCGTCGCGGAATTTCCGAAGTTTCTTGATGAATTTGAGAAGCTGATGACCACCAACGAAGTCGTACTCGCTCGGTGTCAGCGCGTTGGCATTCTCCCGAAGGAATTGGCGATTGCCGGTAGCATTTCCGGTCCGGTCGCACGTGCCAGCGGCGTCGAGTATGACATCCGCAAGGTGGACAAGTATGGTGTTTATGGCCAACTCGAGTTTGGCGTGCCGGTCGGTGCGGTTGGCGATGTGTATGACCGGTATTACATTCGCGTGTTGGAAATGCGCGAGTCAGTGAAGATTTTGCAACAGGTATTGCGCGATATTCCGGCGGGGCCAGTGCAGGCGGTGGAAGTTAAACTGCGTGGGTTCAAGATTCCGGCTGGCGATGGTTATGGACGAGTGGAAGGGGCAAAGGGCGAACTCGGATTTTATCTTGTGTCGGAAGGTGGACCAAAACCGTACCGGTATCATATCCGTCCGCCGAGCTTCATTAATTTGACGGTACTCGAAGATATGTGCGTCGGCCACAAAGTTGCGGACGCGATTATCATTCTCGGCAGCATCGACATCGTGCTGGGTGAGGTGGACCGGTGATGAATTATCCTGGTAAAGGTTTAGTCGAAGGTTTGGCGGTAACGGCTCGGAATTTTGTCGGCAGCTATTTTTACAAAGATCGGCTGACCACGGTGCAATATCCCGAAGAACGCATTCAGACACCGGAGAATTCGCGGACTTTTCCATTTTTGGTATTTGATGAGTCACCGGACAAGCCGCGCTGTACCGCTTGCAAAATTTGTGAAGTCGAATGTCCGCCGAAGTGCATCTATATCGTCATGGATCGCGACGACAAGGGCAAGCCGCTGCAACGACCGAAGGCGTTTGACATCGACATCAGCGTTTGTATGCAATGCCAGATTTGCGTCGAGGTTTGTCCGTTTGAGTCAATCAAGATGGACAACGATTATGAGAAATCCAAGTACGGCCGGTTTAATGATTTAGTGCAGCGTCTGCCGGATTTGTTGAAATCGAATGATTACTACCGGCAGATCAAACCGGTTAAGGCTGCCGAGGTGGACGCCAAGCTCAAGGCTGAAGCTGAAGCAAAAGCCGCCAAGAAAGCGGCTGCAGTGGCGGCTGCCGCTGCTAAAGCAGCGGCGACACCACCGGCGGGAAGCGCGACCTAACGTGGAAACGATTTACCAATTATTACATGTGACATTTGCAAATGTACCGGCGTGGACGGTGCAGGTCGCGGCGTTTCTGATTCCGATTGCCTTTATCTTCGGTGTGTATCCGGCCATCTTTGCATTAACAACTTTAGTCGAACGAAAAGCACTTGGCCGAATTCAGAACCGGTACGGTCCGAATCGCGTCGGTATCTTTGGAGTACTACAACCGTTAGCTGACGGGTTAAAAATTTTATTAAAGGAAGACATTGTGCCGCGAGTTGCGGATAAGTTTACGCATTTTCTAGCGCCGGTCTTGATTGTCGTACCGGGATTGCTGGTTTATTTAGTCGTGCCGGTGGCACCGGGAATGGTGGCGGTGGACCTCAAAATCGGTGTGTTATTTGCGCTGGCAGTGGGAACGATGTCGGCAATCGCATTGTTTATGGCAGGCTGGGCTTCACGCAATAAGTTTTCATTGCTTGGTGCGGTGCGTGCGGTGGCGCAAGTCGTCTCCTACGAAGTGCCGACGGTGATGGCCGGTGTCGCAGTCATTATGGCCGCCGGTACGCTCTCGACGTTGACCATTGTGCAACGACAGGGCGGGGGAATCTTGAATATTTCCAATTGGTACGTGTTCCGCCCGTGGGGACTGGTGGGCTTTGTATTGTTCGTGATTGGCGGATTGGCTGAATCTGCCCGGTGTCCATTTGACTTACCGGAAGCGGAATCAGAATTAATCGGCGGTTATCATACCGAGTACAGCGGTTTCAAATTTGCGCTCTTCCAGATGGGCGAATACCTCGCCGGAATGGCAATGGCAGGCGTGACGGTGACGTTGTTTCTCGGTGGTTACATGGGTCCCGGTAGCGGACCGGGCTTGGTCGGTAGTTTGATCGCGATGCTTTGGTTTTTTAGCAAGTTAGCTGGCATGATTATGTTGAATATTTGGATTCGCGGTACGTGGCCACGGCTGCGAGTGGATCAACTAATGGGGTTCGCGTGGAAAGTTCTGTTGCCGCTGGCGTTAGTCAATATCGTCGCAGTTGGTTTCTGGCACTTCCTGACACCACGACCGCTAGCGTGGGTGGTCACGACTGGCTGGCTGGTGATTTGGTTCCTTGTGTTAACGAAATGCAATGCGTCCGCGATACTTGAAAAGCGGGAGTACCGGTACGTATGAATATCGCCTTCTGGATCATCTCAGCGGTTGCGGTACTTGGCGCAGTGTTGGCGGTTACGCTTCGCAATCTCGTGCATTGTGTTCTAGCGTTAATCCTATTTTTCATTGGGATTGCGGCGCATTATTTTCTACTCCGCGCTGACTTCTTGGGGACAGTTCAGATTCTGATTTACGTCGGCGCGGTTGCCGTCTTAATTTTATTTGCGATTATGCTGACACATAATGTCACCGGTGTGGATGGTCCGAAAGAGTTGCTTGGCGTGAAGTGGTGGAGCGGCGCGGCGATTGCAGCCACGTTGGCGATTTTGCTCAAGAAAGCAATTCTGAGCGATCCACTGGCCACGTTGTTACCGGCCGGAGACAAGGCGCAAAGTTCGGTCGCGGAGATTGGCAAGGCGCTGGTGGCCGGTTGGGTGGTGTCATTGGAGGCGATTGCGATCTTGCTGACGGCGGCATTGATTGGTGCGGTCGTGATTGCGTTAGAGGAGATTCAGAAATCGTGATGAATATTCCTCTCGGACATTATTTAATTTTGGCGGCAATCTTGTTTGCGATTGGCTTAGCTGGTGCGCTGACAAGGAAGAACGCAATCATTGTGCTGATGGGTATCGAAGTGATGTTTAACTCGGCCATCCTGAATCTAGTTGCCTTTTGGCATTATAAACATTTCGCCGTGCCGACCGCGCAATTGTTCGCTATTTTTGCCATTGCGATTGCCGCAGCGGAGTCTGCCGTCGGACTCGCGCTGGTGATCGCGGTGTACCGGCACTATAAATCTGTCGATGTGGACGAAATGAAGGAGTTGAAAGGTTAAGATGGATCACCTTCACAAACTCGCCCGCCAACAGTGGTTGATTCCAGCGATTCCACTCGCTGCAGCGGCAATTCAATCGCTGTTGCCACGCAGTGCCAAGAAATTATCGGCGGGGCTATGCCTCATGGCGATGGGGATTTCTTGTCTGTTTGCGTTGCGAGCATTTTTTGCAACACTCGGTCACGCTGAGGTAGTACGGGCAGTTTGGAATTTCACCTGGTTTGACTACGGTACAGTGTCATTCAAATTAGGATTCATCCTCGATCCACTAACGGCGGCGATGGCGGCAATGGTGACGTTTGTCGGGTTCTGGATTTTTGTAAACGCCACCGGCTATATGCACGATGACGAGAATTTCACGCGGTTCTTTTGTTTCTTGTCTTTGTTTGCGGCAGCCATGCTCGGGTTGGTGGTCTCGAATAATATTCTACTGTTGTTCATGTGCTGGGAACTGGTCGGATTGTGCAGCTATCTACTGATCGGTTTTTGGTTCCACAAACCGAGCGCAGCGGCGGCCTGCAAGAAGGCCTTCATCACGACACGCATTGGCGATGTCGGATTTTTTCTCGGCATCCTGATGCTCTTCTGGAAAACCGGGACTCTGAATCTTTATACCGCAGAAGGTACCGGCGCACTTCAGAGAGTCGGCGAGCTACTTGGTCCCGGCTGGTTTGGTTGGTCAGTTGCGACGACGATTGCGGTGCTGCTATTTATTGGCGCAATGGGCAAGAGCGCGCAGTTTCCACTGCACGTGTGGTTGCCGGACGCGATGGAAGGTCCGACGCCGGTGAGCGCGCTAATTCACGCTGCGACAATGGTGGCCGCCGGTGTATTCATGGTCGGACGAATGTTTCCGTTATTCATCGCCGGTGGTTCCCTCGAACATCCGACGTTTGCGATGGACATGGTGCTATATGTTGGCGCATTTACGGCGTTATTCTCGGCGACAATTGCGGTGGCGCAGTTCGATATCAAACGAGTATTGGCGTATTCGACCTGTTCGCAGCTCGGCTTCATGGTGATGGCGCTCGGTGCCGGTGGCTTGGTGCCGGGACAATTTCATTTACTGACGCACGCGTTCTTCAAGGCGCTACTGTTCCTCGGTTCCGGCTGTGTGATTATCGGCACGCACCACGAGCAGGACATGCGCAAAATGGGCGGCTTACGGAAATACATGCCGATTACATTCGTATGCTATCTCATCGGGATGTTGGCGTTGGCGGGTGTTCCGCCATTTGCTGGCTTCTTCTCAAAAGACGAAGTTTTACTCGTGACATTCCAGCGCAGCAAGTTGGCGTGGGGCATGGCAACATTTGCGGCGTTCCTGACGGCGTTTTATATGACGCGCCAAATGTTTATGGTGTTTGCCGGTAAATGGCGCGGCGGCGACCATGGTGCAGCTCATGGTCATGGCGGTCACGAACCGCACGAAGTGCCATGGAATATGTGGTTGCCGATTGCGGTGTTGAGTCTCTTTGCGATTGGACTTGGTTTCTTTGGTGGCAAATACGCTCACTATCTTGGCGCGGAAGAAGAGGAATTATCCGGTAAGGCATTAGTGATGGGACTATCGGTTACTGTTGGCACGCTGGGGATTTTACTGGGCTGGTTTTTGTACGGTCGCAAGCCGCTGGCACACGCGAGTGATCCGGATCCATTGGAAAGCAAGCTGGGCGGGTTGTTCACTTGCTTGAACCGGAAATGGTATGTGGATGAGTTTTACGAAGCGACGATTATCCGTGCGACAATGGTGGGCGGCACTTTGTTCCGGGTGATTGACAAACGATTGGTGGACGGCATTCTGCATTCCATCGTCTGGATTGTGCGCGGAATTTCGCAGGTCTGCCGATGGGTGGGCGATGAGTTCTTCATCAACGGCGGATTCGATGCCGGCTGCCAGACTGTACGCGGTTCGGGTTGGTTAATGTCAAAACTGCAAAGCGGCCGGGTGCAGAACTATTTCCGCATCCTCGGTCTTGGAACGATTATTCTCTTGGTGGTTTATTTTCTGAAATAATGAACTGGCTTGCTACTAATCACATTTTGACAGCAATCACTATCGCCCCGTTGGTAGGCGCTGTGGGTGTGTTGTGTGTCCGAAAAGAGGCCGCCAAGTTTATCGCGCTCCTCGCTAGTGCGGTCTCGTTGTTGTTGACGCTGAAAGTTTGGTTGGCATTCGACTCAGCGCAAACGCTTATGTTCGAAGAGCGCTGGTCGTGGATTCGGGCGCTCAACGTAGATTATCGTCTCGGCGTGGACGGACTGAGTGTGACAATGGTGTTGCTGACGGCAATCATCACGCCGCTCGCATTGCTGGCGCATTGGAAACAAGAAAAAGACGTAAAGTTGTTTTTCTTTCTGTTCCTACTCTTGCAGTCCGGAATGTTTGGAGTGTTCACGGCGCTGAATTTCTTACACTGGTTCATCTTCTGGGAACTCGGTTTGATTCCGATGTATTTCCTAATCAAGATTTGGGGCGCTGAGGAGCGCACCTACGCCTCGTTCAAATTTTTCATCTACACACTCGCCGGCAGCGTGGCGATGTTGGTGGCGTTTGGCTGTTTGTATCTGGCAACCGGAACTTTTGATTTTCTTGAACTCCGTCAACTCGCCTCTACCGGTAAGCTTGCCGGTCTGGTGGGCAACCTTATCACCGGTATCAATACGCAGACCGGTCTACATCTGACCGGAGTGGGGATGATGACGGTGTTGTTTTGGGGAACATTTCTCGGATTTGCAATCAAAGTGCCGATTTGGCCATTTCATACTTGGTTACCGGACGCACATACGCAGGCTCCCACTGGTGGCTCGATGGTGCTGGCTGCAATTCTCCTGAAGATGGGCGTGTACGGTTTCCTGCGAATTATTTTACCACTCTATGCGGTACAGGTTGCGGCAAACTTGAATGTGCTGATGTTTTTGGCGTTTGCCAGTATCGTCTTTGGCGCGTTTGCGGCACTGGCTCAGACGGATTTCAAACGATTGGTTGCGTATTCGTCAGTCAATCACATGGGTTACGCAATGCTCGGTATCTTTACGGTGGTAGCCGGAGCGCACAACGTAGCGGATGTGATGAACGAGAAAGCGGCAGCGCTCAACGGCGCAATGTTGCAAATGTTCAATCACGGGATTAGCGCGGCGGCGTTGTTCTTCATGGTTGGTGTCATCTACGAACGAACCCACACTCGGAATTTGGCGGAGTACGGCGGCTTGCGTAAAATTATGCCGATCTACGCCGGCATTCTTGGCATCTCAATGTTCTCGTCGCTAGGGTTACCGGGGCTGAATGGATTTGTCGGCGAATTTTTAATTTTTAAGGGCGCGTTTCCAATTGTAGCCGGTTGGACGATTGCGGCAACAATTGGTCTGGTGGTGACCGGCGTGTTCCTGCTCGGGATGATGCAAAAAGTTTGTTTTGGACCGCTTAATCTGAAATGGACAGACCTGCCGGATATGACAGCCCGCGAGATTTTCATTGGCGCCGTGCTGATGCTGTTCATGTTCGGAATCGGCATTTACCCGGCCTTCCTGACGCGGGTCTCGAATGACGCCGTCGTGGGCTTGATTAAAACCGTAACCGGAGTGTTGCCCTGATGCGCGCTGACTGGTCAATTTATATTTCATTTATCGGGGCCGGGCTGGTGATGCTCCTACCGAGGAACGCGAAAAATCTGATCCGATGGACCGCGCTACTGACCGGCGTGGCAGCGTTAACGGTCGCACTGACCGGCTATCTTGCTTATAACTCGTGGATTAAGACCGGTAACGCCGGACTCTGGCAAGTTATCAACTTGCCGTGGATTCCACTGCTCGGCTCAAATTACCACCTCGCCGTGGACGGCATTAATTATCCGCTCGTGGTGCTAAATGGTTTTGTCTGCGTCACCGGCATCCTGTTTAGCTGGAACATCGAAGAGCGCGTGAAGGAATTTTTCGCCTTCTTCCTGACGCTGATTGCGGCGGTTTATGGCGTGTTCATGGCGATGGATTTGTTTTTGCTATTTGTGTTCTATGAGTTGGCGATTATTCCAAAATACTTCATCATCGCGATCTGGGGTTCGACTCGGAAGGAATATGGCGCGATGAAGTTGGTGCTGTATTCATTCATCGGCAGCGCGCTGGTTTTCATCGGTGTACTGGCGGCATATTTCGCCGCCGGTGGCATCACCTTCGACATCTTGGAGTTATCCAAATATCCGATTGCCGGTCACATTCAGGTGTGGGTTTTTCCGTTAATCTTTGTCGGGTTTGGAGTCTTGGCCGGTATGTGGCCGTTTCACACTTGGGCACCAACTGGTCACGTTGCCGCGCCAACGGCGGCAAGTATGTTACTGGCCGGCGTAGTCATGAAGCTTGGGGCGTACGGCTGCCTGCGGGCGGCGATGTTGTTGTTCCCAGCAGGATTTGAATATTGGCGGTGGATCATCGCTTGGATGGCCGTCATCGCCATCGTCTATGGCGCGGCGGTGGCACTGGTGCAAAAAGATTTCAAGTTCATCATCGGCTATTCAAGCGTCAGTCACATGGGTTTTGTAATTCTTGGGTTGGCGACGCTGAATGTCACCGGTATGTCGGGTGCGATTTTGCAGATGTTTTCGCACGGCGTCGTGGCGAGTCTTTTGTTTGCAGTGGTTGGCCGGATGATCTATGACCGGACTCACACCCGTCAGCTCGACGAACTCGGCGGCTTACGTAAGGCGCTTCCGTTTGCGTTCTGGACGTTCCTGATTGGCGGTACAGCTTCAATGGGATTGCCGGGATTCAGCGGATTCGTGGCGGAGATTCAAGTGCTCATCGGCGCATTCCAGATGAGTCCGTGGTTGGCGGCTGGCGCGGCGATTAGTATCGCAATCACGGCGGCGTACATTCTGCTGGCGTTGCATAAAGTTTTTTTTGCGGAGGAAGAACATGTCACCGGTGATGGTCACGGTCACGGCGAAGTAGTCGGAGAATCGCGGTGGAACTTACCGGGGATTACTTGTCCGGAAGTTGTGGCGTCAGTGATTTTGATGGCGCTGCTGGTAATTGTCGGGCTTTATCCGTCCATCATGCTGGATATGATTAAGGCGAATGTGGCGTTATTTCCGGGGGTGGCGCGATGAATTATCTGACTCTTTTCCGCGCGCTCGCACCGGAGGTTATACTATTGCTGGCGGCATTCGTCGCGCTCACCTTTGATCTGCTGCTGCAACATTCCCACGAACTTCAGCAACGGATGCGAATTGCCGGGGTATTTGCCATTGTCGGATTGCTTGGAGCAATCGTGTTGCTGATCCAGCAAGCACCGGTGACATTGTTAGGCGGCACGCTGGTCGTCAATCAGTTGACGGTGATTTTTAAAATTGTCGTCGTCGCATTGACAGTGCTGACGGTGATTATTTCGATTGAGTATCCGGTGGGGCGGCATGTCGGCGAGTATTTCGCGACGGTATTATTCGGAGCCATCGGTATGATGTTGCTGGTTAGTGCCGAGGAACTGATTACGGTTTTTGTCGCGCTAGAACTAACCAGTCTGAGCCTTTACATCCTGACCGCATTCCACAAAGGCGCGCTCCGGTCACAAGAGGCCGCGGTGAAGTATTTCATGTTTGGCGCGATTTCGTCAGCGTTTCTGTTGTTTGGGATGAGTTACTTGTATGGCGTTACTGGCAGCACCAACCTGCGGGAGATTGCAGTCGCGATTCAGGCCACCGGAAGTACGCCGCTGCTGGTGGTGGCGTTACTCTTTATTCTCGTCGGGTTTGGATTCAAGGTGGCAGTCGTGCCGTTTCATCTCTGGGCGCCGGATGCCTACGAAGGCGCGCCGACGCCGGTGACAGCTTTCATTGCCACCGGCTCAAAGGTCGCGAGCTTTTTTGTTCTCACCAAATTTGTGATGCTCAGCTTTGCCGGAATGCCCGGCTCGGCGTTTTGGAAACATCTGACGCCCGGCTGGACGATGTTGCTGGCGCTCATGGCAGTCGCCAGCATGGTGTTGGGAAATCTGGCGGCGATTGTGCAGCACAACGTCAAACGGATGCTCGCGTATTCAAGTATTGCCCATGCCGGCTACATCTTCGTTGGTTTACTCGCCGCGTCGGTGACCGGCGCGACCTCAGTTTTCTTTTACGTGATTGTCTATGCCTTAACGAACCTCGGCGCGTTCGGCGTGGTCACGGCGTTATCGGAACGTGTGGGCGGTGATGACTTGGAACATTTCGACGGCATGGCTAAGCGCGCACCGTTCCTGTCGCTGTTGATGTTAATTTTCATCCTATCACTCGCCGGTGTGCCGCCGTTGGGTGGGTTCTTCGGAAAATTCTATCTATTCATGGCGGCGGTGGAACGCGACTCGGTCAACTTCGGCCTGCTCTGGCTGGTGATCATCGGCATCGCGATGAGCGCCGTGTCGTTGTACTACTATTTAATCCTGCTGAAGCACATGTATGTCCACAAAGCGCGTAATGAAGAACGCCTCAAAACGCCGGTCTATCTGAATCTCACCCTCGCGGCTGTCGCGATTGCCGTTATCTATCTAGGCTTGAACCCGCAGCCACTCTTGGCACTGCTCAAGAATTTCGTGGCGCAGCTTTAGAAGTAGGAGCGACCTTCCGTGTTTGGGATTGTTCATTGAGGCGTAATCTGCCATCTTGAAGCTCGAACCCAATTGTAGAAGCACTTACATGAAAAAGGTAATCGAATTAGACCTCAACCGTGACGCAATGTTGACGTCTACTATATGTTAGCTTATAAGACAAAATGAAAAAGCGAGCTGTGATACTTCTGGCTTTGGCCACATTTGTCGTGGTTTTTTTTCATAGGGCAACGTAAGAGTGCTCCACTCTTGCGCTGACTTTGGGGGCCTTTTGATCGAGACATCGTCCATCCATCGTGTGGCGACGGCAGGCATTCCCCTGAAATTCCTCAAGGAGGGGCATCCAGATAGAGCCAAACAGCATCTCGAACAAGAATTGCATGAAGCGCTGGAGAACATCAATCTTATGACCACGATGCTGCACAGGCCGGACATGCTGACGAACCCCGTCGTGGTTTACGCGAGGACTCTTGAGAAGAATTAGGCAGCTAACCATGCGCTTCAGCCAACGCCGCTATCGCGGCGCGGCTGAGCTTTATCGTTAGGCGTCATTCGCGCATTATGCAAAACACACCGACCAAAAGCAGATGGGCAGCCGTATGGCCAGTCTTCGTCTTGGTTTACCTTATCGGCACGGCTGTCGTGACTGGCGTGTTGACTGCGATGGGGATTTATCATGCGGGTCGAGGTTTGTTTGGAGCCGTAGTTATGGGGGTTTTTCTGGGCTGCCTTTTTGCCGGAAGCGCATATTTATTCTTGCTGGCAGCACTCCGGGCTGTTTCTTTGGTTCGGTATTTGAGGCACACCAAAAAAGCGAGATGACGACCATGACGCCTAACAAGTCGACGGAGCCAACCGCCGTTGGCGCTTGCCGTTCCGCTGTCGCGGTTCACGTCGTGAGTCGGCGGTGGCTCAGCTTTCTACGTTAGGCACCGGTGGCTTGACGCCCCGGTGGGATAGGTAGTTGACGTTCACCGCTATCCCGTTGCTTCTCTGGGTAAGCTGGCTATAATGTGGGGCGATGAAAATTGATGGCTCAACGCAGATCGTCGGGGTCTTTGGTTCACCGATTGCACATACGGCGTCACCGGCGATGCACAATGCCGCGCTTGCGGCGGTCAAACTCAATTGGTGCTACCTCGCATTTCATGTGGAACCGCAAAACCTCCGGAGCGCGTTGACCGGCATTCGCGACTTGAATTGCCGGGGCGTTAACCTGACTGTTCCGCACAAGATTCTGGCGTTGGACATCGTGGACGAAGTTGATGCGGATGCCCGGAAGCTGGGCGCGGTCAACACCGTCGTCGTTAAAGAGGGTAAACTTATCGGCTTCAACACCGACGGTTACGGGTTTGCCAGAGGCATCAAGGAAGATTTCGATATGACGCTGAAAGGTAAGCGCGTGTTGATTCTCGGTGCCGGTGGGGCAGGGCGGGCGATTGCCATTCAATGCACATTGGACGGCGCGACTAAGGTGATTGTAGCGAACCGGACGCCGGCCAAGATCGCGCCGATTGCCAATGAAATCGCCGGCACGCCGACAAAATTCGAGGCAATTGGTTTGGATGCCGAGAGTATTCAGCGCGTGGTCACCGAGGTGGATTTGCTGGTAAATGCGACTTCGGTTGGTTTGCAACCGGCGGATTCTTTGGGCTTACCGGCGGGAGTGTTTTCGCCGGGCTTGGCAGTTTACGATACGATTTATCGTCCGGCGGAAACGCAACTTCTCCGTCAGGCAACCGATGCCGGTGCGAAAGTTAGTAATGGTTTGAGTATGTTGCTCCACCAAGGCGCGAAGGCGTTTGAGATTTGGACCGGGCGAAAAGCGCCGCTGGCGGTAATGCGGCGCGCGTTGCGAACGGCGGTGTACGGAGCGCAGTTGTGACCGGCTTTTTACGGCTCTATCTTGACTGCTTAGTATTTATATTCGGCTCGGTCATCGGCAGCTTCTTGAATGTCTGCATCCACCGGATGCCACTCGGACAATCCATCGTCTCGCCCCCCTCAGCGTGTCCGCATTGCGGAACGCATATCCGGTGGTATCACAACATTCCGCTGGTGACGTATTTGATGATTCGCGGGAAATGCCGGTACTGCGGCGCGCCCATCACGGCACGGTATTTCGCAGTTGAATTACTGACGGCAGTCGCATTTCTACTGGTGTGGCTACGATTCGAGGGCTGGCTGCCGGTGGTTTACTGGGTGCTGCTCGCCGGTTTTATTGTCGCGACATTTATTGATTGCGAACACTTAATCATTCCCAACGAAATTACGCTCGGCGGGATTGTTGTCGGCGTGCTGCTCAGTTTCTTGCGTCCGCTACCGGCCATCGAAGCGTTGCTGCAATCGCTTCTCGGCGTCTTGTGTGGTGGCGGCGTATTGTGGCTGGTGGTGGAAGTTGGGAAACTGCTATTTGGTAAACAGAAGCTCACCTTAGAACCGGGGACGCAAATTCTAATTGCCAACCAGCAAGTCACCATCGGCGAAGAGATCTGGCCGTGGGAAAATCTGTTCTGCCGGCAATCTGATCGCATCACATTTACAGCGACAACGTTGAAATTTGGCGACCAAACTTTTGAATCAGTACCGGTAACAATTTCCGAGACCAAGCTCACAGTGAACAGACAAGAGTTTGATTTGGTAACGATTGGGCCGATTACCGTGACCGGTGAGCAGATTAGTCTCCCACGAGAAGCAATGGGATTTGGCGACGTGAAACTACTCGCTGCCATCGGCGCATTTCTCGGCTGGCAGGCGACATTGTTCACGGTGTTTTTCTCATCTGCATTCGGTGGTCTGGTGGGAATCTCCGGAATTCTATTCCGGCGGATGCAATGGCAAACGCGAATTCCGTACGGCCCCTACTTGGTCATGGCGGCAGTGTTGTGGGTTTTCTACGGTCAACCAATCTGGGATTGGTATCTACATCTCATCGGTCGGTGATACGCTAGAGAAATTTCTTTAATTCCAGCTTGGCGATTTTACCGGTGGCGGTGCGAGGAAGCGATTGCATGATGCGAACTTCGCGTGGCAATTTGTAATCGGCTAGACGTTGCCGGCAGTAACGCAATATCGCGGCGGAATCCAATGCGGTGCCGGGCTTCGGACTGACGAAAGCAATCGGCGCTTCACCGCGTTTGTCGTCAGCGCGAGCAATTACGGCAGCTTCGTTAACATTGGGAAAAGTGTAGAGCACTTCTTCGATTTCACGCGGATAAACATTCATGCCTCGCACCAGCAGCATTTCCTTTCGTCGATCCACAATAAAAATGTAACCGTCGCTATCTTTCTTACCCATGTCGCCGGTATAGAGCCAGTCGTGACGCAAGGTCTCGGCGTTGGCCACCGGTTGATTGTGATAACCGCGCATGACATTTGGCCCTTGCACGATAATTTCACCGACTTCACCGGTCGGAACTTCGTGACCGTGGTCGTTGACAATCTTCACCGCAATCCCCGGCAGTGGCAGACCAACCGAACCGGCTTTGCGGACACCGTGCAACGGATTGAACGACACCACCGGTGACGCTTCGCTCAGGCCGTAGCCTTCCAGAAGCGGGAATCGGAACTTGCGTTCAAAGACGGTCAGCGTTTCACCCGGTAATGGCGCGGCGCCGGAAATTGCCAAGCGTAATTTCAATACCCAATGTACCCAGAACGGCACTTTCGCTTGCGCCATCGCCTGAAATAGTTGCGGGATGCCGACGAGAATCGTGGCACGGTTGCGGATGATTTCGCGGACGACTAACTTGAATGGTTGAACGGATTTAATGAGTACGATACCGGCCCCCATTGAGAGCGGCATGAAGATGCAGACCGTCAGCATGAAACTGTGAAACATTGGCAAGAGCAACGTCAATCGGTCGTCAGTGGTTTCGTCCAGAGCAGTGATGCAACTGCGGACGTTGGTGGCGATGTTGCGGTGCGTGAGTAGCGCGCCTTTAGACTTACCGGTGGTGCCGGAGGTGTAAATAATTACTGCCAAATCGGTTTCCGTCGTCGGAGTCCAAACTGGTTCAGTGTGACTTTTGTGGGCGAGTTGCCGGGTGTGAATGATGCGGACGCGTTCCAGCTTACCGGTAACTTCGTTGAAATCGTCTTCGCTGATTAGACAATTCAAACCGCAATCGTCCACGATATGCTGAACTTCCGGTGCCTTCAGAAACGTGTTCACCGGTACCACCGTCGCGCCAGATTTCAGCAAGGCGTACAGCGCATAAATAAAGCGCGGGCTATTTTTAAGGAGGATGCCAACTTTATCGCCGGGTTTGATTGTTTGGAGATGTTGGAGATTACCGGCGTAATCGTGGATGTGGCCGGCGAGTTGATGGTAGGTAATGCGCTCGCTGCCGTAAAACACCGCGACCTTGCGCGGATGCCGCGCTGTGATCTGATCAAATTGTGCAATAACTGTAGCGGACGGCTGCATCATCACCAGAGCGAAGATTTCATTTCCGCCACCAATTGTTCGCCGTGCCACAAACTAGCGCGCCAGCCGGAGACTGAGCCGCCATTTCGATAAGTATCACCGGTAACAGTGAAGACATGTGAACGCTGCGATTGCGGCCGGTATTCTTGAGTAAAAAATTTATCCGGCGCTTTGACTTGCCGGTATTCAAATTTTACCCGATCAATCTTATCGCCGTGCCATTTGACATAAAATTCTTCACCTTGCTGGTCCGGTGGTAAAAACTTTCCTTCCGTTTGCAAACCCGAAGCCCGGTCTGATAGAAACGCGTCTTGCTCGCCGGCGGGGATGGTCATCAATCGGGTTTTTGACCAAACCGCATCCACTGCTGGGCCGTGGGAACAACCCGCCAGTATCGCAATGCAACTGAACCATAAAAATAATTGTCTCATGTTTTTAGCGCCTCGATGATGATGGTAATTTCTCCTTTAATGGCGCGGTTCTCAAGCCTTTTCAGCAGCGTCGCCGGCGTGCCGCGCAGGATTTCCTCAAATTTTTTTGTCAATTCCCGTGCCACCACGACGCGCCGGTCGCCGATAATGGTCTGTAATGCGGTTAACGTTTTGATGAGCCGGTAAGGCGACTCGAAAAATACGAGTGCGCATGGCAGGGGAGCGAGTCGCTGGAGGATTTTTTCGCGTTGGGCGGATTTGTGTGGCAGAAAACCGTGAAAGAGAAATGGTTGCGCCGGTAAACCTGAACCCGCCAGCGCTGTTGTGATGGCAGAAATTCCGGGGACGGTTTCTACCGGTAGTCCAGCTTCTACGACGGCGGCAATTAGTCGCAAGCCGGGATCGGAAAGCGTGGGCATTCCGGCATCCGAAACAAGTGCAATTCGCTGACCGGTGCGAAGTTTTTCGAGTAATTCCGGCGTGCGTTTCGCTTCGTTGAATTCGTGGTAACTCACCAGCGGTTTGCGAATTTCATACTTGGTCAGTAATTGTCCGGTATGCCGCGTGTCTTCAGCGGCGACGCAATCCGCCTCTCGTAAGGTGCGCAATGCCCGAAGTGTAATATCTTCGAGATTACCAATCGGAGTGCCGACGATCAAAAGTTTACCGGTGGACATGGCGATGACTGTAGGGAGTCAGCCTCAAAAAAACAAGTGACGACTTTTAATTTGAGTCTTGCGGTGGCGTGTGGAAATGTGCTTGAGATAAGCCATGCCAGAACTTCGTAAAGATCCGATTATGGGGCGGTGGGTCATCATCGCCACCGAACGTAGTAAACGTCCGAACGATTATAACGTCCCAGCAGCTGAGGTCATTGATCCTTCTAAAAATCCGTTTGCCGAAGGAAATGAGCACCTGACGCCACCGGAGATTTTCGCGTTTCGTGATCCGCGGAGCAAGCCGAACGGCCCCGGTTGGCAGGTGCGCGTGGTGCCGAATAAATTTCCGGCGTTACGCGTGGAAGGGGATCTCGAAAAGGAAGGGCAGGGGATGTACGACAAGATGAATGGCATCGGCGCGCACGAGGTCATCATCGAAACCCCTAATCCAAATCTGCAAATCGAAGAGCAACCGGTTGAGGGTGTGGCGCGAGTATTGGAAGCATACAAAATCCGGATGGAAGATTTACTGAATGATCCGCGCCTCCGGTACATTTTAGTGTTCAAGAATTTTGGCCGGCAAGCCGGTGCGTCATTGGCGCATCCGCATTCACAACTAATTGCCACGCCGGTTACACCGAAGCATGTGAAAGAAAAACTCGCCGGCGCGATGCAGTATTATGCATTCAAAGATCGGAGCATTTTTGAAGATGTGCTCCGGCAGGAAGTCCGGGAAGGTTCGCGCCTTGTGTACGAGAATGCTGGCTTTGTGGTGTTCTGTCCGTTTGCGTCGCGGTTTCCGTTTGAAATGACCGTAATGCCGCGCCGTCAATCCGCCTATTATGCGGAGATTCACCCAGACGAGCTAATGCTTTTGGCGGATGCGCTCAAAGTTGCGCTCCAAAAGCTGAGCAAAGCATTGAACCAGCCGCAATATAATTTCATCCTTCATACCGCGCCAGCCCGGTATGCGCATCA
This sequence comes from uncultured Verrucomicrobiota bacterium, assembly GCA_903847335.1. Lineage (GTDB taxonomy): Bacteria > Verrucomicrobiota > Verrucomicrobiia > Palsa-1439 > Palsa-1439 > CAINDI01. The sequence continues at coordinate 22,439 of CAINDI010000069.1, read as the reverse complement.
CGGTTACTGGACGACCATTGAGCATGATTTCCGGTGGCACATCGAAATCTTGCCACGGTTGACTTTAATTGCTGGCTTCGAGACCGGCACCGGCTTCTACATCAATCCGACTCCACCGGAAGACGCCGCAAAATATTTGCGAGAAATTCCGGTTTAAATCAGATTTCTTATGCCACTCCACGTTGCTTTGCTGTGGCACATGCACCAGCCGTCCTATGTGGATCCGGTCCGTGGTGTAGCGTTAATGCCGTGGGTCCGCTTGCATGCCACCAAGGGTTACCTCGACATGATTTGGATGGTGGAGCAAGTACCGGGTTTCCGTTGCACCTTTAACATCACGCCGGTCCTTATTCAGCAAATTGAAGAACTCGCCACCGGTCAGGTTCGTGATCTCTGGCACGAACTTGCCGCCACGCCGGCTGATGCCCTCACGCTTGATCAAAAATGCGCCGTACTCGAACATTTCTTTAAGGCGAATTACGACAATATGATTCGGCCGCACGCTCGGTATTGGGCGTTGCTGCACAAACGTGGCCTTCGTCCGCCGGTGGAGGACGGCTACGCTCGGCTTACCGGTAATTTTACGACAGAGGATTACCGAGACTTGCAGGCTTGGTTTAATCTTGCGTGGTTCGGCTACGCCGGCGACCGGCTTTACCCGGAAATCGTTGCGCTCAAACGTAAAGGTGAAAATTTCACTGAAGCCGACAAGCAAATTATTTTTGCTGCGCAACTCGACATTTTAAAAACCGTCCTCGGTCACTACCGGACACTTGCCGAACGCGATCAAATCGAAATTAGCACTACGCCATTTTATCATCCAATCTTGCCGTTGGTGTACAACACTGAATTCGCTCAACGCTGCATGCCGGGCGCGCAGTTGCCCCCGCAATTTTCACATCCGGAAGATGTTCGCGCTCAGTTGATGTTAGCCCGACAACTTCACACAAAAACTTTCGGCACACCGCCACGTGGCTTGTGGCCGTCGGAAGGTTCCGTCTGTCCAGAACTGATTCCGGTCTTGCAAGAACTCGGGTTCGAGTGGTTTGCTACCGACGAGGAAATTCTCTGGCGCAGTCTTGCTGCGAGCAATCCCGGTATGAGCGCCGATCATCGTGATCAGCTTTTTCAAGCGCACCGGATCAGTTTCGGCGAGGCCAATGTTTGCGGTATCTTCCGGGAGCGGGCGCTCAGTGATTTTGTTGGGTTCACTGCATCGCGCAATACGCCGGCGACAGCGGCGGCATTCATGGTTAATCATTTTGAGCGGATTGCCCGCAATTTGCAGGGAAGGGGAGAACCGCTTTGTGCTGTCGTGTTGGATGGTGAAAATGCGTGGGAACATTTTCCGGATGGCGGTGAAGCTTTTCTCCGTGAATTATACGAGCAGATTGCCAAGCATCCCGATTTACATGCGACGACAATTCATGAGTATCTTACCGAGCACCCGCCGACTACTACCACCATACCAACATTGCATACCGGCTCGTGGATTAACGCCAATTTCAAAATTTGGATTGGCCATCCGGAAGACAATCGGGGCTGGGAATTACTCGGTCAGACTCGCGCTTTTCTCCAATCTAAAATTAATCGTGGCGAATTAACGACTGATCAGCAGCAGCGTGCGCTGAATGAGATTTACGCTGCCGAAGGTAGCGATTGGTTTTGGTGGTACGGCGACGATTTCATGACGGACAACGATTTGCTGTTTGACGAACTATTTCGCACGCATCTTCAAAATGTCTATAATATCTGCGGTGTGCCGATTCCGGCCTCATTAAGGGTTCACATTTGTCGCTCCGAGGTTGTCGGTGAAATACAGCCGCCAACGGATTTAATTCAACCGGTCATCGATGGTCAGATTACGTCGTTTTACGAGTGGACTGGTGCCGGTGTTTACGAAGCTGGTCGCGCGATGGGCGCGATGTACCAAGCCGAACGTCTCATCGAAAGCATCCAGTTTGGTTTTAGCGTTGAGAAAATATTTTTGCGCCTTGATTTTAAAAAAGGCATTGAAATACCGCCAAATATCGGCCTTCGGGTTAATTTTCTCCAACCACAAGCTGCCGTGCTTGATGTTTCGCACTTAACCAGCGGCGTGGTCATAGGTCAACTTTCAATCAACGGAGTACCGGTGGATGATGTTCCTGACATTCGATATAACAAAATTATCGAGCTAGCCTTTTCGTTTGTAAAACTCGGCTGGCAACCACATCAGCCGGTATTGTTTTTCATCCAAATCGTCACCGGCAACATTGATCACGAGCGTCACCCTGAGGTAGGAGCGTTTTCGATGATACTGCCAGACGAAAAATTCGAAACAGAAAACTGGCGTGCATAAAAACCTCAGACGCACCATATATTAGATATAACCGCTAGTAGATAAAGTTTCGGTCATCTTTTGTGCGATAGCATCAATTTGCTATGCACAAAAAACAACATTCTTTAGAGCTTCAAAATCTACTCGCTGCCAAGCTAGTAGAGCGCGGTTTTGGTAAACCGATGGCGGGCTATTTCGCTCGCATCGTCTGTGATTATCCTGCTGGTATCAGTGAAGCTGATCTCCGTTTTATTCTTATCCTTTCCGAATGCTTAGGGGACGCGCAAGCTGAGATTCACAATCGGCAAGTTCTCTATCAAGTTTTTTCTAACCTGCCTGCTGTTTCATTAACAACCAACCGAGAGGAAAACTGCTATGCGTGGGAAGTGTGATTCACCGTTTGAACAAAATCGGATAACTCGCTGGCTTCCGCCTTCGGATTTGATCTGGCTGGAATCCCAAGCGCACCGGCTCCGGGTGGCTGGCATCGATGCGCGGGTCGTGTCGCTTGGCAAGTTTCTGGGGCATTCACGGCGTTTTGCCGTCGCGCGTTTTGACCGGGTTTATTTGACTTCTCGTGTGAAATGGCGACGACAACAGTTTTTTCAGCTGGTGGTGCAATCGTGAAAAATCTCACTCGAAAAGAATCTTGTTCTTGCCGGGTGGCTGATTGCGTTCTAGCGGTCGGGTTGTTTTTGGTTGGGACCGGTTTTACAATCGCTTACATCCTCCGGAATTGTAAATGAAAAAATACAATTATCTAGTTATGCACACTTGCCCGGTCTGTCTTTCACCTTTTAATTTTTGCTGCGATTACGACGGCACGGTCCTTCCTTTTTTGCACTCGCAACGACTCTACAATTTAACAATTTCGACCACGGAACGGGAAGAGGGTAAAAGTCCGAGTCAAACAAACTCTGGCCTCTCTTCCCACCGTGGCGAGAAAACGAGGTAGCAAAATGGTTAGTAAATTCATGGTTCATAAAGAGGTTTATAACAAGTGGCCAGCCAAAGGTGAGAAGCCGTCTGGTGAATCCTTTGACGTGGATCTGATCGACATGTCGGAGCCTGCGGAACATTCCTATCGTGGAATGCTGCCTTATCGGCTGACACCGGAAGAAAAAACAAAGTATTGGGGCAAGTTGGAGCGGCGGGAAGTGAACATCGGTGTTCACAGCATTCTGGCGACTCCACGCGGTCCGGTACTTAAAGGCGCGATTGTCTCCGTCGAGGAGTAACGATGCCTGAAGTGGTTGACAACTATGCTTATTCGTTGGCGCGCATTAATTGGGACTTATTTGGTACTTTGACATTTACAAAGTCTGTCCCACCCACGAAACGAGCGTTTGGCATGGCTTGGGCGCATTTTTATCAGGCTGCCAAACTTGTCAACCGTCCCTACGGTCAGCTCTTGATTGCATTGCGTCCTGAGCTTGGGGAAATGTTCGGTCGGTTTCACTTCCACTACTTATTGGGAGGGACACTGGCAAGCAATGTGATTACGTTAGCGCATACGCTCGAATATAAGTGGGCGGGTTTTTCGGGTCTCGGTGCGTTATCAAAGATTCGGGCATACGACCGCACAAAAGCTGGTGTGGAGTACGTCACCAAGTGTCTCTTATCGGGGACGCTTGGGGCGAACGAGTACGAATTGCGAAAATTCAACTTGTCCGATTCAGTGACGCTGTCTCGGTCTGTGTTTCGTGTAATCGAAAGCGCAGAACGTATTGGGATGGCGCATGCAGCTTGCGCGAGGAAAATAATGGCCGGTGCTGAACCGGTAGCTAGTTAGTTGTTTTGGTTGCGGCCTGAGCTAATTGAGGGTGTCGGCTTTGAGGGGCGGCAGATTTGGTTAGCAAATATGGTGCAGAGCCAAGACGAGGCGTTTAACTAGCACAAACAAGGTTATTACTGGCCTTCCTCGTAAGACTTCGGGTTCCCTGCGGGGCGCGGGCGGGTGCGTCGGCTTTAGCCGATGCCCCGCCCAGCCTCGTAGGGCAGCTTGAAGAAGAGGTGTGCCCGGATGTGTAACGGAAAAGACGTGACAACGTCTGCGGCATTCGTTATCTCGTTTGGTGTGCAAGTATTTCTTCTATTAATAGCAGTCTTTTTCTTCTTTGTTTTGGTCAAATTCGTTCTTCCCATTCTCAATTCAAAAGGCAAGGGGGGTTCTGTTGTCGCTGGTGTTTCCTATGAACGACGCAAAGATTTTCTGACGGCGGCGGAACGTTCCTTTTATGGTGTGCTACTGCAAGCGGTCGGGAATGACTTTGTGGTGTTCTCTAAGGTTCGGCTGTCGGATGTTGTGCAACCGATTCGCGGATTGTCTGCTGGTGACCGGCAACGGTTACTCAATCGGGTTGATCGAAAGCATTTAGATTTTGTCCTGTGTGACCGTCAAACTGTTCAAGTCGTCTTAGCAATCGAGTTAGACGATTCATCACACGCTCTGCCAGATCGGAAGCAAAGCGATGACGTAAAAGATGTTAGTTTATGTCAAGCGGGAATTAAAATTTTGCGTGTGCCAGTTCGGCAAGCTTATTCACCGAGTGAGCTTTCTTCCCTCGTAAAAGCTCTAGTTTCTTCCTCAAAATAGTCTGCACATCTAATCACATCTCCTGCACTAGCGGGATTTTCTGAATCCTGCCATTCTTTGGGCATGACAAGTCATGCACAAGTGCAAGTTGCTAATCTGCGGGGGCAAATATGAGTTGGGTAATTCCTGTCTGCCTTCGCATGATTGCCTTTTATCTCGTCGTCAAGACGTCGTCTTACATTTTCAAAAAGCTTTCGGAGTTCTTCAATGGAAGGAATGTCTGATGGATTATCAAACTTTAATACTTTCTGGCATGGCGGTTGGGTTCGCATCGGTCGGTACCATGTGGATCGCCGTTTTTGGCTATCTCGCAATCGTTAAAGCCTTTTCACTTTCGGCATCGGAGTAATAAAACTATTAAAAACAAAATCTTAATTTTGGCTCTCTTATTTACGGTTGGCTCTGTCTTTTCTCAAGATTGGGTTCCATCTTTAAACGTTAATGGATTTATTTCAACGGATGGTCAAGGAATACAAATTTTTGCAACTTCGCAGGGTTTTTTTATTATGGACCAATACGCAAACCAAACCATTGTTACCCCCACTAGTGCGAGTTCTTTTTATGTTTCTTCAGATTCCTATAACCAAGGGGGGCAATATTATTCCTCTTGGTCGGCAGATTTTGGTGACCCTTCTGGCGTTATTTGGATTACACCTACACCTGCTCAAGCTCTGGCTTTTGCTGCTTCGGCTGGTACGGATTCATCTTGGTCTCAAAACATATCGCCTTTACTGGCGCAAGCTGGCCTCTCTAGTCTTGATCCTTCACCGCCTGCACCAACATCACTCCTGGACATTTTGAGTGCGAACATTGGTGAAACTTTAACTGCGGTTTTGCAAGTCTTGGCGGCCCTGCTCGGCATTGCGGTAATTCTCGTTAGCCTTTTTATCGCGCTGAAACTCATTCGTAATGCGTTTTATAAAACTTAATAGGTCGAAAAACTAACAAAAATTAAAGGGGGGTGAAAAAAATGTTTAAGAAAATTGCAATTCTTGCTGGTTCGGTTTTGGTGGCTGGTTCGGTGTTCGCGGATGCACCACCGTCGCCTTCAACTTTGGAAACTTTAACGTCTAATGTGCTAAATTTCTTTTCTACTTTTGGCGTAACTCTTTTAGTCATTCTCGACATTTGCATGGCTATCGTCTGCGCCTTTTTCACTTACAAGTGGACGGTAAAATCTTTAGATAATCTTTGATAAGTAGGTCGAAAAACTAACAAAAATGAAAGGGGGTGAAATAGAAAATGTTCAAGAAAATTGCAATCTTAGGTGGTGCGGTTTTGGCGGCTGGCTCGGTGTTCGCGGATGGTGACATCACCAGCACACTGCAAACGGCTGTTACAAGTTCTTTGACTTCAATCGGTACTGCGATTGGCGTCATCCTCGTGGCCTGTTTGGGAGTGGCCACTGGCTTCGTTGTGTATCGCCTCGTAAAAAAGGCTTTTACCAAAGCTGGTTAAGCGGTCGTTTCCGTATGGGGTGGCAAGTTTCTAGACCTTGTCTCTCCTTCGGAGATTATCGCTATGGAAACAAATATCGTTCAACTCGTTCAAGTTACTGCCGGCGGTTCTGTGGATCCTGTCCTGTGGATCCTCGCCTTCATCGCTGGCGAACTTTTGGCTCTAGGCGTTTTCGCGGCCATAAAGCCATGAAGACACTAAAACAAATGGCAGGGTGGGGGCTTCTAGCTTGTCTTTTGGCCTTTCCTGCGGTCTCTCAAGCGCAATACTGTTACTCGAACACAAATGCCAGTCCAGCTAGTTGCACTTCCACGACTGGTATCGGCAAAGTCACTTGTATTTTTGAATCAACGACTGCCGTTTATGCGGGGCCGGCTGGTTTTAACGGCGATGGAATCTTTTTTGATTGGGCGGGTGGTGAAATTATTATTCAATCTCCAGAGAACACCAATCAAGTTATTACGGTAGCCGTTAACATGGGGTCGGGCGGTCAGACAATTACGGTTACGCCACATTATAACTATGGCACTGCGACCTTCACTGCGACTTTACCGCCTGCGGTGAACGGTAAAAATATCGTTGTCTCGTTTCGCTGGTGTCGAACGGACAAGTTCGATACTAGAATCGGGTCAATTTCGCAGTCGCAACGGACTGGATCTTGTTTCCCTACGTGTACCGATGGTCAAACGATATCTGTTAATTCAACGTGTAACGTCAATCTGAACGGTGTTAGTTGGACTGGCTGGACTAGCATGACGGTTTGCTCTAACGGGTCTCCTTTGACCCTGACGCAATCCTGCCCCCAGTGTGTAGCGGCTCAAGGTGTGATGGCCGATACTTATCAAATTGTCAATGGTGTCGCGAAAGCTGTCCACTATTGGTATTGCTCCAATGGTGTCTGGACTGAGGGCTTCGCAACTGGTGTTACTGGCCTTGCAACTTATGTGCATTACGAGGGCGATGGAGTCAATGTTTATACTCCTGATGGGTCTGGTGATGGTCTCTTGCAAGTCGCTTCGCATGGGAATCAGATAAACTCGGCGGGTAACATCACGCCACCGAATACCTCAAGCAATTCGCTCGCGAATCCTTCTTCGCCTCAACAGCAAGTTTCGAGCAACGCGTTCAATATTGCAAATATGCCTGCTTTGCAAGCTGCGGTGAGTGGTGGGGCTTCTGGGACGGTCGCAGCCGTTCAGCAATCTTCCAAAGATATCGTGGACGCAATCAATAATCTGGCGGGTGATTCAACGTCCACAATGCCTGATTTTGGGACTCTGTCAGAAATTTCTAACGCAACAAACGGTTGGGGTAATCCCGCTTTAGCACTTAATAATCTTTCAACTGCCTTGCCAAATATCGGTTCTTTGACTTTCGGTACGGTTGGGGTGCAATCGGATATTCCGATTGGAAACGTGGAAATCCTCGGCAGCACCACCTTCCTTCACGTAGATCTAAGCCAACACGCGGGCGTGATTTCGGCGTTTCGAGCTGCTGCCACAATGGCGCTCGGCATTTGGGCGTGGTTTCAGTCTGTCAAAATCATTCGGAGTGCCATTGCATGATGAGTATCGGTTCACTGTGGGATAAGTTCGTTGATTACTTCCATTCTTGGGGTTCGTTGCAACTTCAAAGCATGAAGTTTCTCATCGCTCTGATTACCTTCGCGCTGACGTATATTAAGCCACTCATGGATTATGTCTGTAGTTCGCTTCTTATTCTCACCACGAAAGTCGCCTCTTTGGCGGTTCCTTCTTTCTCGGCTGCGTATATTTCAACTGGATGGGATTACGCTGCGCCTTATCTGGCAATCGCAAATTACGTTCTTCCAGTTCAAGAAGCGTTCGTCGTCTGCTCGGCGATGTCGATTCTGTGGATTGTCGCAACTTCTTATCGGTTCATAAAGTCATGGATTCCCACCGTTAACTGAGAAAGGGGAAATGATTGAATGTTACGAAGGGCGACTTGGCGGCGGTAAAACAATCTCGGCCGTCCTGCGGATGTTGGACGCTTGGTGCGCGGGCGCGACGGTATTTTCAAACGTGGCCATTAAGTGGGAAGAAGTCAAAAAATACGTGCGGCAACACTGGCGCATGGAACTCGACGACCGACAATTCCAATTTCTCGATGATGAAAAGATTCATAATTTCCACCGGTTCACGCCTTCAAACTCGCTCGTGGTTATTGATGAAGCGCATTTGTGGTTTAATGCTCGCGACTGGTCGCAAACGGCCAACACTCAACGAGAGCTACTCAATTTTCTCACGCAATCGCGAAAATATAAAACCGATATTATTTTCATCACGCAAGCGGCAGCCAACCTCGATAAACAATTCATGCGCCTCATCCAGTTCGTCTGGCGGTTCCGCGACATGGAGAAGTTCCGTATCCCCGGTCTCGGCATCAAATGGCCTTTCAAACAGATCATGCAGATCCAGCTCGACTACGATGGGAAAACGGTTTTGCAACGGAAATTCTGGACTAAGAGCAAGCGAATTTTCGCGCTGTACGATACTAACGCAATTTACCAAACCACCTTCCCGCGCTTGGATTATGTGCGCGGCACGCCAGTCAAAATCAAACGAAAGGTCTCAAAAATGTATATCGTAGTCATGGTCCTCTGTCTGCTCGGCGCGGTTGTTGGCGGCTGCAAAGTTTTTAGTTCGTGGGGGAAGGGGAATCCATTTCAGACAATTAGCGGGACGGTCGGTAATACGAATATGGCGGTTCAAGCGGTGGCTTCGGCGCCGACGGTCAAACCGATCTGGCAACTGTGGGAAGATGGGACACTTCATCGCGAGGAAACGTTTCAGTATCTTTCTAAGGATTCGCGGGGGTTTGTGGTCGCGTCTGATGTCTGCGAATACGTTCTTGGTGGCGTCTCCAAGTGGGGTACGGTCGTCGGACTTTCTGAAAAAGTGGCGGCGGTGAGATTTCATAACGGCGTTGTGCGGTATGTGGATTTCATCAAAAAGTCTTAAAGCTGTTACCGCGCAGAGCGGTCTCTGCGGTTCCTAACAGATGGAATTCAAGGGGCACAAGGCGGGTCTTGACTGTTCAGAATTCCGCAGACGTGCGGAATGAATTCGGAACTTAAAAGCCCATCATCACTAAAAGCCTCCGGGTCTTTTAATTCTTTTCTGAAAAAATAGTTGTTGACCATTTTGCGGTCCGGGCGTAAAAGACCTTCATGCGCACATTAGATATAACCGCTATTGTGCGACGTTTAATATTCTCGACCTGTTGACGCAACAAGTTTCGAACGCTACTGTTTCAATATCGAATGAAAATCCTCTATCTTGACTGCTTTGCTGGTATTAGCGGCGACATGCTCTTAGGTGCATTGATTGATTTAGGTGTAACCGAGGATTTGTTGCGACACGAGTTCACCAAGCTGCCGCTGCCTAGTTATGCCATCGCAACACACCGCGTAATGAAGCAAAATATTACTGCGACAAAATTTGAGTGCCGAGAAGAACGCCAACAGCAACACCAACATCGGGGTTTTACAGAGATTGCCAGGATGATTACCGGTAGCGCATTGACGGAGTCAGTCAAGCATCGAGCAGTCAATGTGTTTCGTCGACTGGGCGAGGTTGAGGCAAAGATTCACGGGGTTCCATTAGAAAAAATCCATTTTCACGAAATCGGCGCAGTTGATTCCATCGTGGATATCGTCGGTGTCTGTATCGCGCTGGAATTACTTGGTGTCGATACTTTGGAAGCTGGTCCCCTGCCCTGCGGTTCAGGATTTGTTGAGACGGCACACGGAAAATTTCCGGTGCCAGCGCCGGCAACGCTAGAGTTATTGCGCGGGGTACCGGTGATACCTTCGGATGTGATTGCCGAGTTAGTGACGCCGACTGGCGCGGCATTGTTGTCTGAGTTCTGTAGCCGGTATGGTTCGATGTCGACGATGCTGATTGAAAAAGTCGGTTATGGTGCCGGGACACGCGACTTGCCGGGGTTGCCCAATGTTTTACGTGCTGTACTCGGTCAAACAACGGAATCACCGGATGCTGATACAGTAGCGGTCATCGAGACAAACATTGACGACATGAATCCAGAATTTTTCAGTGAAGTGATGGAACAATTGTTGGCGACCGGTGTGTTGGATGTGTTTTGGACGCCGGTACAAATGAAGAAGAATCGGCCCGGTACATTGCTAACGGTTTTATGTGCGGCTGACGATGTCGACCGAGTGGCAGAATTAGTGATGACGCATACGACTAGTTTCGGAGTGCGGATTCACGAGGTGCGACGGCGTAAATTGGCGCGAGAGATTATTTTGGTTAAGACTCGATTTGGTGAAATCTCCGTGAAAATTGGCAGGTTGGCTGGTAAGGTGGTGCAGTGCTCGCCGGAGTTTGAATCGTGCCGGCGTGTCGCCACTAACGTGGGTGTACCGGTGAAAAATGTTTACAACGAAGCCGCACAAGCGGCGGGAGATATTCAATGATTGATAAAGAATTGCTCGAAATTCTTGCCTGTCCGAAATGCAAGACCGAGGTAAAACTCGAAGGAGACTGGATTATTTGCACTAATCCACAGTGCGGGTTGCGTTATCCGATTCGTGACGGCATTCCGGTCATGCTGATTGATGAGGCGGAACGGCCGACGAGCGAGAAGTAAGTTACAAATTTTCAAATGAGCAATGTGACTTTGTCGGTAATCATTCCGGCTTGGAACGAAGAAAGGTTGATCAGTCGTACAATTGCTTCTTTGCGGCGTGCGATGGCGGTATATGAGTGCGAACGTGGTGCGATTGCCGAGATTCTCGTCGTCGACAATAATAGTTCTGACCGCACCGGTGCAATTGCTCAACAAGGTGGTGCAACGGTGGTTTTTGAACCGGTCAATAACATTGGTAAAGCTCGTAATACCGGTGTGAAAGCGGCTACCGGTAAATATCTTGCCTTTTGTGATGCAGACAATGAAGTCACCGAAAACTTACTCGTTCTCATCCATGACCACCTTGAAGATTCGCGAATTGTTGGCGGCGGGACATGGATTGAACCGGCAACGCGAAGTTTAAAGGTTAGATTCTTTTTTCTGCTCTGGGGTATTTATGTGTGGTGCAGTCGGGTCGGTGTCGGCATGATGCATTGCCGAAAGGTTGATTTCGAGGCGTTCGGTGGATTTGATGAAACGATTTTTGCCGCGGAAGATGTACAATTAGCCTATGCGCTCAAGAAAATCGGCCGGCCGCGCGGGCAAAAGTTTGAGCTACTTCATAAAGGCTGGATTATCACCTCGACGCGCAAACTTGACCAGACCCCATTGTGGGAAATGCTCGCCAAGCTAATTGGCTTCGGATTTGGATTGCAGAAGAAAATTCGCGACAAGAAATATTGTGAACATTGGTATAGCAAGGCCGCGCGTTGACAAGTGGGCATTGTCGGTCTACGTTGACCGCCGGTTGACATATCAAACAAACGAAAGGAACTCAAAATGACTCATCAACTCCCAAGACTCCCCTACTCACTCGACGCACTTGAGCCACATATTGATGCGACTACCATCAGTATTCACTACGGTAAACACCACCAAACCTACGCCGACAATCTCAACAAACTTGTGCCCAGTACGGAATTTGCCGATGCATCGTTAGAGCAAATTATCCTGAAGGCTCAGGGGCCGGTATTTAACAATGCTGCTCAAGTCTGGAATCACACTTTCTACTGGGAAAGCATGAAGTCGAACGGTGGCGGTGAACCCAAGGGCGAATTACTTGCCGCCATCGAAAAATCATTTGGAAATTTTGCTGGTTTCAAAGATCAGCTTTCCAAAATTTCGGTAACGCAATTCGGTTCTGGGTGGGGCTGGTTGGTTAAAAAGAAAGAGGGCACATTAGCGGTTGTTCAAACCGGTAACGCTGCAAATCCATTGACCGCCGGTGATGTGCCTCTCTTGACTTGTGATGTTTGGGAGCACGCCTACTATCTCAAATATCAGAACCGCCGGGCTGACTACGTCGGCTCGTGGTGGAATGTTATCAACTGGGATGCTGTCGCGGCTCGTTTAGCGAAAGCAAAGTAGGAAAAAACGAACTAACACCAGGGCGGGAACAAGAGTTCCCGCCCTTAATTTTTAATGAATATCGTCCTTGTTGAACCAGAAATTCCTCCGAACACCGGCAACGTGGCGCGACTATGTGCTGCGACCGGATCGATGTTGCATTTAGTTGGACCTCTGGGGTTCCGTCTCGATGACCGGGAACTAAAACGCGCGGGAATGGATTATTGGCAGTACGTCATCTGGAAGTCTTGGAAGTCATGGGAAGAGCTAAACTCAAAAATACCGACCACAGCTCAAGTCTTTCTCGTCGAGAATAAAACTGAACGGCTTTATACCGGGGTGCAATATCGCGCCGGTGATTACCTGGTTTTTGGTCGAGAGTCAGCAGGCTTGCCGGTCTCGTTATTGGAAAGATACCGGGATTCAGTCGTCGCAATTCCACAGTTTAATCCCCAGACACGGAGCTTAAATTTATCCAACTGCGTTGCCATTGTCCTCTACGAAGCGCTCCGGCAAGTTCGTGATTTTTGACCAGCCTATTGCTGTGGGACAACTTTCTTCAGGTTATCGAATAAACCTTTGCCGGTCTTCTGTAATGTCTGACCGACATCTTTGACAGCAGCAGCGCCACCCTTGATAAGTCCACCAGCCACGTCGCCTAACTGACCAAAAACAACTTTCATCACCAATGCTGAAACGCTCGTTGATTCTGAAATGTTTTCAAACGTTACATCGCGATTGAGATTAATTTTTCGTTCCGTCGGCTGACCACCTTTGGAGAAATCCTTCAGCACAATAGTTCCGATATGAATGCGCATTAGATCCACCCGGTAAGACGCCTTTTTTGCAGGAGTGGCCGACTGAGAATCTTTCCCTGTCGAGCTACTCGCCGGTGCTAACTTGTCTTGAATGACATTCGCATTCGATTGACCTTTCGAATTTTTTACAACTACCACTTCTTTGATGTTGACCACCAATTCCTTGATATGCGGAACTCCGTGAAGCATTGAACTTAAATCGTAGCTCACATGGAACAGCGGCAAATCCACAAACCGGCTATCTTCGAACTCTGATGGGTTCATGAGCTTGAGGTCATGCACTTCAAATTGGCTGTTAAACAAACCAACCTGAACTGCGCCAATTTCCAATGGAAACCCGGTAAGCTCTCTGACGCCCACCTCAACCGACTTGCGGGCAATAAAGTTCCGAGAGAGAACGCCAATCACTAGCAGTGCGACTAACGCAATTAGGATTCCGAAAAGAAGTTTTTTCATATCTGGTTTTTACCACTGCTTTCTTAGATAATCAAGCCATGCCAAGACTGGGTGCTCATATGTCAATTACCGGCGGAGTTGACCGCGCGCTTGAACGCGGCGCGTCCATTGGCTGTGAGGTTGTCCAGATTTTTCTGAAAAATAATATGCAATGGGCCGGTAAGCCACTCGCAACCGATGAGATTGCTCGCTTCCGTCAGCATAACCTACTGGCATTTGCGCATAGTTCGTACCTAATCAATCCGGCCTCGATGAATCCAGTGTTTCGCCGTAAGTCGATTATCGCTCTCATCGACGAAATTAATCGTGCCACGGTGCTAGGACTTCCATTCATTGTTTTGCATCCCGGCGCACAAGGAAATATGCACGACGCAACCCAAAGTCTTGATGAGGTGTTCGCCGCTACAAAACATAGTCCGGTTAAAATTGCTTTGGAAACCACCGCCGGACAAGGTTCCTGTCTTGGACACCGATTTGAAGAAATAGCGAACATTATTGAACTCTCAAAACATCCGTCGCGTTTGGCTGTTTGCGTAGATACGTGCCACATTTTCGCTGCCGGTTATGACATTCGTACCATGAAAGGTTATCGGTTAACTGTTTCCGAAATGGAGCAAACTTTCGGCTGCAACCGCATTGTGGCATTTCACCTTAATGACTCAAAAAAACCACTCGGCTCACGCGTCGATCGGCATGAGCAAATTGGCAAAGGTTGTATTGGCTTACCGGCTTTTCGGAATGTACTCCGTGACGAGCGATGGAGTAATTTGTTGATGGTCTTAGAAACTCCGAAAGGTCCAGATTTACTCGAAGATGTCGAAAATCTTCGAGTTCTACGCCATCTATTTAAGTAATAATTGTGACTAGCGACTGCGCAAGCGCGTCAAAGATTTTATCCAATTGCTCGCCGGTGATGCAATACGGCGGCATGATGACAATGACATTACCAATCGGACGAGTCAGTACTCCCCGCTCGCTCATCAATCGGCATATCTTAACCCCCATTTGTTCTTCCACCCGGTAAGGGCCAACTTCAATCGCACCAATGAAGCCGCATTGTCGGGCATCCACGACACCCGGTAGTCGTCGGCACATCGCCAATCGGGATTGCAAATCGCCAATCTTGGCTTGTAGTTTTTTCAGCACGTTTTCATCCTCAAACACCTGGAGATTTGCCAATGCCGCTGCACAGCCGAGTTGATTGCCGGTGTAACTGTGGCCGTGAAAAAAAGTCTTAAACTCCGTGTACTCGCCGAGAAACGCATTGAAGATTTCCTCAGTCGCCAACGTTGCCGCCAATGGCAGATAGCCGCCGGTGATACCTTTTGCCACTGCCATCAGGTCAGGCTTCACACCTTCGTGTTCGCAGGCGAACATCTTACCGGTCCGTCCGAAACCGGTCATGACCTCGTCAGCAATTAGTAAGGTGTGACTGCAAAGCTGTCGAACCGCACGCAACATTCCAGATGGCCAGAGTCGCATTCCGGCTGCGCCTTGAATTAACGGCTCAATGCAAACACCGGCAATCTCATCGGATAAAAGTTTTTTTAGTTCTGCAATATTACCGGCGCGTAAAACTTCAAACGTTAGCGGTTGAAATGTCTGATGAAATAGCTGAATACCACCAATACTCACCGCGCCAATGGTATCGCCGTGGTAAGCATCAGTAAATGCGATGAACTTCTTCCGGTGTGGTTGGTTGCGATGTTGCCAGTATTGCAGCGTCATTTTGATGGCAACTTCCATCGCTGTCGAACCGTCATCGGAATAAAATACCCGAGGTAAACCGGTTAACTTGCTCAATCGTTCTGCTAGTTCGATGGCTGGCACATTCGACAAACCGAGAAATGATGAATGCGCAATCCGGTCAAGTTGATCTTTAATCGCTTGCGTGATTTTTGGATGCCGGTGGCCATGGAGATTTGTCCAGATGGAAGAATTTGCGTCGATGTATTCCTTGCCGGTCACGTCGCGTAGCACAGCTCCCTGTCCCGCTTCAATAATGACCGGTTCCTCAGCCACCCATTGTTTCATCTGCGTAAATGGATGCCAAAGATACCGGTGGTCGGCGTCAGCGAGTGAGTGTTGCATAAACCTTCAGAAATTGTTGAACATCGGCTACCGTGTGCGCTGCTGAAACGGTGACACGCAACCGGGCTTTCCCTTTTGGAACCGTAGGATACCGGATTGCCGGTACAAAAATACCGGCATCAAATAGCTTACCGGCTAACTCCATCGCAGCCCTTTCATCACCGACAATGACCGGATGAATCGGGCTTTGTGCGCCCAGCGTACGGACATTGTCCCACAGTCGCTCACAACGTTCTGCGCCGGCTTCGCTCGTTACAAAGCTCACTGCCGTTGCTGCCGCAGCACAGACGGAAGGCGGTAATGCCGTCGAATAAATCAAACTGCGTGCTCGATTGCGGAGTAAATCAATTAAGGTCTGCGAA
Source organism: uncultured Verrucomicrobiota bacterium (assembly GCA_903847335.1). Lineage (GTDB taxonomy): Bacteria > Verrucomicrobiota > Verrucomicrobiia > Palsa-1439 > Palsa-1439 > CAINDI01. The sequence continues at coordinate 6,320 of CAINDI010000069.1, read as the reverse complement.
CCGACGACAAATCCGCCGGCGCAACCCAACGCCTTGCTCAATGTTCCTAGCGTAATTTCGATTTTATTTTCCACCCCAAGTTGCTCGGCTAGTCCGCGTTGGTATTTTCCAAACAGACCGGTGGCATGCGCTTCATCAATCATCAACCATGCTGCATACTTTTCCTTGAGCTCGACAATCTCCGCTAACGGCGCAAGATTGCCATCCATTGAGAAAACAGTTTCGGTAATGATTAATCGCCGCCGGTATGATTGGGATTGCTGGAGGATTTCTTCGAGCTTCCGGAGATTGCGATGTGGATAAACTCGAATCGCTGCGCCGCTCTGTCGGGCACCGTCAATGATGCTGGCGTGATCAAGTTTATCGAGAATCAAAATATCATCGTCACCGGCGAGCGCAGTAATCGTGCCGACATTCGCCGCGTAACCGGAGCCAAAGACAAGCGCGGCTTCTTTGTTTTTGAAACAGGCGAGTTTCTCCTCCAACAACAGGTACGGTTCCAAATTGCCGCAGACAAACCGGGATGCACCGGCACCAACACCCCAGCGAGTGATGGCGTCGGTTGCAGCGCGTTTCAGCAGCGGCTCGTTTGCGAGTCCAAGATAATCATTACTCGAAAAGTTAAGTAGTTCGCGCCTGCCAATGTTCACACGCGGGCCTTGCGCACCGGCAATGTCGCGAAATTGCCGGTAAAGGCCGGCGACACGAAGTTGCTCCAGATCGGCACTAAGTTGGTCGTTCAGATTTGACATCCGTTAAGCATCATAAACGCGACTGGTTTCTCTGCCAACACAACCGCCTCGTAAGGATCGGCATGGCCATCCATCGGTACAGCGATCAAGTCAGCAACTGATCCTTCCGCAATCCTGCCAAGACGATCGGATTGATTCAAAGCTTTTGCTGCATTGGCGGTTGTCATCGCAACAATCTGCGCTGGTAACAAATCCGGAAATCCTCGCGCCAGTTCACGCATTTCGGCAAACATATTGAGTGTGTCATTACTGGCCAAACTGTCGGTTCCTAAACAAACATTTACGCCGGCCGCTAGCAATGCCGCCACTGGAGCCGGTGCGCGCTGGAAATACCGGTGCGTCTTCGGACAATGGACCACACTCGTTCCCGTCTCCGCGAGTAATCGCACATCCTCAGCCGTCAAGCAATTCGCATGCGCTGCCAAACAATTCCCACCCAACACGCCGTAGCTGTGCAGCAGTTCGACCGGACCGATCCGTCCGCAGTCCGACATATCGCGTCCGCGTTGTCGGAACGCGTCATACAACTTTCCTCTGCCCTGCCGGAACATTTCATCTTCCTCGATGCTTTCCGCAACATGCGTGGTGATGAACCGTCTCGACTGCGCGCAGCGCCGGTAAAGTTCCGCACTCGCGGTGTACGGCGCATGCGGCGATAACCCCATACCATCAGCCGGTAACTCTGGTCGCTTGACCAGATCAATCAACTCTGGACACCAAATCACTCGCAAGGGTGATGCCGGTAACTGTGGAATTAATCCTGGAAAACATTCAATATTCACCACCGTCGTGGTGCCGGCGTGTAGCGCCAGTTTCATTCCAGCTTGAATCCCAGCCAGATAATCGGCGGGTGTCTGCTTTGCTTTTTCGGCGACAATGTCACGAATCCATTCCGTGAAACTTTCCCGGTACGGCACCGCTATTTGCGTGTAATCAAAGTGGCAATGCGCGTTAATCAATCCTGGTAAGAACACCACATCGCCAAGATCACGGTTCGGCCCGGCGAGTTGGCCAACCGCAGTAATGGTGTCGCCGGTAATTTCGACGACGCCATTCTCAATCGGCGGCGCATCAATCGGCAACACCCACTTTGCGTGCAGCCTCATAGTGCGTAGGGTATCCGAACTCGAATAATCTTTTGCGCTAACCCAGTAAGCTCATCCATCTCCACTACCACACCGCATAATTCAACCTTACCGGTGGCGACTTCGAGGCGTTGCGGCATCCCGGAGACAAACTTACGAATCACCATGTTGACATCACGTCCCAGTACCGAGTCATGCGGTCCACACATACCAGCGTCGGTAAGATACGCTGTTCCTTTCGGCAGGATTTGTTCATCAGCAGTTTGAACATGCGTGTGTGTGCCGACGACAAGACTAACTTGACCATCAAGATAGCGCCCCATCGCAATCTTTTCGCTGGTCGCTTCCGCATGCAAATCAACGACGATCATGTTTGTTTGCCGGCGCAGTTTCGCCACTTCAGTTTGCGCGGCTCGAAACGGGCAATCGGTCGCCGGCATAAACACCCGGCCTTGCAAATTCAACACACCGACGCGCGCTTTGTCACCGATGTTAATCACTACCGAACCGCGCCCGGGTGCAGACGTTGCCATATTTGCTGGGCGAATGACTTGTGGCAGATTTTCAATCTCCTCTTCAAATCCTTTTTGATCCCAAACATGATCACCGGTGGTAATCACATCTATGCCGGCTGCTAATAACTCCTTAGCCGTCGCCGTTGTCATGCCAGAGCCATGCGCGGCATTTTCACCATTAGCGATAACGCAGTCGAGATGGTGTTCGCGTTTGAGACTTGGCAGTAATGCCGCCACCGCTTGTCGTCCCGGTTTTCCGACGATGTCACCGATAAAAAGAATGTTCATTTGGCATACTCTACACAACGAGTTTCACGAATAACAGTCACTTTGATTTGACCGGGGTATTGCAATTCTTGTTCGACTTTCCGGCTGATGTTGCGCGCAAGAATCATCGCTTCGGTGTCATTGATGCGGCTGGGTTCGACGAAAACACGAATCTCACGACCAGCTTGGAGCGCATAGCTTTTTTCTACACCAGCAAAGTTGTTGGCAACAGTTTCCAATTTTTCGAGACGTTGTAGGTAAAGCTCCATACTTTCACTGCGTGCGCCGGGCCGGGAGGCGCTGATGGCGTCGGCGGCACTGGCAAGAATGCCGTAGATAGTGACCGGCTCGGCTTCGTGGTGATGTGAGGCGACGCCTTGATAAACTTCCTCCGGTTCACCGTATTTGCGAAGTAATTCCGCGCCGATAGCCGCATGTGAACCTTCCACATCGTGATCCACCGCCTTGCCAATATCATGGAAAAGTCCAACGCGTTTGGCAAGCGGCTGACTCAAGCCGATTTCGGCGGCCAGCATTCCTTCCAGCGTGGCAACCTCAATTGAATGGTCGAGAACATTTTGTGCAAAGCTGTGCCGGAATTTCAATCGCCCCAAAAGTTTGATTAGCTCCGGATGAACTTTCGGAATACCGAGACGAAAAACCGCTTCCTCACCGGACTTTACAATGGACGCTTCTAGCTCTTCACGTACTTTGCCCGCTTCTTCCTCGATCCGTGCGGGATTGATGCGACCATCAGCGATCAAGCGTTCAAGAGTTTGGCGCGCCACTTCCCGTCGCACAGGATCAAAACCACTAAGCGCGACTACCAGCGGTGTGTCATCAATTACAACGTTAACGCCGGTCGCGGCTTCAAATGAGCGAATATTACGGCCTTCCCGACCGATGATGCGGCCTTTCATATCCTCGCTTTGCAATGTGACGGTGCAACTCGTTGCCGTCTGGATATGACTCGCCGCACACCGTTCAACAGCGATGCTAATCATGCGACGCGCTTCCCGGTCAGCATTGGTCTTGGCGTCGTCAAGAATCCGATGGGTTAATGCGCCAGCATCGTCACGCGCTTCCTCCTCGGTGCGCTGAAGTAATAGCGCCTTTGCTTGCTCACCGGTCAATCCCGCTTGCCGCTGAAGTTCTACTTGCGAGCGGTGCTTTAATGTATCGAGCTCACCATGCAGCTTGTGGAGTTCCTTTTCGCGTTCAATAACGCCAACTTCCTTCTTTGCGACGTTCTCAGTTTTATGGTCAAGCAACTCAACCTTCCGGTCGAGATTGTTCTCGCGTTGCAGTAAACGTTTTTCAGACTCAGCCAATTCGTGTCGTCGCGTTGCAGTTTCCCGGTCAAACTCCTCGCGTAATTTCAAAAGTTGATCTTGCGCCCGGAGTCGCTGAATCGCCCAACCAATGAGTATGCCAGCAATTAGGCTAATAATAATTGGAATCATGATTTCTGGTGAATTTGAACAACTTGGTTTTCGGTGACAATGAAGTCCATTCGCACGTCGTGCGGTTCAACTGGAACTTCGTTCAATAACTGGGAATCGTGCGTCAGCGCGATTTTAATGCCGGGCGCATGTTGGAGCAAAGCGTCGAAGTAACCTTTCCCTCGTCCTAGTCGATTCCCCTTTCGGTCAAACGCCAATCCTGGCACGAGCCACACCTCCGGTCGAGCCACCGGCACGTGACGCAGAAGCTTGGGCTCGAGAATGTTTAATTTACCGGTAATTAAATCCCGGTCGAAATCCTCAATCTCCGCTGCAAAATATTTACCATTCTGAAACGCCGGCACACAAACATGCCGGCCTTCCGTTAGTAACTGACGAATGAGAACATGCGTTTCGATTTCACTGCCGAACGAAACATACACCACCAACGATTTCGCTTTGATAAACGCCGGTACTGTTGCTAGTTGTTTTGCGACAGCAAGACTATGCCGGTGGACTGTACCGATATCTAATTCGGCTAAGTGCGCCAACATTCGTTTGCGTGATTCACGCTTCATTATCGGGCCGACGCTTGCGTTCCACACGGACATGGAATGCGAAAAGTTTCACAGCCGGTCACGCTGACCAGTAATAGCAGCGCAATTATTAACTGCGCTGCTTGGCGACTAATTGTTTCCATTTTTCCATTCTTTCTTTTACACGAACCTCAAAACCTTGATCACCTGGTTCGTAGTATTTCTTTGCCACCGGCAAGTAATCTTGTTTAACAACATGCCCTTCAAAATCGTGAGCGTATTTGTAGTCCTTACCATGGCTCAGTCGTTCACTGCCTTTGTAATGTGTGTCTTTGAGGTGCGCCGGTACCTCAAGAGTTCGTCCCGCCTCGACATCGGCTTTCGCCGCCCAAATCCCTTTCGCGCTGGCGTTAGATTTTGGTGCTGTCGCACAATAGACCGTCGCTTCAGCTAATAGTAGTTCACCTTCCGGCCAGCCAATAAACTCGACCGCTTGATGTGCGGCTACCGCTAATACCAATGCCTGTGGATCCGCCAGCCCAATATCTTCCGCTGCTAAAATTGTGATGCGGCGAGCGATAAATCGCGGGTCTTCACCGGCCACAACCATCTTCGCCAGCCAATAAAGTGCCGCATCCGGATCGCTGCCGCGCATGGATTTAATAAATGCCGAAATCGTATCGTAATGTTCATCTTCGCCGGCACCGTAGACAACGGCTTTTTTCTGGATGGATTCCTCGGCAATGATCCGCGTGATGCTGCCAGTCGGTGTGGTTAGCGCGCCGATTTCAAGTGAGTTCAGTGCCTTGCGGGCATCACCATCGCAGGCAGTGGCTAGAAACACGAGCGCATCCTCATCCGCTTTCGAGTGTAAAATCTCCAGACCGCGTCGTAGCAATATCGTGATTTCTGAAGGCGCGAGCGACTTTAATTCAAAAATCTGCGAACGCGATACAAGAGGCGAATTGACATAAAAAAACGGATTGTGAGTCGTCGCACCAATCAAGCGTACTGTACCGCTCTCGACATCCGGTAGGAGTACGTCTTGCTGAGCTTTATTAAACCGGTGGATTTCGTCAATGAATAGGATTGTTTTCTGGCCGGTATTCTCCAAACGGTTACCGGCATTGGCGATAACGCGCCGAATATCAGCGATATTAGACTCGACACCGCTCAGTCGCTCAAACTTGTTTTGCGTGGCATTCGCGATGACTTCGGCGAGTGATGTCTTACCGGTGCCGGGTGGACCGTAGAGAATGATCGAGCTAATGCGGTCTGCTTGGATGGCACGCCAGAGGAGTTTGCCTTCTGCCAGAATATGACTTTGTCCGACAAACTCAGCGAGTGTGCGCGGCCGCATCCGTGTTGCCAGTGGTGCGGATTGCGGCATCGACTTACCGGTAGTCGCAGGCGAAGATTCTTGTTTAGTAAATAAGTTCCCGGTCATAGTCACAATTTGCTCAATCTTACACCGGTCAGCCAAGCTCTGACGAAAAAAGAAATACCCCGCCGTAATGCCGTTGGGACGTCTTCCGTCGAACCCCTCGTTAAAGGGGGTGCTTAGCCGATTGTTTCCGACTTCCATTGAAGGCCTGTCTTCCGCAACCGAACCGAAGCTCCGCTATTTTTAGCATTATCGGCCCGAGGAATTATCGTCCGTCACGAACATGGCAGGGTATTTCGCGATTTCAAATCTGACAAAGAACACGTATGATCTACACTG
>CAINDI010000068.1 GCA_903847335.1 uncultured Verrucomicrobiota bacterium | reverse complement strand
TAAATCCGATTTCACGATGCCGGAGGATTGCGCTGAACCGTCGCAGTTTACCGGTGGTCAACATACCAGTGGTCATTTGCTGTAATTCTTCCAAGCTGATTCCGAGTCGTCCGGCAATCGCCAGAAACGGTTCCGGCTCGACCGGTAAATCTTGCTGCATTTCACGAATGAATTGGATTTCCAAATCGGTCAAAGGCGCACCGGTGGCTCGGCGTTGCCGATGCGAGTAGCCGGTGGTCTTTTTATCGGTGGCCGTGCCGGTGCCGGCGACATCAAGTTCCACGCCGATTTTGAACAGCCGCAACGTCGGCAAACGTCGGGTACTTTCTGCGCCACTTTTCTCGTGGAGAATGTCTATCGTCTTCGTCAATCCCAGCCGAGAAGTTGGCGCGACGGCCAGCGTGTACCAAATGTTGAAAGCGTGATCGCGCCGGTAATTGTGCGAGACACCGGGATGCGCGCTGATAATCTGAGCAACTTCTTCTTCCCGTCGCGGATCGCATTTGCAGGCGACGAGCGAGGATTCATAGCCGAGCGATTGTGTGTCAAAAATCGCGCTAATTTGGCGAATGGCACGAGCAGTTTTCAGTGCTGCGACGCGTTGCATCACTTCGGTTTCGCTGACGGAAAGTTTTTCTCCCACCGCCGTCCACGGCCGAGCCACCACCGGAACTTCAGTCTGAATCAGACCTAAAATTTTTGTGTCAAACTCATCCACAGGCGTGAAAGATACCGCAAAGTGCGCTTTACAGCAACCAGTTGCCGCGCTACTTTCAACGCATGAACGAATTTATCAAAGTGGCTGAAGTCGCCGACCTGCAACCCGGCGAAGGTAAGACTGTTATGGCCGGTGACCGGGAACTGGCGCTGTTCAATGTCGCCGGAAAATTTCATTGTATCGACAACGTCTGCCCACACCGGGACGGCTCGTTGGGTGGCGGCGTGCTCAATGACAAAGTCGTCATCTGTCCATTGCACGGCTGGCGGTTTGACGTCACCACCGGTCAATCACCGGTGATTCCGTCGGCGAAAGTAGAAGCCTTTGAAGTCGTTGTGACCGGTAACGACGTGAAAGTGAAAATCTAATGGCACTAAAATCCGCTTGGGAATTAGCACAAGCCCGCACCGGCGGTTCGACGGTCGGCAAATTAACTCCGGCGCAAAAGGCCAAACTTTCCGAGTTAGAAAAAATCTACACCGCGAAAATCGCCGAAGTAGAATTGGATTTGCAACCGAAAATTGTCGCTGCTAACGCCAAGAATGATGCGGAAACCGCCGGTAAGCTATCGGAGGATATGCGCCACGCGATTGCCAAACTGCGCGCCAAACTCGAAACCGAAAAAGAAGCCGTCCGCCAGTCCTAACCGGTTACTTGGCTTTGCCGGCTTCGAGAAGTTGCCAAAACTTTGGATTGTCTTGGAGTAATTGGTCTTCACCAATCGGTAACTTGCTGCGGAAGAAAAAGTCTTTCAGCGAATTCTTGTTCAGAATGCACAGCACATTGACCAAACCATCATGCCGCTCGAAATAAATCCGGTAATCCTTCACGCGGTACCGGTAAATCCGTTTACCCTCGCGCGTGAGCTGGCCGTATTTCTCGTCGGCCTTCTCGAAATCCGCCGGCAAGACTTGAAATCCATCCAGCAATTCGATTTGTAACGGCCGCGGCATCGCGGCGAGATCGCGGGCACTAACCCGGCTAAAAATAATCTGCAACATGCCGGCAGCATACCGAATCTCGTGAGGCGTGCAAGTCAGAACACGCCCGGCTTTAACGAATGAGAAACTCGTTCATGCGGCGTTCTTGACCGATGGTAGTGACCGGGCCGTGACCGGCGTAAACTTTTACGTCATCGCCGAGCGGCAGGAGTTGCCGGCGAATCGAATCCAGAAGTTGTTCGAAATTTCCGCCCGGCAAATCGGTCCGGCCAATCGTGCCGGCAAAAAGCACATCACCGGTAAAGAGAATGCGTTCTTTGCGCTCGAACAACGCGACACTGCCGGGACAATGACCGGGGCAATGGAAGATTTCAAATTTTAAGTCGCCGACAATGACCGGTGTTTCTTCGGTGAGAAAAAAATCTGGAGTGCTGGGCGCGATGTCGGTATCGAGACCCCAGAGCCGGGCTTGCGGAAGTTTCAGCAACGGCGCACTCTCGGCGTGGATTCCGAATTTTGCGCCGGTCAGTTTCAGAATTTCGGCGTTGTCCCAGTAATGATCCCAGTGGGCGGGAGTGTTGAGAAGGTAAGTGACGGATGTGTTCCAAAGCCGGGCTTTGGCAACCATACCGGCGGCAGTACCTTGCGGCGCGTCGATGATTAGTGCTTTTCCATCTGCGTGGTCAGCGACGAGGAAGCCGTTGGTTTCGGCGGGACCGGCGACAAAAGTTTCAATCCGCATCTTGGTTCTCTTACGGGAAAACCGCCTGCCGCGCAAGTGCGAGTTGCACCGGACTTGCGCGCTCTCCGTCGCGGTGCTAGCATCCGCCGCGATGTACAAAGAATTTTACGGACTGCGGGAATATCCGTTTAACATGACACCGGATCCGCAATTTCTTTTCCTCAGCCGCAATCACCGGATGGCACTTGAGGTGCTGCGCTTCGGCATTTCGGAACGGAAAGGTTTTCTCGTGATCACCGGTGAAATTGGCGCCGGCAAAACCACCGTCTGTCGTTCCTTGCTCCGGTCGCTGCCGGCGAACACCAAAACCGCGCTCATTCTGAATCCATCGCTTTCTGACACGCAATTGCTCCACGCCATTTGCGACGAGTTCAAACTCCAGCCAGCTAAGACCACCAAAAAAGATTTGTACGACGCGCTCAACGCGTTTCTCCTCCGCGAACTCGCCGCCAATCACAATGTCGTACTCATCGTGGACGAAGCGCAGAACCTCCGGCCCAAAGCGCTCGAACAAATCCGGTTGCTCTCCAATTTTGAGACTGAAAAAGAAAAGCTGCTCCAAATCATTCTTGTCGGCCAACCGGAGCTAGCCCGCTTGCTGCAGCGTGATGATCTTGAGCAACTCAAACAGCGAATCGCGCTCCGGCAACACATTCCGCCGCTCGGTTGGGAAGAAGTCGGCGATTACATCCGGCATCGTCTCGAAGTTGCCGGTGACACTGGGAAAATTCGTTGGGCCGACGACGCGCTGTTGCTGATTCACCGGTATTCGCGTGGCGTGCCGCGTCTCATCAACGTGCTGTGCGACAAAGCGCTGCTGGCCGGGTACGTCGCCGAAAGTTTTACAATTCAATCCGATCTCATCCAACGCGCCATTGCCGACCTCGAAGGCGCGGAACTCGCCGCCGGTGCTTCATGAGCTTGGTTTACGAAGCGCTCCAAAAAGCGGCGAAAGAAAAAAACCGGTTCGCCAGTCCACCGGCACCGGTGGTGTCACCGCAACCGTCGCCAACGCCGGTCATCGTGCCGGTTGCGCCGAAACGTTTCTCGGTTATCTGGATTACCGGTGGTAGTTTGTTTGTGCTGACCGTGGTCGTTGTGGCTGGTGCGCTGATGATTTTGAAAAAACCGGATGTCACTCCTGCGCCGGTCGCGCCACCGGTGGAAGTTGCCGCGCCAGCGCCGGTGGTGGAATCAACACCGGTCGTGCCGGCACCGGTACCGGAAAGACCGGCCGTCAATACCGCGCGTTTCAAGCTGACCGGCATCATGAAAATGGGTGATGAATACAGCGCGATTATCAACGGTCACGTTGTCACTCGTGAGCAATTTGTAGATGGTGCCGTCGTCAAAGCGGTGGAGAGTGACCGGGTGACGTTGACAGTAAATGGCCGGGACGTGGTCGTGCGGCTTTTTTAGCGGTTAGTTGCGAATGGTAATAAAACTTGCGCCACTTTGTTGAGCGGCATTTTTGGCGAAGTTCTTCTTAAAATTATCCGGCAGACTTGACTGGTCAACCCAAGCTTTGGCGGCCACTGGATCAATTTGCATCCACTGAAACGCCAGCGATTGTGCAGCACTTTGCCAGATGTTGTTGTCTTGAATCGTGTCCAACCAACTAAGGGCGGTGGCCGGATCGTTGCGTGCGAGGTTTACCAAGAATGACTGTACGGCCAAGTCGCGACCTTTGCCTTGCGGTAATGAATCCAGCCAATTCGCAGCACCGGTGGGGTCGTTCACAACCCAAGCGCCGGCAATCTGTTGGTTGAGTCGGTCGCGAGTGGTTACGTCTGGAAACTGTGCGATCCACGCTGCGGCTTGGGCCGGGTCTTGATATACCCACTGACCAATAATGACGTTCATGGCAGTGTCGTTTTGTTCTTTGCCGGGAGCGAGTTGAGAACAAAAAGCTGCTGCGGCGGGTGCATCATTTTGCGCCCAGTTTGCGAGAATATTTTGCATCACTTGGCTCCGGAGTGTGCCGGAGGGTAAGGTCAGCGCCCAAGCACGAGCGGCGTCTAAATCGTTGTTGGCCCATTGGGCGGCGATATTGGCGAGCGCATTGTTTTGCATGTTACCGGTCGGCATCGTGAGGACGAAGTTAATCGCCTGCGCCGGGTCGGATTGTGCCCAAGCTTGAGCGACGCTGAACATCGCTTGGTTCTGCGCCTGACCTGCCGGTAATTGCGATACCAGGGCAGCCGCGGCCGGTGCATCGGTTTGAGAATAGACCGAAAAGATTCGTTGCAACGCCTGATTACGAGCGGTGCCGGCTGGTAAAGTTTGCACCCACGCGAGTGCGGCGGCGGAGTCTTGTTGTGCCCACGTGGAAACCACCACTGAGATGGCGGAGTCGCGGGTCTGTCCTGCCGGTAACTGCAAGGCGGCGGGCGCGGCATCCACCGGTGATTTTGTCGCCCATTGGTTAAAAATCGGCCACAACATTTGTTGGCGGTTTTGCCCGGCTGGGATGTTGTCGAGCAAGGCCAGCGCCGCTTGCGGATTGGTTTCCGCCAACTTGCTGGCGAGTTGAGAGAATGCTTGGTTGCGGAATTGTCCCGGCGGTAATTGTTTAATCCAAGCTTCCGCACCGGAGAAATCGGCTTCGAGCCACTGCGAAAGAAGTTGTTG
>CAINDI010000067.1 GCA_903847335.1 uncultured Verrucomicrobiota bacterium | reverse complement strand
CTCAGTAAAATGACGCCGAGATTGTTGTGCGCTTCGGCGTAGTCGGGTTTGATTCGCAACGCCGCGTGGTATTCCGCCATCGCTTCCGCCTCCTGACCGTGCTCCATCAGCGCGATTCCGAGGTTATTGTGCGCCAGCCAAGACTCGTGATTCCTCTCAATTGTCGTCCGGTAAAGCGGTTCGCTATCGGCATACATCCGGCTTTGTTGCCAACTCAACCCCGCCAGCACAGCCACCAACGCCACACCGCTAATCTGTCCCATCAATTTCCGTCTCAGCAGCAAGGTCGCACCGGCCGAGAATAGCGTGATGATTCCCAAGCTCGCCAAATATTGGAAATGATCCGCCACAAATGAATACCGGAAGAAATTCACATTCAAAAAACCCACCAACGGAAATAAGGTGATGACAAAAAAAAGAATTCCCGCCACCGGTCCCCGACTCCACCGACGTAGTCGCCACACCAGCGCCAACAGTATTCCGACTGCCACCGGAAACAGATATTGCCACCCCGCGCCCGAACTGATTTGCCAGCGCGGATAAACGAGCATCAGATTCACCGGCCAGATGAGTTTCCCGAGGTAAAACCAAATCGCTCGCCCCGCAATCAGCCCGCGCTCAACCAGTGTGAGATTCGCCAGCTCGCTCACGGCTCCTGCCAGATTGCGCTCCACCCAAATCGTCAACAGCCCGGCAATGGCGCTGCAAAGGAAAAATGGAATCAATGGTAGTAAATCTTTTTTCCACGCCAACCGGCCACGTTGCCACCAAAGGATGACCGGCAGCACCGCCGGTAACATTACCGTGGTAGTTTTGCTCAGCAGTGCCAATCCAAATAATCCAAAAGCACCGAAATACCACGCCAGTTTCCGCGTTTGATCAAACCGGAGGTAGACCAGTAGCGCACTCAAAAAGAAAACTCCGGAGAGCGTGTTTTTTAATTCTGAAATCCACGCCACCGACTCCACGTTGACCGGGTGCAACGCAAAAATAGCCGCCGCGAGATAAGCACCGGGCACTTTTAAGCGGCGCAGGATGAGCAACATCAAAATCGCCGCCGCCGAATGCAGCGCGAGATTGACCAGATGATACCCCAGTGGGGCGTCACCCCAGAGCCGGTGTTGAAACCAAAACAGACTGTCCAACAGCGGATAGTAGCGGTCAAAAGTCCCAATCTCAAACCAGATGCGATGCAGTCCGTGCAACGAGCGGAGTTCCGGACGCGTGACGTGTTGGTTATCGTCAAAAAGATATCCGCCGTGCCAAGCCGGTTGATAGACCAGAAACACCGCCGCCACTAAGCCGACCAGAAAGAGCCAACTCTTCCATCCAAAAGCTCTGGTGGGAGTTTCCTTCGCAGCATTTCCACAGCCACGCATCATGCCAATCAGCTTACCGGATTTCGAGGGAGAGGCGAGCCTGAAATCCACCTGGCCCAAGTCCAATCTTGTCGAACACACCCCGCATATCGTATCAATAACTCATGTACAAAATTTTTACCGATGCGCAGATTTCTAAACGCGCCTATGAAATCTACCTCAAGCACGGAGGCGAGGCCGCCGACAATTGGTTCCACGCCCGCAACCAACTGGAGCGCGAAGCGGAAATCGCCGAAGCCCAAGAAGCCGACGCAAAGGCCGAAGCCGAACGCCAACGCCACCGTCGCGAAACCCTCTGGCCGGAAAAGAAATAAGTCCGGCGGAGTTGAGTCAGACACGATGTCACCCCGGCAACCTATCATGAATGAAAAACTAAAACTTCTCGAACCACTCACCATTGGAAACTTACGGCTCGCCAACCGAATTTTTATGGCGCCGCTCACGCGTTGCCGCGCCAGCGCTGGCCGTGTGCCGAATGCTCTGATGGCGGAGTATTACCGGCAACGTGCTTCGGCCGGACTCATCCTCAGCGAAGCCACGGCGGTCTCACCGATGGGCGTGGGCTATCCGAACACCCCCGGCATCTGGTCGGCTGAACAAACCCAAGGCTGGAAGCTGGTTACCGAAGGCGTGCACGCTGCCGGTGGAAAAATGTTCATGCAACTCTGGCACGTCGGCCGCATCTCCGATCCCTATTACCTCGACGGCGCACTGCCGGTCGCGCCCAGCGCCATCGCGGCCAAAGGCCACGTCAGCCTCCTGCGTCCCGAGCGCCCCTTCGTCACGCCGCGCGCGCTGGAGAAAAACGAGATTCCCGGCATCATCGAAGTCTACCGGCAAGGCGCGGCCAACGCGCTGGCGGCCGGCTTTGACGGCGTGGAGATTCACGGGGCCAACGGCTACCTGCTCGATCAATTCCTCCAGGACAGCACCAACCACCGCACCGACGAGTACGGCGGCCCGATCGAGAACCGCGCCCGGCTCATGCTCGCCGTCACCGACTCAGTGATTTCCGTCTGGGGCCCTTCCCGGGTCGCCATGCACCTCGCGCCACGCGGCGACGCCCACGACATGGGCGATTCCAATCCCGCCGCCACGTTCCGCTACGTCGCTTGCGAACTCGGCCGCCGTCGCCTCGCGTTCATCTGCGCGCGGGAATCGCTCGGCGAAAACCGGCTCGGACCGGAGTTGAAGAAGCAGTTTGGTGGCCTCTACGTTGCCAACGAATCCCACACCCGCGACAGCGCCGAGCAACTTCTGGAAAAGGGCGAAGCT
>CAINDI010000066.1 GCA_903847335.1 uncultured Verrucomicrobiota bacterium | reverse complement strand
GATGCGAATGCCGGTGCACGTCACTGCCGAGAATCATCCATCGCTCCGTCACGCAACGCTCGAAGCGCTCCGGTACGTCCGTGACGACCGCGTTCTCCGTACCATCGTTCTCATGCAAGCCGTTGTGAGTGTCTTCGGTTTGCCGTACGCGGTGTTGATGCCGGTCTTTGCGCGCGAAGTGCTCCACACCGGCGCGTCCGAACTCGGTTACTTACTGGCGGCCAATGGGATTGGCGCACTGCTCGGCGCACTCACGCTGGCGTCACTCGGCGAACATGTGCATCAACGCCGGTTATTCTTCGGCGGCCTGCTTGGTTTTTGCGGACTGGTAATTGCCTTTGCGTGGTCCACTTCCTTCTGGTTGTCGGCGGTGCTGCTCTTGTGCGCTGGTTACTGCATGATTATTGCGTTTGCAACCGCGAACACCACCGTACAAACGCGTACGCCGGATCATCTGCGTGGCCGGGTCATGGGGATTTACGTTCTAGCATTTCTCGGCTTAAATCCATTCGGTGCGCTACTCGCCGGCTCAGTGGCGCACGCCATCAATGCCTCCATCGCTGTCACTATCGGTGAGGCGATTTGTTTCATCGCAATTTTGGTGGCAATCCGACTCTCGACACGCCGTCAGTAAATTTTACCAATGTTCTGTTAGGAATTCCCGGCTAACTTCAATAGTGCGCCTTCGGCTTCCTTGACGTTGGCAACGGCATAGAAACCGTTTTGTACGAGGGCAATGTTACCAGAATTACGATTGACCATCGGGAGTGTACCGGTAAAAACAATGTCGCCGCTGCCATCGGAACGAATGCGTTTGGTGAATGACTTGAGCTGTTCCGGCATGAAGGAATGCGTGGTGACGGCGAAGCCGCGCTGGAAGATGATCGCGCGCCGGTTGGTAATCAAATAAATTGTCCGCCGCATCCGCCGCTTCATCCAGATCGGTGCCGAAAACATCCAAAGTCCGATGAAAATGAATGGCATGCCAAACAGCGGGAAAAATTGACCCGGTCCTGACGCCACACTTTTGCTCGTACCACGATATGCCATCACCACCCAAAAAATTGCAAACGCCGTCCATGGAACGGCAAACAAAAACAGCGGAATCGTTTGCAAAGTGAACAAACGCGGTTTGGGCTGACCGGCCCAAGTGATGGTTTCACCGGGTTGAAGTTCGGCGTCAATCAGTGCGCGTTGGTCCGGTGCAAGGCTGTAAAGAGCGGAAAGTTCCATCGCGGTGACCGGCTACGATTTTACATCTTCGCCGAGCTCGACGTTCCAGTAGGCGAGATCGAGGAAATGTTTCCAGCTATCGTGGGCCACCATGCCGAGTGTGACGTTCACGAATGGTCGCCACTTCGGTCGCTTCGGTTTGCGGATGAGATGCATTCCGGCTTGCACCGGTGTGCGGTTCGCTTTGCGAGTGTTGCACGGAATACAGGCACAGACGATGTTTTCCCAATTTGTTAACCCGCCATGGTCGCGCGGAATGATGTGGTCGAGATTCAGCTCGCGCCGGTCAAAATGTTGCGCACAATACTGACAAGTGTTCCGGTCGCGCTCGAAGATATTGTGCCGGGTGAATTTCACTTCCTTGTGCGGTAGCCGGTCGAAGAACAGCAACACGATTACACGCGGAATCCGAATCTTGAATGAGATGGTGCGCACCACATCGTCGCCGTCGTGATCGCGCGTGACATCGCGCCATTCGTGGAAATCAAAGGTTTGGAAGTTGCCGCCGGCTTCCGTGACGACCTCGGCGTGCCCCATGTACAACAACGTGAACGCGCGCTCGACCGAGCAGACATTGACCGCCTGCCAGAGGCGGTTGAGCACGAGCACGTTCTCATTGAGCGCGTTTCTCATACAGCGGCAGCAGACTACCACACCACCGGCGTTAGCGTCAACCGACTGCCGACCGACCGATTACCCGCTTGCCGCGCGCTCACAGGCAGCACTAGCAGTCTTACCGGTAACCGGCTTCGCCGGCTTTGTGCATCGACGGACCGCGCGTAGTAATTTTCTCACAGGCTTTTTCGATTGGCACATTCGGGCAATCATCAATCCAGCGTGAACCTTCCGGTGCCGCCCAATGGACCGCATTGCGGAGAACGCGCTGGACGGTTGCGTTGTGATAGGTCGGATAGGTTTCGTGACCGGGACGGAAGTAAAAAATCTTGCCATTGCCGCGTTTGAAAGTGCAACCGCTCCGGAAGGCTTCGCCGCCTTGGAACCACGAGAGGAAAACGACTTCATCGGGATTCGGAATCGCAAATGGTTCACCGTACATTTCTTCGTTTTCGAGTTCGAAGTACCGGTCGATG
>CAINDI010000065.1 GCA_903847335.1 uncultured Verrucomicrobiota bacterium | reverse complement strand
TGAATCAAAATCTCGGCACGTTAATCTTCGGAAAAGCGAAGTAGACTGGAGTTAGAATCGGACGGTGCAGTTCGCGCTGACGAGATTGGCGCGGTAGTTGTTAATCCCACCGGTGCTGCTCTCATTATACTCGTAGAAACCGTACCGGAACCGCGCGATGACGTTCTCCCGGAACTTACGACTGAGACCGGCCATAATCTGATGCCGGTGATCCGTCAGGCCGAGCGGCAAACCGTTGGCGGAATTGTCTGTGAAATTATCCGACGCCGTGTAGCTGTATTCCAATGTGGCATCGCTCTTTTCGTCGAGCGCATAACCGGCGGTTCCCATGACTGTGAATACGCCGCCTTTGTAGGTGGTGACTGACGGGGCTTGGTTGGCAAATGCCGCAGTCCGCGTGTCTTGATAGGAGAAATAACCGGTGAGATACAACCGCGACATCGGCGTGAGTGTGGCGCTGACGCTATAAATATTGGCGTCATAATTACCAGCCAACTGCGTGCCGCCGGGAACAGCAGGAATAAACGGTACGCTTTCTGAACCGGTCCGAATATCGGTCGCAATCAGTTGATACATCAATGACACACTGAACTTTGCGCAGGGTCGCAGGGTCAACTTAGTCATGATTTCATCGGTGACAAAATCTTGCGCCGTGATGAAACCAGGATAGCCAGCGGTCGTGTCGGTCGAATAGTTGTAATTGTTGTGGTCCATCAGGTGCCGGTACCGGCAGCTCCACGTCATTCGTGACAGCGGCGCAGTATTGAAACCAATTCGGTAATCCTGCCGGAACTCAGAGGAGTTGGAGTCGAGCGCCAAAGTGGAAATGTCGTTTTGCAGTGCGCTCTCGCTGAGCGTGCGATGCGCTTCGGTCCATTTGCCTTCCGCGTAAATCGTGGTGAACGGAATTTTTGTGTACCGGACGCTAAGGTTTTCGTCGAGGCTTTCGAGGTTGTTGACGGAATTCAGCAGATTCGTCAGCGTGCCGCCGGTAAAGAGCGGGTCGCTGACACCGGAGGATTCTGTCTTTTCAGCTTGGACACCGGCGCTGAACGTCAGGCCGGCAATCGGGCCATACATCGCATTGAGGTTGAGGACATGCGAATCAAGGTCGTTATCAATGGCACTTGCCAGCCAATTCGCATTCGGTCCACCCAGCGGTGAAAACATGCTCCCGGAGGAATCACCGGTTCCATCCAGCGTGGTGTAAAGATAGCCGAGCGACCAGTAAAACTTTTCAGTCAAATGACTGTCCATATGGAACACGTTGAAAAATGTGTCCGAGTGGAAATCTTCGTGAACCGTCGCGGTTAGCGCGCCGGTGCTATCCACCTTAGTCGAACCGATGGCGTAATGTTCATAGCGAACTTCGTCGCCGATGTGAACGTTCTTAATATCGTAGTCCAAGCTCAGCCGCACAATGTCGGTGTGCTCATCCAAATCTTCATAACTCGGAAAGATATTCCGCGTTACTCCGCCTTGCGTCACGCCGCCCCATTCCAGCAACGACTTGCTGCCGGTTTTGTATTGGCGCTCGTAACCAATCACAACTTTCGGCGCATTCGGCAAAGTAAGACCGGCTTCAAAATAAACGTCGCCGATGTCGAGTCCGAGTTCTCGATTCAAAGTGAACGAAGCCGGCGCAAAGCCCTGATAGAAGCCGCCGGTGTTATCGTAGAACTTCCGGTACTGTGTGAACCCGGCGCGAACATAGCCCACATCGGTTTTGGTTAACGCCAATTCCAATTTGTAATCGCGTTGATTAAAATACGCCCGACCATCGACATCCAAGGTCGTATCTTTGCTGAGGTCACGATGCAACGTGGCGCTTTCAATGCCGCCGCTGAAACCGTTTCCGAGCCAATTATCTTCGCGGAATTTTTGTTTATCACCGGCGACGCTGACGGTAGTAAAACCGGGCGTGATTTGCAGACCGAGTTCCGCCTCGGCACCACGACTGGTAACCACCGGTAACAAACCGACCAAAAGTAAGGGAAGATAAATACGTTTCATGGTTAGTAGCGCAGGTGCGAGTTGAGGTCGGAACCATGGACAGCAGTATGGCAACCGGCACTATAACAGCCACCGCGTTGCAGAAATTGTGATGGGCCAAAGCCGGCGTGCGGCATCTGGCCAATGAAAACTTGCCCGCTCAAACCGGCGACTTGGGCGTGACATTTGAGGCAGAGATTGTTGTCGCGTTCCGTCAACATCTTCGGATTGATGGAACCGTGAACTTGATGGCAAGTCACACAACCTTCGCGAACGGCCTCATGCTCGAAAACGTGCGGCTTGGTTTGCTCCCGGTGACATTGGGCGCATTGCGCATTTACCCGTGCCACGAACGCGCCTTTCGGTGTGTTAATATTCGCACCATGCGGATCGTGGCAGGAGGTGCAACTCATTTTGCCTTCGATTAACGGATGGTGGTACTGCAAATGAAATTCCGCTTTCTTATCGAGATGGCATTGGAAACAGGATTCCGGTTCCTTCTTCGGATTGACGATGAACTTGCCTCGTCCACCACCGGCATCAACATGCAAACTGCCGGGGCCGTGACAGGATTCGCAACCGCCGGCAAACCCCACACGGTCGCCTTCACCGGGAATTTCCAACCGGGAATGTTGCGTCAGTTTGAAATTCTTCACAATCGATTCATGACAGGCGGTGCATTGATCCATTCCCACAAACTTCGCACCGGGAATGATGGGCGGTGGCGCAATGACTCGCTTCACGGTCGCGCACGAAATCACCAAAACTGCGGCGGCCAAAACGCCAATCGCGGTGATTGTCAGACTCTTTGTCGATTTCAACTGTTTCACAATTTATCTTTCTAACAAACGATTGCCATTTGCAACACAAACCCGGCCGGACATGTCCGGCCGGGTTATGCTGTTAACCGGTGACCGGACTAGCGTGTTGAATTTGAACTTGGGAACTTATAGTGGAACGTATTCGTAACACTGTTGCCGTAGTAGTTCGTGCTCAAATCCGTATAAGTCGTCTGGATTAAGTTGACGCTGAAACGCGTATTATGGACACCAAAGCTACCTTCGTTATAGGCGGTCAGCCAGTTCCATGCGGCCTTGGATTGCGCATCCACCAACGCTGCATTGTTCGTCGAATATCCAGTGCTGCTGGAGATTGCTGTGACATGACCGGTGGTCGCGTTAGTCGTGATTGTCACACCGGTTGCTTTGATTAGCTTACCAAGAATGTCGAGCAAGCCTTGCATTTCGGTTTGAATGCCATCTTTCACGCCATTGCCATCATAATCTTCTGCGTTGACAGCTTTGAAGTCAAAGGTAGTCACCGGTTCCGTATGGCACTGGTTACACGCGGCGATGTTTTCAATCAAGTTCGTATCGGTCCCATTGATTGCGGTATAACTCATCTTGAACGTGTGATCACCGACCACGTTCACATAGTTAGCAAGATTCCCAGCAGTAAGTACGACCGGAATCCCGTTCGTCAAGATCGTGTCACCGGCTTTGAGCTGATACATATGGCAGGCTTGGCAGTCAGCCAGATAGGTGTGGAACGAATTCCCCATGACTTGACCGTAATCATACGCGCCGATACCTGTGAACGCATTGGCCGCTGTGCTGTCGTGCGTGTTACCGACTTGATAGAACTTAGTTACGCCAATCGTCGTCGGACGGAGCGTCTTCGCCGACAAAACAGTGTTGGTTCCATAAACTTTGGTTTGTGTCGGTAGGTCACGACCGTTATGGCAAATCATGCAAGCCGCCGAGGCTCCGGCATTGGTCACCACGACATTACTATTGGTCAACCGCAAATCAGCGGTCGTCAAGCTGTCGCCCAACGCCACATAAATCGTGTTCGTCCGGTAATAGGGATTTCCCATCTGGAACGAATCATAGACGCGCAATTGATGTCGGTCAGCGTTATCAAAGGTGTCATGCGGATCGTGACAGATTTGGCAGGCTAGCGGACCACTCCCAATCGGAACACTATTTGTGGTTGCGAGAACGTTTGGAGTGCCTTTCGCCACGGCCAAATAGCCGACCGGCGAATGACAGCGTGAGCATTGCGAATTCATGCCTTGATTGAGTGAAACTTTGCTATATCCACCTTTGCTCTGGTCATCATTACTACTTCCCGCATGTGACGACGACTCCCACTGTTGTGGACGAACATGATGGCTCCCGTCTTGATGGCAGGTCGCGCAAACTTTGACATCCAAACTGATGGATGGCGAACCCGGATGACGGCTTCCCGGTCCGTGGCAGCTTTCGCATTGAATGTTCGAAAGGTTTTTGAGCGCATCTGGCATCGCTGCATAGTTTCCGTTGGTGAGTACCGTTGGGAACGTCCAGCCTAACGTCTTCGCCACATCGTCAAATCCGCCATTGTTCGCCTTGGGATCTGGGTTGTAACCAACCGTATGGCACCGAATGCAACTGGAGTTGTAATAGGCCGACTTCTGCCCATCAATCGCTTTTTGGAGGAATGACGCGTGCTTCGTCTGTTGCCATTCCGTGACAATGTCTTCGTTGTTGAAATTATTATCGGGTCCATGGCAAATCGAGCAGAACTGATAGCCGGTCCAGCTGGCGGCAGTATTCGTCTCAATCTTACCGGTAACATTATCGCGAACCGCATACACGCCTTCAACGTCAGCCCGGAATTGCGGCATCAGGCTGTTCGTATGCGTCAAAGTTGCGGTGGAGTTGGACGGACGTTTTACCAACGTCCAACTTGCGCTGTTCGTGCTGCTCTTGAAGCTCATCAACGCGCCAACTGGAACATTGGGATGCCCCGGTGTGGAACTCGCGCAAGTCACAGTGAATAAACCAGTCCGCGTGATTGAGCTACCACTGACTAGCACCTTGAAGCTGTACACCGCCGCTGTGGATTGCTCGTCATCCATACTCACGACTTGCACTCCATCGTTAGTCCGCAATGTCTGACTGTCCGAGTACATCACAACATTGGTCATTGCGAACGCCACGAAGTTCGTCAGCGCATCCGTCGTGAAGTTTGGCGTAATCGAACCCGTCGAACTCAACGTCACCGTCTTACCGCCAGTCTGTATCCAGGTATAAGTCGGCGAACTCATCGCATAAGTGGAGACGATTCCAGCATTCATCGTGACCGCATTCTCAAAGCCAACGCCATATAAGTTGGTTGAAACACTTCCTGCCACCACCGGTGCTGCTACCGTGAAGGCTACCGTCTTCGTCGCGACACCTTTTCCAGCAAACGTCACCGTCACTGTCAGATTCGCCACGCCGGTAAAGTTCGTTGGGATCACAACCGATGTTCCAGTCACCTTGGTGGTTCCCGCCGAAAGCGTGGTGGAAAAATTCGGCAAGGTTGCCGTCCACTTTTTCTTCGTACCGGTGAGGTAGCCGGTACTGGTGATTGAACCTTTGACAGCCAACAAACCTGTGGCCGTCGTACTAAAATAGAAGGAATAGTTCGCGCTGCCACCGGAGGTGAGTGTACCACCTACATTCACAATTCCCAGTTGCACCACCGGCGCTGGAGTTGCCAACGCAGAACTGGTGATTCCAATTGCACCTGCCATCGCGATTGCGATAGCCATCATAATCATACGTGTTTTTGCCATAAATAGAGTTTCTCCGGCAGATACAAATAGCAACTCGCGTGCCAGCACCGGTGTCGACAGCATTTGTCATTGGTTTCCAGCTAGTTACAACAAAACCACTATTGGATGGAAAACTATCATCACCAAAATTTGCGCGATTTCACGCAATCACTTGCGCGATTTCACGCAATCGTAACACTTCAAAAATCGCCGATATAAACCTTTGCGCTTGATTACACAGACCGGCACGACCCTTGCTAAATCAACCACCAATGTTGAATAGTCGGATAACTTGGATTGTGGTGCTACTAGTCGTGCTCATTGCCGGCGTGGTCAGCGCCATTGTTATTTCGGCCAGCACTACGCTGAAGTAGATTCCGCGTAACCATATTTCACCAACCGCCGACGCAACGCATCGCGTTCAATTCCCAACAATTCCGCCGCTTGCGTCTGATTGCCTTGGCAGCGCGCCATCGCCTGCCAAATCAATTCCCGCTCCACATCCACCAATGCCACGCCCCCCGCTGGCAACTCCACCACCCGTTGATCTTGTAATTTCATACCGGTGCGAATCTCCGTCGGTAAATGTTGGCGCTGAACCACCGGCGCAGCTTCGAGAATCACCAACCGTTCGATGGCATTCCGCAATTCCCGCACATTCCCCGGCCAAGCGTACGCCTGCAACGCCGCCAACGCCTCTGGCGCCACCGTCTTCACCGGCTTCCCAAACTCACCGGCAAACCGTTCCAGAAAATGCTTCGCCAACCCCGCCACATCATCGGCATGTTCCCGCAACGACGGCATCCGCACCGGAATCACTTTCAGCCGGTAATACAAATCTTGCCGAAACTCGCCCTTCCCCACCGCCGCCTGCAAATCTTTATTCGTCAGCGCAATCACCCGCACATCCGTCGAAATATCCTGCGTCCCGCCGACCCGCCGGAACTGCCGCGTCTCCAGCACGCGCAACAATTTCACCTGCATCGACGGTTTCATGTCGCCGATTTCGTCGAGGAGAAGCGTGCCGCCATCCGCCAACTCAAACAAACCTTTCTTCAAACTTTTAGCATCGGTAAACGCGCCGCGTTCATGACCAAATAATTCACTCTCCAACAAATTCTCCGGTAACGCCGCGCAATTAATATCCATGAACGACTGACCGGCC
The DNA here is from genome assembly GCA_903847335.1 of uncultured Verrucomicrobiota bacterium. Classification (GTDB taxonomy): domain Bacteria; phylum Verrucomicrobiota; class Verrucomicrobiia; order Palsa-1439; family Palsa-1439; genus CAINDI01. The sequence continues at coordinate 1,020 of CAINDI010000065.1, read as the reverse complement.
CGCGCCCCGTCAAAATGAATCGCTCGCGCTGCCAATTCCTTACCGGTACCGTTTTCACCTTCGATGAGCACCGTCGTCGCATCGCTCCCGGCAATCTTCGCGATTAATTCGCGCGTCGCTCGCATCACCGGACTTTCGCCAATCAAATTACCGGCGGCAAACCGAGACTTTTGTTGCCGGTGCAACCGCGCAACTTCCCGGCGCAACTTCAATTCTTCCCGCGCTTTTTCCAATGCCACGCGGACTTCATCGAACTCAAATGGTTTGCAAAGATAATTATGCGCGCCGAGCCGGACACATTCCACCGCCCGCGCCACACCGACTTCAGCCGTGAGCATAATCACCGCCACATCTTTTTCCAGCGCCTTGATTTCACGCAACACCTGCACGCCATCCATCCCCGGCAACCGAATATCGAGCAGCACCAAATCAAAACTGTCGTCCCGGACCAAACTCACGCCTTCCTCGCCGGTGGCGCACGACTCGATGTCGTAGCCTTCGTGCATCAGCTTTTGCTGCAGCGACCAGCGCACCAGTTTTTCGTCTTCGATAATGAGTAGTTTAGGACGTGGCATGACCAACAATCTCCGCAACGTTAAATTCCAGCGTGAACATTGTCCCGCGCCCCACCTGACTGTCAACCGCGATTGTGCCACCATGTTTTTCCATAATCGTCCGCGTGATGGCCAATCCCAAACCAGTGCCCCGGTGTTTCGTCGTGAAAAACGGCGAAAAAATCTTCTCGCGAATCTCCGGCGCGATTCCGCCGCCGGTATCCTGAATCGTCAACCGCACTCGCTGCGCCACCGCCACCGCTTTTACCGTCAACGTCCCGCCCTCCGGCATCGCTTGCGTCGCATTCAACAACAGATTCAGCAACGCCTGTTGAATTTGCGTGGCGTCTGCGCTCACCGCCGGTAAATCCGCCGGAATCTCCTCGACGAACTGGATTTGATGCTTCTGCGCATCCGGCCGGATCAACGCCAACATCCGGTGCGCCAAATCGGCCAGATTGCACGG
>CAINDI010000064.1 GCA_903847335.1 uncultured Verrucomicrobiota bacterium | reverse complement strand
CTCGATTCCGCCGTTGAACCTTTGCGCAACACCAGCAGATTGCGCGGATCGCCGGTGCTGATGTAGGTCGCCGCTAATCCGCGTGCGAGCGACATCACCATCACGAAGACCGCAACGACCAATGCGATTCCTAATGCGGTGGTAATGGTCGAGCGCCAACGCACAACCAAATTTCGCAAATTGTACCGGAGCGGAACCGCCATCAGTCCAGCTCCTTCAAGCCCGCCACAACCGTTGTCTGGATGCTCGTGTATGCCGGCATAAGACAACTGACAATTCCGAGTATCGCTGCCACCGTCATACCGGCCGCGAGAATGGCCGGCGTAACATCCAGCTTCAGCAGCACACCGTGCGACAACGAGTAAATATCAATGTTCCGGTACAAAAATGCCGCGCCGCCACAACCGATGACTCCACCGGCGACAGCCAAGCCAAATGACTCCGCTAAAATCAGCCCAAAAATTTGCCAACCATCAAACCCGACCGCCTTGAGGATGGCGATTTCGCGCGAACGCTCCCGGATGGCCATGCTCATCGTGCTCGCCGTCACCAAAATCATCGTGAAGACAATCACCGTGCTGATTGAACCGAGAAGTACTTTGATATTTCCGAACATGGAGACGAAACCGAGTTGGAATGCGCGTTCGGTTTCGGTTTTCGTCTCGGCGTCAGAATTCGCAAAGGTCCGGTCGATGCGTTCAATTAAATCCGACACGCTGTCGGCATTCTCCGCACGAATCCAATACGTGCCAACCAATCCTTTGTTTCCCATCAACTCATCGAAATATTCATGATGGAAAAACAAATTGGTCATGTCGATTCCCTTCCGGTACACGCCGCGAATAATCAACTCCGGGTCGCACGGCCAAAGCGTTCCTTGCAACGTAATCCGGTCGCCAATCTTCCAACCAAAACGTTCCATCGTTTTGTTCCCGACGACGCACGCATTTTTCTCTTTCAGAAAATCCTGAATTTGCTTGGCATCAATCTCGGCTTCGCTGAAGACCGGAAAGAGTTGCTCGGAATCCACGGCAAATTGCGGAAAAAAGTTTGCCTTGTCTTTGTAAATCCCACCGAACCACGTCAATTTCATCACGTGCCGGACGCCCGGCATTCGCTCCAACCGTGACCGGTATTTTGCCGGTAAGACATTTGCCAGCGACACCTTGTTGCGAACCACAATTCGCAAGGCCGCATCTTCCGAAGTTGGCGGCTGCGTGAGTTCATGCAAAGCGGTCTGCAACGTCGTAAACAAAAACAGCGACAGCGCCACGCTCAACACCGTCAGTCCTAGGCGCCGTTTGTTGCGGAGCGCATTGCGTAGAATGAATCCAGGAATGGTCACAGCGATTGTCCATTACCGTTAAGTAATTGTCCCTTTTCCAGATGAATGGTTCGCTGTGCAAACGCCGCCGCTTTCGGATCATGTGTGACCAAAATAATCGTCTTCCCGGCTTGGCGATTTAAAGTCTGGAGCAGTGTCAACACTTCCTGAGCTGAATGCGCGTCGAGGTTACCGGTCGGTTCGTCCGCTACCACAAGTGTCGGATCGGTCACCAGCGCCCGAGCGATAGCGACACGCTGCTCTTGACCACCGGACATTTGCCGAGGCAAATGCTTTGACCGGTCCCCCAACCCAACTAGCTCCAGCGCCGCAGTGACATGTTCGCGACGCTCGCCGGCAGATAATTTCGCCAGCAACAACGGCAACTCCACATTCTCAAACGCCGTCAAGACCGGGATGAGATTGAAAGTTTGGAAAACAAATCCGACATGCGTATTCCGCCAGTCGGCCAATTCGGTTTCGCTCAGGTTGCCAACATTCACACCACGCACGATGCAATCGCCGGTCGTCGCTTGGTCAAGTCCGGCGATGATATGCAGCAACGTGCTCTTACCGGAACCGCTCGGCCCCATCAACGCTACAAACTCGCCTGCATGAATATCAAGCGAGACACAATCGAGCGCGGTGACTTCGATTTCGCCGTGGCGATAAAACTTGGTTAGTTCTCGAATCTGAACAATTGGTTCCGGCATTGTGCGCGGAAATGTAGCATAGCACCGGAAGATTGGAAGCTTGGACAAACATCAAGGCCAGAAAGTTTTGAACCTTTTACTTTTGGGGAACAACATCTTGGAATGCAGTCCCAATCCTTAGCTCATCGAAATCAAAGGTAGCTCCACCACCGGAGCCTACATTGATGGCGTTCATAAAAAATTTAGCAATTTTCGGAGCATGTAAATCCGCCTTACCTTCATCGGGAGCTTGCCCCGGAATCGGGTCAACCCACATCCACCCTTCGGTAAAAGTATCTTTGAAATCAAAACGATACACTAGCAATCGAACGGTCGCATCTGATGTCACCGTGCCGTCCCATTTTCCGGCGGCGGGCCCGCCTTGATCGACACGAACCAGCAGCCAATGTGTCCCCATGTTTTGTCGTCCCAATTGGAGACGCTGAGTTTTCTTATAGTTTTCACCCAACTCAATCCCATCCATGAAGTGGATTCCACCATGCGCTAACTTGGGATAGGAGGTGCAGGCGATTAAAAATGAAACCCACACGGTGGTCCCGGGTTTGCCCAGTACTTTGCCGTGCGCGCCATCCGCAACTATAGAAGCTAGTTCAGGCCGCTCCAGGTCCAAATAGCGAAAGATGCGAACATCATCCCCTTTTTGGTGTGACTTCTTTCCAGAAGTAGTCAAACCGGTAAAGGTCATATTTGGATCTGCAATGAGGCTTCCTGCATTAGCCTTTCTACCAAACCAAGCCCCTTTCCATCCGATGCCTCCATTCAGACCATTCAGGCTTGATCCCGTAGGATAATCAAACCCTTCATACGCAATCATCGTGGCATAGGAAAAATTCTGACTTAAAAAGCCTACAATAAAACTGAATAATATTATTTTAACTTTCATACTGTTCTTTCCTTTATATCACTCACCAGTGTTTAGGGGAGCAAACCATTCTACTCGATGGTCTTACGATATTCCAAAATACCATCGGCAATACCTTTGGCAAACTTGTCCCGGTAGTCGGAATACCGGAAGATTGGACAAACCACACGGCTACTCGCTGTCAAACGAGTGGCCGTGTCGTAAAAGTCTCTACCGGAGACTTTAATTTGCCGGTTGGAGTTTGTTTAGTTGTAACTTCAAATCGTCGTTTTGTTTCTGAAGATTCGTAATCTGCTTTTCTAAATCGGCTGTCTTTTCAGAAATCAACGGCACTGCTGGCTTGGCCGGTTGTTTTTTGAGTGCGGCAATTTGGTCGTGGAAATCAGCATTCGCTTTTTCTAAATCAGCAACATGCCGCCCCATGGCCACGCGTTCAGCCCGGTCCACTTCGGCGCGGGCGACGGCACGCTTGAGTTCTTCGTTTTCTGATTTGGCACGAGCGTAAGCCGGACGCAATTGATAAAGCTCTTCATTGGCGTTAGGCGTTGCCTTATTCGCGGCTTTCACGCGCGCCAGTTCATCGCGAAGATTTTTTACTTCTTCAGAATCACCGGTAGTTACAGCAACGGCCACAGGTTTAACCGCGACCTTTTTGGCATTCGCAACTTGCGCCGTGAGGTCTTGATTTTCCTGCTGGAGCTTAGCTTTGGCGGCATTGGCTTTCTCGGTATCCGTTTTGGCATCCGCAAGCTCGCCACGTAATTTCTTTACCTCCGGTGACTCAACCGGCTTGGCGGCTGCCGCCTTCTTTGCCGCATCAAGTTGTTCGACAAGTGTTTTATTGTCTTGTTGGAGCTTGGTTTGCGCGCCGCGCACTTTCTCAGCCTCTGCCTTCGCATCAGCCAAATCACTCCGTAGCTTCTTTAATTCCGGTGACTCTACCGGCTTAGCCGCCACTTTCTTCATCGCATCTAATTGTCCGGTAAGTGTCTTATTTTCATCTTGGAGTTTACCGGTAGCCGCGTTCGCTTTCTCCAGACCGGCTTTCGTCTCTGCCAACTCACTTCGTAATTTCTTCAATTCTGGCGATTCAACAGCCGTGGCTTTTTTCGCAGCGTTAAGCTGCCCGGTCAAATCGTTGATTTGCCCTTGGAGTTTTGTAGCGTCGGTCTGCGATGCAGCGCGTGTTTTTTCTGAATCCGCTTTCGCATCGGCAAGTTCAGTTCGGAGTTTTTTTAGCTCCGGCGACTCGCCGGGTTTGGCCGCGAGTTTTTGCTTAAGGTCGGCAATATCATGGTCGCGCGTCGAAAGTTGCTCTGAAAGCTGTTTCCGTTCCTGCTTGAGAATTCCAATTTGGCTTTCAGTCTGCGCCGTAGCGGTGGCTTGCTTTTTCGCAACGTCAAGTTGACCAGTCAGATTTTTGGCTTGCTCTTGAAGTTTGGCAATTTCAGCTTGCTGCGCTGTCCGCACCTTTTCGATTTCCGACTTCGAATCTGCGAGTTCACCGCGCAACTTCTTTACCTCCGGTGATTCAACCGTCGCGGCTTTTTTCGCGGCGGCAAGTTGACCATTCAAATCGTTCATTTGTCCCTGAAGCTTGGTGGCTTCAGCTTGCGAAGCAGTACGCGCTTTCTCGGACTCTGCTTTGACGTCAGTAAGTTCAGTTCGGAGTTTTTTAACCTCCGGTGACTCCACTGGTTTGGCTGCAACCGCCTTCTTCGCGGCGTCAAGCTGACTGACTAGGTCTTTATTGTCCTGCTGGAGCTTGGCTTGAGAACTGCGCACTTTCTCAGCTTCCGTCTTCGCATCAGCCAAGTCGCTTCGGAGTTTCTTTAACTCCGGTGACTCCACCGGCTTCGCCGTGAGCTTTTCTTTCAGGCTAGCAACTTCCCGGTCACGAGCTTCCACCTGATCGGCTAATTGCTTCTTCTCCAGTTTTAATGCGTCAATCTGTTTCTCAGCGCGCGGCGTCATCGCCGCAGCTTTTTTAGTCGCTTCAAGCTCACCGGTAATCCGCTTAATTTCGCTCTGGAGTTTATCAATCTCAGGATTGACGGCCGCCGGCGCGACAACAACTGGCGCAGGAACTGCCACCGGGACGATCAGAGCCGCCGGCGGCGTGGGAACTTTACTCCGAACAGCGTCGAGCTTACCGGTAACATCTTTGAGCCGGTATTCAACGACGTGCGGGTTCCAGTCCGGCGTGCTTTTGCGAAGACCGGTCAGAATTTCGCTGGCCGCATTATATTTTTGAAAGGCCGTTGACCAATCGGATTTCTGTTCAGCGATTTGGCCATCCTGCAAAAGGATAAAGGCATCGGCGTAAAGTTGGCCGGGATCTGCTTCGGCTCGCGCAACGTTGATGGCCACGATTAAGGACAAGAACACCACTAAGTATTTTTTCATATTGGGTAAGTCTCCGTGTTAGGAGTTAAGCGTATAGCGGAGACGCGGCGAGTTTGCAACAATTTCTCATTGGGTACTAGGCACCGGAGGCTTGCCAAGCAATTGGACTGAGTGATAAGATTTGAGAATGCGTAAAGCACTCATTACCGGAATCACAGGCCAAGATGGTTCATATTTGGCGGAATTTCTTCTCAGCAAAGGCTACGAGGTACACGGCCTTGTTCGGCGTGTCGCGCTGGAAGATCCGGAGCATCGACTAGAACGAATCAATCACATTTTGCCGCATATTAAGCTGGAGTGCGGCACGCTGGAAAGTTATCCGAGCCTCTTCCGGGCGGTCACTAAGGTAAAACCGGACGAAGTTTATCATCTCGCCGCTCAAAGTTTTGTCAGCTACTCATTCGAAGACGAATTTTCGACAATCAACACCAATATTAACGGCACGCACTTCATGCTGGCGGCGGTGAAAGACGGCGCGCCGGACTGCCGGTTCTATTTTGCAGCATCAAGCGAGATGTTTGGCAAGGTACACGAAGTTCCGCAGACGGAAGACACGCCATTTCATCCACGTTCGCCGTATGGCATCTCGAAGGTCGCTGGCTTTGAGTTCACCCGGAACTACCGGGAAGCCTACAACCTCTTTGCAGTCTCCGGCATTCTTTTCAATCACGAAAGCCCGCGCCGTGGTTTCGAGTTTGTCACAAGAAAGATTTCGAGCACGGTGGCAAAAATTAAGTTGGGATTAGCGAAAGAATTACAACTCGGCAATCTCGATGCACAACGCGATTGGGGCTATGCCGGCGATTATGTCACCGCCATGTGGCAGATGCTTCAGCAGTCAACACCGCAAGACTACGTCGTTGCCACCGGTGAAACACATTCAGTTCGTGAATTTGCACAACTCGCTTTCGAATGTGTGGGACTTGACTGGGAAAAACATGTAGTTGTCGACAAGCTTTTTTTCCGACCATCAGAAGTTAGCTTACTTCTCGGTGAGGCTCGCAAAGCACACCAAGAGCTTGGTTGGAAACCCCGCGTTCTTTTTCCAGAGCTAGTCCGGATGATGGTTGAGGCCGACATCAAACGATTGCAGGCTGCAGGAAAAGCATGAGCGAGCGGAAGTTGCGGATTCTTTCGATTAACCACCGGGACTGGTTGAACCCCCGCGCCGGTGGCGTCGAAGAAGTCGTCCGTCAAACGGCCACACGTTGGGCGGCACAGGGACATGAAATTCGATTACTGGTCAGCAATTTCCCTGGCGCCAAGGAAACGGATTTTATCGCCAATGGAGTGCGCATCATGCGCCGGGCAAATGAAGCGACATTCAACTGGCTTGTTCCGACATGCTACCGGTCCTTATTCGCAGAAGCCGACGTAATCGTCGAACATCTATCGAAGGTGGCGTGCATGCTACCTTTGTGCACCTCACGACCGGTCGTCAGCTATTACTACCATCTTTTCGGGAAAAGCCTTTACGGAAACGTGGCTTGGCCGGTCGCGCTCTACGTCGAAGCGATGGAGAAACTTGCCGTTCGCGTTTACAGCCAATGTCCTGCCATTGTGATTTCTAAATCCACCGCCAGCGACCTCGTCAAACACGGAATGCCACCGGAGAAAATGCAGGTGGTTTACTGCGGTGTGAACCAAGATTTATTTCGCGTCGCGGATACCACAGTAAAAACGCCCTTCCCTTCCATCCTCTGGGTGGGGCGTGTCCGCAAAACAAAAGGCGTTGACCTCGCAGTAGAAGCATTCACGCAGATACTCAAAAAAGAACCCAAAGCACAATTAACCATCGCAGGGACCGGAGACTATGAGGCCGAATTGCGCCGCAGCATTACCGCACGCGGATTAGATCACAGCATCAACATGACCGGCTATCTCTCCGAATTACAATTACGCGAACAGATGCAAAAAGCTTGGGTGCTCACGTATCCATCGCCAAAAGAAGGCTGGGGCTTGTGCGTCATTGAAGCCGCAGCCTGTGGAACACCCTCTGTCGCCAGCAATTCCCCCGGCCTCTGCGAAGCTGTCCACGATGGCGAAACCGGTTTCCTCGTGCCGCACGGCGACATCCCAGCACTGGCCGACAAATTATTATTACTACTCCAAGATTTCTCCCTACGAACCCGCATGGGAATCGCCGCAGAAGCATGGTCCCGGCAATGCAGCTGGGAAAACACCGCCGCCGATTCCCTCGCAGTTCTGCAAAAAGCCGCCGGTAAAACGTAATGAAATCACCAATCGAGAATCCACCGGCAACACCTAAACGAACCGGATTTTGGCTGACAATCGCCGCCGCGTTAGCCTATTGCCTCTGGCTCGGCTGGCATTGGCTACCGCTAGCTTACAGCGACAAAGAACTCACCGCCTTTGTGTCGCGTCTCTGGGATATCCAAAGCGAATTCGCCGCCGGTCATGGCTTGGCGTGGTGGACACCGAATTTCATGTCTGGCTCCAGCTACGGTCTCAATCATTCGCAAGGTCTCTATCTCTTACCAGGACTGTTGCTCGCGAATTTTTTCAGCTTACCGGTGGCAGTAAAATTAACTTCACTGCTCGCAATCTTCGCCGGTGCCTTAGCAATGTATGGTTGCGCTCGGTACTTCATCAAAAACGATTGGGCTGCTGTATTCGCTGCGCTTGTTTTCCTAGTGCATCCCGAACAAATCATCCGCGCCGCCGGCGCGGAACATCTCGGCGTCATCCTCTTTCTGCCATTCATGCCGCTAACTTTTTGGTTGTTGGCAAAAACGCTGGACACCGGTCGGTTCCGCGATTCATTTTTCTGCGCGCTCGCTCTCACCGGTATGTTGTGGTCGCACAACAAAATGGCCTTCATTCACGGACTTTTTCTCGCGATTTATCTCGGCTACCGGTTGGCAACGAACCAACAAAACTGGCAACTCATTCTCAAACGCCTCAGTCTCGCCGCCGTCCTGACTGGCATTCTCGCCGGGCCATTCATTATTCCGGGATTACTCGAAGCCAGCCAAGTGAAATTGCTTTCCGGCGAAGGCGAACAACTCGTCCTCTGGCAACGCAATTATTCGTTCAAAAGTCTCCTCGGCCTAGTAGATCGCGATGCCGCTATCACTCACGCCACCACCGGTAAACTTCAAGAACTCCTCCAAGCTCAAGCCTTCCGCCCCACCACGCAAGCCGAAGCCGATGGAATGCGAACCAGCATTCAGCGCATATTTTCACTTCAGTCCGAATCACCGGAAAAATATACCGGGTTAGTTTTATTGGCTCTACTCGTCGTAACCACGCTCTTCAATTCACGCCGCGTCGACCGCCGGCTGTACTGGTTTTTCATGGCACTGTTACTAGCCAGCATCGCACTCGCCTTCGGCCTGAGCAGCGTCTGGGATGCAAGCTGGACGACGTGGAATGCGTTTACCTTATCCGGCTTACCGGCAATCTCGACTCTGACAATGTGGCTCGGACTTGGCACAGTCGGCGCGTTTCTCGTCGTGTTTTACCGACGTAAACTCACCACCACCAGTAAACGCTGGACCGCCGGATTGGCACTCGCGGCATTTCTATTCCTACCGGCGTTCAAACTGCTCGCGCTAATTCCGTTTTTCAAAGAAGTCCGGTCACCCTTTATTTTTCACGACGGCCCCGGCGTATTTTTCACCTGCTTGCTGGCCGGCTTTTTCGTGACCGACGTTTTGGAAACCGCTAAATGGCGCACCAAAATCCCGGCCATTATCGCCGGCACCACCGTGCTGCTCCTCCTCGATTTCTGGCCGTACCAAAAACCAACGCTGGATAACGGCATTCCAGAACGAACACTAACCAATCTCAAAACCGCTTACGAAACATTGCGCTCTGATCCAGACTGGGTAAAAACTTATTCGATTTCCGACCGGTACTTTCATCTTCTCGGCCCAATGTATTCTGGCAAACCGCAAGTGTACGAAGCGTTTTACAACTGGATGGCACCGCTCGGTATCGGCCTACTCAATCTACGCGGCGGCGGCACGTACGAATTCCTCGATCTCGTCGGTACCCGGTATCTCGTTCTCGATAAAACTGATCCCGGCATGGCGCAGCAACAACAACTCTTCGCCTCCTACCGGCAAAATCTTCCGGTCGTAATCGAAAATGAAGACTTCCTCGTTCTCCGCAACCCCACCGCGCATCCGTATGTCAGCGCCACAACACATGCCTGTCTTTACACCGGCGATGTCCGAGATTCTGCGCCGCTTGCTTTGACGTTAGCGGCCCGGCATTTCACACTCGTTCACGCCGCACAACTCCGGACCGGGTTCGATAAAATATACAATGGTCAGCCACCGGTAACATTACCCACCACCACGAGTGAAGTTTTGCCGTTGCAAATCTCAGAGTTAAAACGCCTCAACCACGAACACATCCAAATTAAACTCACCGCGCCACAGGCTTGTGTTGCCGTCATCGCCGAAAGTTATTTCAAATTCTGGCACGCCGAAGTGGATGGACAACCAGCAGAGGTTTTGCGTGTGAATTGCGGTTTAATGGGCGTCACCGTCGAGGCGGGAACTCACGAAATCCGACTCCGATACCAGCCACCGGCAGCGTACACAATTGCCGGCAGCATCAGTCTCCTCGGATTACTGATCGGTCTCGGCGTGATATTGATTACATCTCGCGCAACGAAACCGGCCGCCCAATAATCTCGTTCGAAATAATCACATTGCGAATGTTTTTCCGGTCCCGCAACGCCATCGCCCATTGATTAGATCGACTCGGTGGCGCAGGAGCGACCGGCGGCGGAGTAACCGGTTTTTCTTCTTCCGCAACTACGACCGGTATCGCGGCAATCACCGGTGGCGTGACTTCCCGACGCGGCGGACGGCGCACGACCGGTTTCGGTTGCGGCTGAGACTCTTCTTCTTCGCTTCCCGACTCGCTCAGCTTACCGAGACCTTTTGCCACCATCACGACGATGGCAACAATCAACCAGATGATTGCTTCGGGTTTCACTTTAGCTCGCGGTGCCGCCACTCTTACCGGGATCTTCACCGGCAATGCTCTGACGCATCTTCGAGTCAGCTTGAACATTCTGCATCTTGTAATAATCCATGATGCCGAGGTGACCGGCGCGGAACGCTTCGGCCATCGCCATCGGAATTTGCGCTTCGGCTTCGACCACCTTGGCGCGCATTTCTTGGGTGCGAGCTTTCATTTCCTGCTCATTAGCAGCGGCGAGAGCGCGACGCGTTTCGGCGGCGGCTTGAGCAATCTGTTTATTCGCTTCGGCTTGTTCAGTTTGAAGGCGCGCGCCAATGTTGTCGCCGACATCCACATCCGCAATATCAATCGACATAATGCCGAACGCGGTACTGGCATCGAGTCCCTTTTCCAAAACGCGTTTGGAAATCGTGTCGGGATTTTCAAGGACATCTTTATACGAATCCGCCGATCCGATGGCAGTGACGATACCTTCGCCGACGCGAGCAATAATGGTTTCTTCCGTCGCGCCACCGACAAACCGGTCGAGATGCGTACGAACCGTGACGCGGGCTTTAACGAGAAGTTGGATGCCGTCTTTAGCAACAGCGGTAATGAATTGTTTGCCGCTGGCTGGATTTGGACAATCAATAACTTTCGGATTCACCGAGGTCATCACGGCTTCGAAAACGCTCTTACCGGATTGATGTGTCGCGAGATCGATAGCGGCGGCTTGGTTAAAGCCGAGATTGAGCGTCGCTTTCTCAGCAGCGATTAGAGCGCGGACCACTTGGTTGACATCGCCACCGGCGAGATAATGCGCTTCGAGTTGGTCCGTCGTCAGCGGAATCCCGGCTTTGACAGCGGTGATGCGACTTTGAACAATCAGACTGATTGGCACGCGGCGCAGCTTCATGCTCAGCAGATTGATGAATGTGATCGGTGCACCGGAGAACCGGGCTTGAATCCAGATGTTGATAAACGAGATCACGACGATGACAATGATAAACGCCACGATTGCGGCGATGACGGCGAGTGCGACTAAAACGAGTTGGCCCATAATATTTTCCTTTGGTTAAACTTTTCTTACGACGATTCGGTTACCTTCGACGGCGACGACTTTGATGACACTGCCACGAGAAATCATATCAGACTCCGCAACCACGTCGAGCCGCTTACCGGCAATCTCCGCCATCCCAGACGGTCGCAACGTAGTTTGCGCAATGCCTTCCGCACCGACCAAATCCGGCGTTTGCGCAACGGCTGCACTGTTTTTCTGTTCGTGCGACAAAATCATTCGCTTACCGGCGGCAGTTTGCGGAATGGTTTTGATGACGAGGTAGCCGGTCAACAAAGCGAACGCGACTTCCGCCACGAATAAACCGGCGGCCCAACTCGCACCGAAATTCGTTAAACAAATAAAATCAGCCGTTAACAGCAGGATACCGCCGACAGTAACCAACACCAAACCTGGCACGTAAAACTCAATACCAATGAGCACCAGCCCAATTACCACCAGTAAGATGATTCCTAAAATAATTTCCATAAATTACCTAGACCAATGGATAACGCTCCACCGGACCAATCACAAGCCAATATGGTGGTATTGATTATTTATAGAATGCCGTTACGTTTTTGCCTGTTAGGATGTCTCGGACTACAACATTCCATTTCGCTCCGCCCTCGGATATCGACAATGGAATTTTTACTGTGCCTTGACCTTTGGCATCAGACGTAAGATTCCGACTGAGATCAAGATTCACTACACCGGTCTCAGCGGCGACGATATCAATCCGGACCACATGCGGAACAAACAACTCAGCGACTCCACCGGAAGTCACCTCACGGTTAATCTGCCAACTGACCGAGAGATTCCGGTCCGACTCCGTAACTTGTGCTGAAATGTTTTTGACAACGTATGGCAAAAGCGTGATTAATTTTCCTTCGGCAGCGGTAACCGCTACCTGAAAGATTGGGCCAGTTGTAATGCGTTGACCACTGCTCGGCTCATAGGCGGCGACATACTTGAGAGCGGAACAATCGACGACGCAGGGAACGGGCTTACCGGCATCAGCGGATGCCTCAATACGCGGAACACCATCCGCCCCAATCGTCTGCTTGCTGTTTGGTGGCGGAAGTAGAAGTGACACAATATAACCCTGTTTTTTATCGCCAGCAGGTAGCTCATGGACATAGGTTCTGAGTGCTTCCAGTGGCAAGCCGTCTTTATTTTTAACTATCACCGTGGGATTGACACCACGTTTGGCAAGCGCACCTTGCAGATCGTCTTTGATGGATGCCAAAGGTACGGTCAACTCGCTAAACTGATTAGGCGGCGTCAACGGCTGAAGGAATTCGTCACACTCCGGAGCAGCTGTGGTAACGACGAGGCCTTTTTGATCGAGGAACTCTTTAATCTTCGGCCAAACCTTGATACCGGCGGGCTGCTCACCCTTACCGAGAGAGAGTGTCATTGGCAGAAACAAGGCCTTAGTGCCTTTTGTCTGGAGATCACCGGCAAGAATCTGCTCTTCGGAGATAAAATACGGATCGAAGCCAGCTTTGCGCAACGACTCCACCACCTCTTTTTCCACAGCGATGAAGTCAATGTACTTATCAAATGCGTACGCTGCCCGCTGGCTATTGGCACTCCAGAGAATTGCTACCGGAGAAAAGTCACGCTTGGTAAGTTGGTACTGCTTTCCTAAACCGCGACGGAAAATATCAAAGACCGCCTTGTAATCCTTAGCCGATTGACTCCAAGTCAAATCGGGATTACGCATCGACAGCCACCAAAATATGCCGCAACCACTGTCTCCGGTGAGCAAATTTTCCCACATTTGGTGATGTGCTGCTAAACCTTTGCCGGTGTATCCAACCCATGAAAGCGATTTCAGATCACCGGTGGGATGAAAGCTCGTCCGCTGTAAATCTTGATAGCGACCACGGTAGCCGACGACGGAACGAATTGCTTTCGTCAGCTTTGCCCAATCAATGCCATTGAACGGAGCCGAAGCTTGGGTGCCGGAGATGCTAAAGCGCATACCGGGACAGGCCTCATTGAACCAATCCGCATAGTCCGTCATCGCCTGCGTCCACATATCATCATTGTGCGCCCGCCACTCATTCCACAACCCCCAGTTGCCCGACGCTTTCGCTTCAGCAGTCGTGGGTGGCATAATATCGGCAAACGAGCTTGCCGACGTTTTGAGGGCTTGATTCATAGCACCAACGGTTTTATATCGCGTTTCCAGTTTTTTCCGGAAACTGGCGATGTTGGCAGGATGAAAGTCAAAATCGAAATCAGCAACGTAACTAGTCAGCGAAGTCTCGTCGGCAATGATCCCAGAAAGCGGCTTGAATTTGTCAAGTTTTGAGAATTTATCAAGAACGTCCTTATGTCGTTTAGCTATCTCCTCTGGATCGGCGAGCGACGGTTTGCGCACCAACAGATTAGGATCTTTAGTGCGATTGTAGTCCGATATAATCCCACTAATATCAACATGGAGACCTCCGATGCTGGCCATGAACTGATTACGAAAACCATTGGCAAGTCCCCCAAACATCTCATTGACTGATGAAGTCATCTGGCAAGTCACACCGAGCTGCTTTTCTAAACTTCGCTCGAAAGCGTCAAAGAATGGCAACCCCGGTGTTCCACCCCAACAGTGAATCTCGAAATCATCCCACGTCTGATTCGGTGTGAAGAGAATGGTCGCACGCCCCTCAGCAATTGGCTGACCATCGAGACTGCCAGTCAGATGAATGAGGGCGGCCGTCGAGGTAAAGCGCGCACTCGAAAGCGTGACAATACTCCGCTGATCTTTCGTCGGAGCGTTGGTGCCCGCCAAATCCAAATCAAGTTCTTCCATGATTCGTTCACCTGTGCTTGACGGCTCAGCAGCTGTTAGATGCCACTTAGCCTTCTGATAACTCTTATTCTGCCAAAGCGGAATACTAATTTGTATGTCTTTGCCATGATCCAACATCTCGGGGACGGTCAACCGCACAATATCAATGGCTGGCGGTGGCGTGAAATCCAACTGCCAGTCAGTCACCTTCCCCTGGGCATCTTTCCATTGCTTTACTTTGAGATACGGATCCGCGTCCTCGCCCTGTGCGACTAAAGGAATCGCTTCACCATTCCGCGTAAATGTACGACCAGACGCCCAGTAGGCTGACCGGGCGAGAAGATCGTACCAGACTTCCCAGTACCGCTGTGGATACGTCCTCATGCGATCATCAACGGAAACCATCAGGGAAGGCGTCAGACTCCCGGAACGGAAGGCAAAGGTGACCACTCGTCCCTTGCCAAGTTGCTTAACCGCCATCACCGGATGTCCGTCCTCGGTCTCGATTAAGACCTGCGCCCCAGGAGCAAGCTTATAATCCATGATCTTGGATGAATAGCTGACGCACGGCATGGCTTCAAGGGGCACGCCGGTGGTAATTGGATGGGTGCCGACTAACCTCCAGTTCTTACTTTGGATGATACCAGATCTGGCACCACGCATGTAAACATTATCCCAGCCGAGATAGTCCGACGGGGAATCGATCAAGGCGCAGATTTTGCGCAGTTCATCAGTCCACTCTCCGGGCTCATTATGCCCACCTGGAAACGGCATTACGAGAATCAGCCCCGCGCCATCTTGCTCGACACGACTGATAATCCGGTCTCGTGCACTCTGAGGAAACTTACTCCAACCCATTGGGGTCGTCATAATCATCGTTTCAAACTTCTCAGGTCCCTGCATCGAACTCGCAAGGTAGCGCTGCAAAATCGACTGGTCATCCGGTGCGCCGCGTTCAGAATAAGAATTGCCGAGCCCCCAGGCGTTTTCATCGCCCGCACGATCCCATGTGACCACACTCATTTGGGTATCGAGACGCTGCATTAACTCAGCAACATCGCGCCCTTGCTGGATGCTCGCAATGGCAAAAGTCCGAATCGGACCTCCACTCAGATTGCGTCCGAACTCAAAATGCGGCGTACGGACATCTAACGTCGGCTGTGTATCTTTCCGTTGACTATATGGAATAAATGCTACGGTTTCTGTTTGTACAGGGCCAAGACGGAATTGATCATAATAGAGCGTGAAGCCGGGGGTGCCTCCTCCCATAAAAATTTTAACGAGCTTAATCTGCGTAATATCCACAACCCGCCGAATCTTATCAAGTGGAACCTGAACTAAGTTTCGACCTTTTACGATTCGGAAAGGATAATTCATCCGCGTCGTGTACCCTTCGCTTTTAGCGTCATCAATTCGGAGTTCTAGAGCGGCATCCGCCAGCGACCAGACCTCGAACGAAAAAACTTCGTAGGACGACCAGTCGGACGGCAGATTTGGCAACTCAATACCAGGATATTCTCCCGCACCATTGACGACCTTGAGTTTGTAGTCAACCTCTTGAGGACTTCGCGGCTCAACTGTGAGTGTCGCATCACCGTCACCCGCTTGCCACAGCTTGACATCCGTCTCGCTTTGGAATTTACAAATCACAAGCTCCTTCGCAACCTCGGCCTGCCCTTGATTGATTGAAACGCCCAAAAGAGCGCCTCCGAGAATCGTCACCATAACCGCTTTGTTGAAAATATGTTTCATATTTAACCACACTCCTTCACAACATTATGTTTTTTGACCAGACAGATTCCATAAACCTATACCTCATTGCGAGATATTGAAGTCAGGTTCAGCAATATCTACTTTTTACGAACTGTGATTGCAAGTTTGTTTCTAGTCCCCAGACTGGATTGTTATCTCCTAGCTAGAACATCGGATGGTGTTTTTTTCTCATCTCATTCACGACTCTTTAACTATTATAAATTTTACCGGTAGGCAATGCTGAATGAAGATTTCCTTTTTCAGGTCGTGAAACACCCCTGTAATCAGCCAAAACGGCCTTTTGAAACCGTGCCTTCGTTCCCCCTTGTCGAATCGCAGCCCGGGCTACAGCTGTCCTCATCCGTTGCCAGTTACTGAATTACCAGCCCTGCAGCGACTCGATCGCCTCCTCGACTTTCAAGCGGAAGGCCTCGTCGTCGTCAAACCCCTTGAACGATCCAACCTTGATGGTGGCCAGCCGATCGTCGATAAGTTTCTGCGCCGTAGCCGCCTGGACAACGCCGGGATTTTTCTTGATCAAATTTGACAGGGTCAGTAACCCGCGATAATCGTTGAGTCCCATGCGCAGGCGGAGAAAGAAGATGGTAGACACCAGTTCGTCATCCGGCGACACGTTGCACCAGCAGTAATCATTCTCGCGGCAGTCGAGCCCGTAATACGGGTCGCCGACTGCGATGTTCCAGTGCCATGCCACCCGGAATTGCAGATCGTACTGCGTCACCATCTTGTACAGGTGATCTCCGAACGTCCACCGGTTACCACCATTGTACTGGGCGAGCGCGCCGCCATTGGCCCGTAATAGGTCGACCGACTGCTGACTGAACACACCCCACGTCATGCAGTGCAACGCTTTCGCAATCTTGAAATCAAGGTCCGCCGGATTGGCGTCGCTGTAACTGCCGAGAAGGGTGAAACGCGGCGGCCCGTCCGGGAAAGCCTTGCGGTACGCATCGACATTGGCTAGGCACTTGGATAGAAGATCCGGACCGGCCGGCTCATCCCCGAGTACCCACCAAACCGGCAGCCAGCTCTGTTCGTCCGCATGCTTTTGCACCGCAGTAAAAACTGCCCGGATGAACTGCGCATAGTCGGTAAACCCAGCCGCCTGCATCGCATTGGTGTCCTGGTAATAAATGTCCAGCCCCTTGAATGGGTAATAGCTGGGTGTCGGCAACGTGAAACCTGCGGACCGGGCAATTTTCATGTTCTTGTCCGCGACGGAAAAATCCAGCACCGGCTTGCCGCCAACGAACCCCTTGTAGGTAATGCCCGGCAGGCCGGTCACCGTGGTGAAGCCGCATTCACGCAACTTGGTCATTGTTTTCAGCATCATCATGTCTTTCCATTGTTGCGTAGCCGGATCGCTCTGCAACCACGGCAACTCCATACCGCAACCGAACGGTCCGACCGGAATGTCAACTGTAGCCAACACACCGTGGTGCACCTTTAGCGCCACGGGGAAACTGACCGGTGCGGTGCCAGTCGGCGTGACCGTCACCTGGCCCGTGTACAATCCGGGTGTGGCGGTTGCCGGCACCTCTACCATCAGAAAAAACCGGCGCGTGACGTGAGCCGGCATCATCACGTTATTCCGTGGCATGATGTACTTTGGCTTCAACGAATAGATCGTGCCGAAATACGAAGTGGGGGTCACCCGGCTGGAGGCGTACCCGGTTTCCACTGCTGACGGCGGAATAACGCCGCCATTGCTGTTGACCAGCGCACTGATGGTCACGGTCGTTTTGCCCAAGTCCTTGAGCGGCAGGATGGAAAATTCAAGCGGCACACTTTCACCGGCGAGCGCGAAGTTGGCGATTTGTTCGACGCGTTCGTGTGCAGCGGGCTTGTCGTTATAGTAGACTTCCTCACCAAGGTCACGGTGGAAGAATGCCATGCCGCGTTCTTGTTCCTTTTTTGTCGGCAAAAAGCCAGTATCGACCACCTTGCGATCCCAGAATTTGAAATCCCGATTCCAGATCGCACGACGTTTTTTTTCCACCCAGGCGAGAAACCTTTCCCCTTGCGCAGACTTGTCCGCTGGATAGACCACGATCATCGAGACGCAGTTGGCAAACTGCTTTCCTTCAAAGTCGATGTTCAACTGGCCGTCGGTCACCTCAACGTCGAATGATTTCTCGTGGAAGTAGGTCTTGACGTACTTGGCCCAGAAATCCTCGCCGGGCATATCCTCGGTGTCGTAATGCCGAAAATACCACTTCCGGAACGCTGCAATGTCCATGGTCTCGTGCACGACGACTTTTCCTTCGGCCAATACTTTCCGTTCGCTGTAGGCCTGAAATTCCCCCCAGAAACCAGTCGGACTATCGATATTCAGGAACACATGGTACTTGCCATTGGGCACATCAATGGCAACGCCGCCCCCTTCGAGGATGATGAAACCTCGGTAGAGCGGATCAGGCTGGAAACCGTCCATCGCCTTGGGTCCGTAGAATTTCGGGTTCAACAGACCAAAGCCGCGTTCCTTAGTGTACAACATCGACGGAGTAAGCGCAGTGAACCCGCGCATGGTCGGTGTGGTGTGATGATTGTAAAAAATAAGCGACGTCTCGCCGCCGAGGTCGAGGGCTACGAGTCCAGGAAACTGATACTGCTCATGTTCTAGGTCTTTTTCAAGACGGATATGGTCGAGGTAAAGCGGTTTTTTCGGATCGGTATTGTATACCTTGATCACCATGCGCCGGATGTTGGCAACGTCACACAGGCGACCCGGCCGGCTCTTGCCTCCCATACTCAACGCATTCAGCGACAACTGCACGGTGCTCGCCCCTGGTTCCACCGCCGTGATACACAGGACTTGCTCCCAGTAGCTTTTCGTCTGGTTGTCCTGGATCTCGATCTCGAATCGTTGGTACTCGTCTGACGCATTAAACACATCGATCTTCAAATCGTCATAGCCGGTCCAATCCAGCGGACCATTGAGCACCAACGCGGTGTCGACGGCCATGAGCGCATGAGAGCCGTCGGTGGCATAATCGCGCACGACAGTGCCGGGCGTGATCGGCCAAACCCGGTCGAAGGTGAACTCGCGGATGATCTCGCCGGTGGTAAACGGCGAACCGTTCTCGAACGAAGTGATGATTTTCACATTCGCGGCGTTCGGCCCGGTTGCCGCCCAACCCGCCAGCGACAAAACCGAGATACTCATCAGAAGTAAAATCTTTTTCTGTTTCATGACCACCTCACGAATCAACGTTTATGCTTAATACCCAATTATCGGTGCCCGTCCGGTTGCTCTCCCGGAATGGCGTCATATTGCGTTGGCAGCCGAATCCTCTCCGGCCCTGTCAGTGTTTTTTGTTTCATAATCCAAGCGGCATCCTGCCCCCACCCATAAAACTGGCCGAATAGTTTCCATTGCCAAATTAACACGTGTGGAGAAATGTTCCCCGTATCGATTAGCCTGTTATACCAGATTGTATAGGAAGCGCCATTGACCATGTCTTCACCGCAAGTACGGAGGACAAAAGCAATAATCCTACCATATTCCGGAAGCTCGTAGCAAGTGGCAGGCTCCTCGGACACCGGATTTTCAAGCACGTAGGGTTTCCCGTAAATAACATCTCCCCAACGACTGTCTTTATGCCCGTAACTGATGTCGCCTTTATGCATGGGGCGAATCT
>CAINDI010000063.1 GCA_903847335.1 uncultured Verrucomicrobiota bacterium | reverse complement strand
TGGGCCATTGCGCAGGCGTGGCAGGAAGCGGGTGCGACGTTGGCGTTCACGTACCAAGGCGACCGGCTCAAGGAAA
Organism: uncultured Verrucomicrobiota bacterium; assembly: GCA_903847335.1. Taxonomy (GTDB): domain Bacteria; phylum Verrucomicrobiota; class Verrucomicrobiia; order Palsa-1439; family Palsa-1439; genus CAINDI01. The sequence goes on along the minus strand of CAINDI010000063.1, from coordinate 2,198 downwards.
ATGTCGAGGAATTGGCCGGGACATTTGGGCCGAACACGCCGTTGTATCCGTGCGACGTGACGCGTGACGAAGATATCGCCCGCGTTTTTCAGAGTGTGCAGAAAGATTTCGGCTCGCTGGATATGTTGCTCCACTCGGTGGCGTATGCGCCGAAGGACGCACTCGAAGGCGAATTCATCAACACCTCCCGGCAAGCGTTTCAGGTAGCGCACGATGTCAGTGCGTATTCGTTGGTAGCTTTGTCGCGTGCGGCGGCTCCGTTGATGACGAATGGCGGTTCTATTGTGGCAATGTCGTACTACGGCGCGGTGAAAGTGGTACCGCATTACAATGTCATGGGCGTAGCGAAAGCGGCGTTGGAAGCGAGCGTCCGGTATCTGGCGTACGATTTGGGAACCAAGAAAATCCGCGTTAACGCCATCAGCGCCGGCCCGGTGAACACACTCGCGGCACGCGGCATCAGCGGATTCATGAGCATGCTCAAGCATTACGAAGAGCACACGCCGATGAAGCGCAACATCGAAGGCCGGGAACTCGGCGACGCCGGTTTGTTTCTCGCCAGCAACATGTCCACCGCCACCACCGGTCAAGTGTTATACGTGGATTGTGGCTACGAAATCATGGGCATGTAGCCCGCGGCGACGCGGCAATACTTTTCGGCCATCGACCGGATTTCATTTCGCTCTTTCGCGTCTAGCTGACGGATGACTTTTGCCGGTGAGCCGTACACCAGCGAGCCGGCCGGAACTTGCAGGCCACGCGTTAGCAATGCGCCGGCACCGATGATGCTTTGTTCGCCGATTACCACACCGTCCATCACAATCGCGCCCATGCCGATTAACACCTCATCGCCAATCGTGCAGGCATGAAGAATGGCCCGGTGGCCGACGGTCACATAATTTCCGACGATACAGGCGAGGTCATCCGCGACGTGGCAGACGGTTTGGTCTTGGATATTGGTGTGATGGCCGATGACGATCTGGTTGATGTCGCCGCGCAAGACGGAACCGAACCAAATGCTCGATTGTTCGCCGACGATCACATCGCCAATTAAGTCCGCGCTTGGTGCGAGATAGGTACCGGCACCGATGACCGGTTGTTTGCCGAGATAAGGTTGAATACTCATTGCGGTTGATTTTGTCCGCATTTGACGCCAAATTCAAAGCTAAATGGAAATCCCAGAAAATCTCGTGGCGCGGTTGGGTGAAGACTACAACTGGTGGGTGGAGCAAAATAGCGAAGACTCCAAGCTGCGCGGCATCATCGACCCGCGCCAAGTCGCGCATCTCCGCGAAGCACTCGACGTGTACCGGACGTTTGGTTTGAGTCAGGAACAATTCGACGACGCATTCACTTTCTACACGCTGGATTCGGAATTGGACGAAGGCCAAGTGCGGTTGAGTCGCGGCGAAGGTAGCGAGACGTTTGCATTACCGGTGATTGACGACGAAGGCGACGGGCCGTATTTCGATTTCTTTGATGCGCTGGCGGCGGCGCGGATTCGGAAGCTGAACGCGACGCACAAATACAAAAAAAAATGCACCGAAGACGAGATGTTCGCCGAACTCGAAGCGCTGGATGCCGAACGATATTTCAGCGACGAGACGATTCATTGCTTCGACCAGCTCAACGAAATTCTGGAATGGTCGCCCGCCGCATAAAACTCGATGGCCATTAAAAATAACGCCGGGCAACATTTGTGCATCGGCATTACCGGTACGGAACTGACGACGGCGACGCGCCGGTTGCTCAAAGCCGTCCAGCCGGGTGGCATCATTCTCTTCGCTCGCAATGTGGACAATGCCGACCAGCTCCGAGCCTTTACGCAATCGCTCCGCGCCGAACTACCGGTGTCGCCGTTCATCGCGATTGATCAGGAAAACGAACGCGTCAATCGCCTCCGCGCCATTGTCGGCGAGCTACCGGCGCTGGCTGACATCCAACGCACCGGTCACGCCGATGAATTCGGGCGCACCATCGGTCGCAGTCTGCGCGACCTCGGGATTAATTTAGATTTTGCACCGGTGCTGGATTTGGAATTATGCGCGCCGCCGACCGACAACGCGCTCCGGGACCGGTGCTGGGGAAAAACCGCCGCCGAAGTCGTCCGGTGGGCCGGTGAATTTATTACCGGTCTGGAAGGCACCGGCGTCGCGGCCTGCCCAAAACATTTCCCCGGTTTAGGCGCAGCCACGCAG
>CAINDI010000062.1 GCA_903847335.1 uncultured Verrucomicrobiota bacterium | reverse complement strand
TGGAGCCAACCCCTGCCGTGCTGCTGACTTCAATCTTTCCGCCCATCAACTCCGCCAACCGCCGCGAAATCGCCAACCCCAAACCGGTGCCGCCGTACCGGCGCGTTGTGGAAGCATCCACCTGTGAAAATGGCTGAAACAAACGATGCACACGCTCCGGTGAAATCCCAATCCCGGTATCACGCACCTCCACGCGCAAATGTATCTGACCATCCACCGGTGCCGGCTCGACCAGCATGACCTCAATCGCTACTTCGCCGGTCGCAGTGAACTTAATAGCGTTACTGGTTAAGTTGAGCAAGATTTGACGGAAGCGGTCGGCATCGCCGCGCAATCGCGCCGTGATTCGCGCATCAACGACGGTGTTAAACTCCAAGCCTTTTTCCTGTGCGCGGATTGACATGACATCGGCCAAATCTTCAAACAATGTCCGCAGATCGAAATCATACGGATCCAGCTCTAATCGACCCGACTCAATCTTAGAATAATCGAGCACATCATTGAGCACCGACAACAACGCCTCACCGGAGGTGTTAATCGTCTGCGCATAGTCGCGTTGCTCCGCCGTCAATGGCGTGTCAAGCAGAAGCAACGTCATCCCGATAACGCCGTTGAGCGGCGTGCGAATTTCGTGGCTCATCACCGCGAGAAATTCACTTTTTGCCATGTTTGCCGCTTCCGCCTTTATCACCAACTCGCTCGCCTGTTCTTTGGCGCTCTCGAGCCGGCGATTCGTTTCCAAAAGCGCTGTCGCCGCGGTTTTACGCTCGCTAATATCGCGGATGACACCGGTGAAAAATGTCTGATTTTCGACTTGCCACTCGGAGATCGAAAGCTCAATCGGAAATTCATTTCCATCCTTGCGACGGCCTTCCAGCTCAACTGTTTTTCCGATGACACGGCGTTCGCCACCGGCCAAAATTCGCGCCAACCCGCTGTGATGCGCTTCATGGTAACGTACCGGTAACAGTTGGATGAGCGATTGGCCAAGAATTTCAGCTTTGGTGTAACCGAAGGTGCGTTCGGCAGTGGTATTCCAACTCACCACATTTCCCGCGCTGTCAATACTGACTAACGCCGCATCCAGAGAATCCACCAACGCCCGGTAGCGCATTTCAGAGTCGCGATGTTGCTGGGCTAAATGCCGGGACTCCGCGAGCCGGGCGCGCATCGGACAAAACACAAAGAAGTAGATCACCGGAAACGTCGTCACCCAAAAAAGCCCGCTCGTCAGGAGTGCATCCCACCAGAACGGCAGTCGCTCAAAAGCATTCAGCACGAGCATCACTGTCAAGGCGCTAAAAAAAATCGAACCGCAAATGAGCCAGATCAAGTGTCGGATCGACTCCCGGGCAAAAGGTCGCCCGAGCGGTGAGATTGATTTTGGTTTGCCACCCATTCTGGTTATATTCTCCAACTCTCGCAGAATTGGTGCAAGATAAATCGTTGCCAATTAACGGAAATCTGCCAGAGTTTAGGCGCGACAACTTGAAAGGATATAAATTATGAAATGGAAGCAAATCGGCATCGCAATCGCAGTCGCGGCATTACTCGGAACTTGGGTGATGGCGCAAGCACCGAAAACCGAGCCAGTCAAAATGGATGACCAGCGGATTGAACGAATTCTCGCGCAGAATGAGAAAATTTTGAAAAGTCAGGAGGAAATTCTCAGGACATTGCGGGAACTGCAGCAAGATGTGACGGTCTTAAAGTTCCGGGGTCACTAAGCATTACCAAGCCATTCGACCGCTTTTGCGCATTTCTTCGACTTCTTCGAGTGTGGCTAGGCTCGGAGTATTGGAGTACTTGGCTGGCAACTCCTTCAGATAATCCGCTTGTTTGTTAATCATCTCCTTCCGAATTTCCGCCTTAGCCTCCGGTGCGATGAATGAGGGAAAGTTTGCCTCTGAAAATGGTGACGGTGGCTCAGAAGAAACCGTCTGTGAAGTTGCTGTCTCAACGCTGGCGGTCACCGGTGGAGGCTGTTGCTGAGTCGCCGAATTTTCGTGAATAAAACTATAGATTGCAATCGTGCTACCGGCCAGAACTGTCACCGCCAAGAAGATTAACCAGCGTTTCGCCGAAGAGTCCAAAGCAGAAGGAGTCGACCTCATTGCCGTGGTCCCTCCTGCCAGCTAGAAAATCGCACCACACCCTTTACCACCGGATAGTACGGCGGTGGCGTATTAAGAAAACGGGAGTCGTAACTGTAATTCTTTTTATACCCAGTCGAGAGCACACCACTGCTGAGCGTACCAACCGCACCCCGCGTACTTTGGACAATGCCGCCGTAGACAGTTAAATTACCCCGCGCTGAGCCGGTGCTGTAATTGATGACTCCCCAACTACCGGCGCTCCCATCGCCGGAGGTACCAGTCGCCATGATTGCCGAATCGACTTCAAGGTTATTGGGCGCATTGGTACCGACACTCACGTTATCCCCGCTAATCATTCCCAAGGCCGCAGTCGAGTTGGTAACACGTGGATCGGGAGTGTAAAGAACGTTACCGGAAACAGTGATGTTGTTTTCTGCGACAACAGTCAGCCGACCACTGATTGTCCCCCCATTCACAATCACCGTGCCGGCTTTGCTCCCGGTAGTGGAACCGTTGTTTGAGACGTAAATAATCCCCTCGGTAGGCGGTGTATACACATAGTTGGTCCAGCCTTTTGTCGGGTTCGTGATTTGCACGGTGTTTCCCCCGAAAGTAATTGTGCTATTGCCGGAGAGCACCAAACCTGAGGACGTGGCGATGCTCTTGAGCGAGTTTGTGGCAACGGAATTGAAGTCAACATTCGTCATTGAACCAAATTTGGTATTAAGGCTTAACCCCTGATCAAACTCAATGTTAGTAATGGATCCATTCTGAATACTATAGGTGTTCGTCGCGGATGTCACCAGACCGTGGAAAATGGGCCCGCCGCTAGTGGCATCGAAGTACAGCACGTCATCGGAGTGGACATGCCCATAAAATATATCCCCAAGCGCAAAATAGATACCTCCGGTTACATGGCTCCAGAGTGCACATTCTGCAAAGCTCGGTTGATAGATTCGCGTAATACTGACTACCCGACTGACCGCGCCGACCGTGCCGGTGGAAACAAGGCTGAATAAGTTGTCACTGACTCGGGTAATGGTATAGGAATAGGAGCCACCCCCGATAGTCCCACTAATGTTAGTCGTTGTACTGGCAGCGGCGACAAGCGCCGCGATATTGGTAGTGATGTAATGAGCGCCGCGTTCAAGTCCACCTTCAGCGACATACATGGCTTGATCCAAGTTGACCTGTTGCGTGGAGATTTTTCGGTGGTTAGTGGCTTGATCGAGAATCACCAAGACCATGCCGATCCCAACAAAAAGATAGATGACCACAGTAAGGAGAACGGAACCCCTAGGATTTCGGTAGGCGTTGCCTCCGGTGGTAGACCATCGCGGATTTAATTTCTGAATTGTACCTGTGTTATAAAAGTATTGGTCCATGTATCTCCTCCGGCATTCTGGCCAACAGAAATCGAAACCCGGCACGCATTGGTGGCTACGCTGCTTGTATAGAACGTAACGCTCGAAGTCGTCACGTTGGCGCAGATTACCCTACCGGAATCGTTCGTGATGGTCTGAGTGGAAGCCACATATTGAAAATAAAGGTTTGAGTTGTAGGTGAGTTTCCAACCATTCGTCGAGCTGGAAAAGACAACATTGGTGGCGTAGGCCTCGCGCAGGCCGGCGTTGCCTCCAACGCCAATGACCATCCGCTCTAATGCAAGACTAGCAGCGCTGGATGTATTGCGCATTAGTGTGGTGGTGTTGGAGAAACGGAGAAAGATGAAGAACAACCCCGCTGAGCCGAGGAGCACAATGGAACCGACTGCGATGGCAACCATCAGCTCCACAAGTGTCATTCCCGCAATGGATGAACGCCCATTTATTATTCGCGAGGCGTTCATGGATGAAGGTCACTGGTGAGACTGGTAACGAGAGTATTCGTCGATCGCCCAACCCCGCCACGAATCCGGTTGATGTACACGATATTCACCGTGATGTTTTTAGTCCACGAATCCACATTGGTCACCACATAGCTACCGGTATAGTTTGCGTTGGAAAGTGAGTAACTTCCAGCATTGAGTACCGCACTTGTAAAATGATTTGTACGCAACATTTCTATCTGACTACGCGCATCCTGCAAAGAATCCATCTGGTTACTCGCGGTATTAACAATCCGCATCCCCATACTGAAGCTCAGAACGCAGGCTCCTACTGCAACCCCAAAGACCATGGTAGCCACCGCGACCTCGATGATCGTAAATGCACCTTGCCTGTTGACTCGTCGCTGAATCATATTTTATGAAGGAACAGAGCTAATATAACCCAAAAACGTGCCGTGTCGAGCGCCTGCTAGTCTATGCTTTCGCGGTGGTGAAACGAATTGCGACAACCGTTAGTGGAGTTATCACCAACCCCTGCCGTTACGCTTACTTTCCACTGAAGTTCTTGGTCGGCAGGTCAACTGGACGGGCGGTGTCATGCGGCATCCACCGGTCATTGGTATA
>CAINDI010000061.1 GCA_903847335.1 uncultured Verrucomicrobiota bacterium | reverse complement strand
GCCGCCTTCATTGAAGGGATTGATAACCAGCGAGCTGCGCACCCGCAAGCCCGGATTCGTTCGGGCGCATCTGGACACTGCCAGCTAATCGGGAGTCAGCCGAGGTAGGGCGTGACCGCCGGGCGCGCCGCTCCGATGCTGCGATGCGGACGGCCGGGTCCCGCAACCGAGGGCTCCCTACCAACATCCGAAAATTATAATGGTTGTGTTCGGATGCTCCGGATTCGTTCGCGCCCGTGCTCACTCACCCCGACAGAGTTGCCTTTTACTTAGAAATACCCCATCTAAGTGGTGACACACGATGATCACAGTCACCATCGATAACCGGCTCGTGACCGTGCCTGACGGCAGCACGATTCTCGATGCTGCCCGGCAAATCGGTATTGAAATCCCAACGCTTTGCTTCCTGGCCGGTGTGAAAGAGGACCGGCCTTCGTGTCTCGCCTGCGTCGTCCGCGTCAACGGCGACTCCCGGCTCGTGCCCTCGTGCTCCACGCGAGTCACCGCCGGTATGATCGTTGCCAGCGAAACACCGGATGTGAAAGCCGCCCGCCGGGCGGCGCTGGAATTACTGTTCAGCGACCACCTCGGCGATTGCATCTCGGTCTGTCAGCGGGCCTGCCCGGCTCACTTGCAAATCCCCGAAACGATCCGGTTGGTCGCCGCCGGTAAAATGGACGACGCCATCGCCCTGGTCAAAGAGAATGTTGTTTTCCCCGGCGTCCTGGGCCGAATTTGCCGGGCCCCCTGCGAACAAGGCTGCCGGCGTCGACAGTACGACGGACCGGTCGCGATTCAACTCATCGAACGTGAGGTCGCAGATCTGGCCGGCAAGCGTTATGTGCCGGTGTGCGCACCGGCCACCGGCAAACATGTGGCCATCGTCGGCGCGGGTGCGACCGGCTTGAGTGCAGCATTTTTTCTTTTAAAACTCGGTCACCGCGTTGTGGTATTCGACGACCACGCTGAACCTGGCGGCCAGATGCTTGCCGCGAAGTTGCCGGCCGGCGTGCTTAAAGCCGACATCGAAACGATTTACCGGATGGGAAAGGCCCCTCACCCTATCCTTCTGCGATCTAATAGTGGAACGGGCGTCTCGCCCGTTTATTTGGAGTGCTCATCTTCGTCGCCTCCTCTCCCCACCGGGGAAGAGGATCAAGGTGAGGGGCCGCGGTTCGAGTTCCGGCCAAACACCCGCCTAGGTCGCGACCTGACACTCGATGAGCTGCGCCGGCAATCCGATGCCGTTATCCTCGCCGTCGGCAGTCTGGCGCAAACGGATTACCGCCAACTCGGAGTTGTCGCCACCGAGCGAACCATCCGGGTCAACCCCACTAACTACGAGACCAGTGCGCCCGGCGTATTTGCCGGAGGTACGTGCATCCGTGCGAGCTACGACCCCGCCCGTTCCGTCGGCGATGGCAAGCTGCTCGCCGAGTGCGTGGACGGCCACCTGACCGGCCGGCCAGTCCAGGTAGGGATTAAAGAATTTACCTCCACGATTCCAAAACTGACCACAAATGAATACCAGCAGTTGCTCCAAGGCGCGAATTCTGCCCTGACCGTTACCGAATTAATCGGCACGGCAGAGACCGCCGCCGGCCGGTGTTGTCACTGCGATTGTCGAGCCGCCAACGATTGCAAGCTACGCCTGGTCGCCGAGAATTACGGCGTAAACCCGAAGGCATTTGCCGGGACGCACCGGCGGGTGTTTGAAGTAATCAGGCAACCCGGTGGCGTAATCTTTGAACCCGGCAAGTGCATCTCATGCGGCATTTGCGTTGCCATCGCCGCCCAAGCAAAAGAGACGCTGGGCTTGACGTTTATCGGACGCGGCTTCGAAATCAAAGTGGGTGTGCCGTTGAACGGAACGCTGGCGGACGGCCTGCAAAAAGTCGGCGCGGAATGTGTCGAGCATTGCCCCACTGGTGCGCTGGAATTCGAATCTATCGTTCCGCACCGGTCCTAATCACGAGCTTGCTCTGACCGGTGGGCGTTGGCATACTGCGCGACCATGAACCGGCTTTTCTATGGCGACAATCTCCACGTCCTCCAGGACACTCACGCTTTTCCAGACGCTTCCGTGGATTTGATTTACCTCGACCCGCCGTTCAACTCCAAGCGCGATTACAATCTCCTCTTCAAATCACCGGTCTCTGGAGGGCGAGCCTCCCGGCAAGCCGCAGCGGACGGCTCGGCAGGAGCCTCGCCCTCCAATTACACCGAAGCGCAGATCACCGCCTTCGAGGACTCGTGGCACTGGGGCGACCAAGCCGAGCGCGAGTTCGACGAACTCCTCCACCAGCCCAACACCGACGTCGCCGAGATGATGAAAGCCCTGCGCGCGTTCCTCGGCGAGAACGACATGATGGCGTACCTGACCATGATGGCCAACCGCCTCCTCCAACTCCACCGCGTCCTCAAACCCACCGGCTCCCTCTACCTCCACTGCGACCCCACCGCCTCCCACTATTTGAAAATTGTTATGGATGGCGTGTTCGGGAAAGCCAACATGAGAAATGAAATCATTTGGTGCTACCGGAAATGGGCAGTCACACAATCACAGTTTGCCAGCAACCACGACACGATTCTGTTTTACTCCAAAGGCGAGCAGAACACCTTCAATACACTTTATGCTCCGCTCTCAGAAGGCACGATGAAGCGATGGAAAGGCAAGAAGCAGTTGGCTGTGTTCAATGAGGAAGGAGAACGCACCGCGACTAATAAGGATGAAGAGTCGAAGGGAACGCCAATGTTTGACTGGTGGGACATTTCGATAATCAACCCAGCCTCAAAAGAGCGTCTCGGCTACCCGACGCAAAAGCCGCTGGCGTTGTTGGAGCGCATCATTGCGGCCAGCAGCAACGAAGACGATGTGGTGCTCGACCCGTTCTGCGGTTGCGGCACGGCGGTGCACGCGGCGCAGAAGTTGAAACGCCAGTGGATCGGCATCGACATCACGCACCTCGCCATTTCCCTCATCGAGAAACGACTCAAGGACGCGTTCAAGACTGGGTTGGAGTTTGAAGTGCACGGCACGCCGAAAGATTTGGCGTCGGCGCGCGACTTCGCCAAGCGCGACAAGTATCAGTTCCAATGGTGGGCGGTGTCGCTCGTCGAGGCGCAGCCGTTCCAAGGCAAGAAGAAGGGCGCGGATACCGGTATTGACGGCCTAAAATTTTTCCGCGACGTGGACCAGAAGGACGCGCGCAAGATCGTGGTCAGCGTCAAGGGCGGCGAGAACCTCAAAGCCGACGATGTGCGTTCCGTCATGGCCGTTCGCGAACGCGAAGGCGCGGAGATCGCGCTGTTCATTTCCCTGACCGAGCCGACGAAAGGGATGGTAGCCGACGCCGCCAGCGCCGGGTTCTACGAGAGTGCGAACGGACGGAAGTTCGCCCGCGTCCAACTCTTGACGATTGAAGGCTTGCTCTCCGGCAAGCAGCGCGCCGAGCATCCCGATTACCTGCCAGACTTGAACTTCAAGAAAGCCAAGACGGAAGCCTCCGGCGAGCAGAAGAAACTCTTGTAGTCACCGGTAGCTATAATCCCGCCCTGTTCACAAATTGACCGCGCTAAAACTGCAACCTTGACATATTCGCTTAGGCGGATATGATTTCGTCCGTGAAAGAGCACACGGATTTATTCAAAGCGTTTTCCGATGCAACACGAGTGCGACTGCTAAATCTGCTCGCCCAGCGCGAACATTGCGTCTGCGAGTTTCAAGACATCCTCCGCGTGCCACAACCGAAAATTTCGCGCCATCTCGCCTACCTTCGCCGATCGGGTTTGGTGCAAACGCGGCGGGAAGGTAAAATGATTTTTTACGCTCTCGCGCCAGCCACCGGTGCGGTTCACGCTTCCCTACTCCGGTGTCTGCGCGGTTGTTTTACGGAAATTACTTTTTTACAACAAGACCTCAAACGCGACCGCCAATCAAAGCTGACGGTCCAACAAACTGGAAAATGTTCGGCATGCTAAAGTTAAAAATCTTATTTCTCTGTACCGGTAACTCCTGTCGGAGCCAAATGGCCGAAGGTTGGGCGCGGCACTTGAAAGCCGATGTCATTGAGGCGTACTCCGCCGGCATCGAAAAGCACGGGATGAATCCGCACGCCATCAAAGTCATGGCAGAGGCGGGCGTGGACATTACCGGACACCACTCGAAGACCGTCGCGGAGCTTGGCCCGGTGAAACTTGATTACGTTGTCACCGTTTGCGGTCATGCGAACGAGCATTGTCCATTGTTTTCCGGTCAAGCGAAGGTCGTGCATGTTGGGTTCGACGATCCGCCAAAGCTGACAAAGCATTTGCCGGACGGCGAGGCAAAGCTGGCGATTTATCGACAGGTGCGCGATCAAATCCGGGCTTTCATTGAAACATTACCGGAGGGATTGAATCGTGGATGAAGAATCAGTGCGGCAAAAAGTTCGGGAAGGTTATACGCAAATCGCCATGCTCGACAGCGTGGGATGCGGCAACGGCGTTTCTTGCTGTGGTTCGTCGCCGGAGGCGGCGGAGGAATTGGTGCGCCACATCGGCTATTCAAGTGACGAACTCGCCGCGCTACCGGAAGGCGCAAACATGGGTTTGTCCTGCGGCAATCCGACGGCAATTGCGGCGTTGCGGCCGGGTGAAGTTGTGCTTGATCTCGGTGCCGGTGGTGGCTTCGACGTTTTCATTGCCGGACGCAAGGTCAGTGCCACCGGTCGGGCAATGGGGGTGGATATGACGGCGGAGATGCTCGCGAAGGCCCGGCGCAATGCGGTGGTGTATCGCGAGAATACCGGCTTCGATAACGTGGAGTTCCGCCTCGGCGAGATTGAACATTTACCGGTGGCCGATGCTAGTGTGGATGTGATTATTTCTAACTGCGTCATCAATCTTTCACCAGACAAGCCGCAGGTCTGGCGGGAAATGGCACGTGTACTCAAGCCCGGTGGGCGCGTCGCCGTGTCCGACCTCGCTCTATTCCAACCGTTGCCGGAGACTGTCATTGAGACGGTCGAAGCATTGATTGGTTGCGTTGCCGGTGCAGTGCTGGTGTTGGAGACGGAACAGATGGCGCGGGCGGCCGGGTTGGTGGACATCGTTTTGAATACGAAACCAGATTACGTGAAGACGTTGCTGAGCCTGGAAGATCCGCTCTACCAGAAGATTCTCGCGCAGTTGCCGCCCGGTGCAACGGCGGCGGATTACATCACGAGCTTGGAAGTCACAGCCCGGAAAAGATGAACAGTCAAATTAGTCGGAAGCTGTCGTTTCTCGACCGGTACCTGACGCTCTGGATTTTTCTCGCGATGGGCGTCGGCGTGGCGCTGGGGTATTTTGTGCCGGGCGTCGAGGGGTTCATCAACCGGTTTCAAGCCGGTACCACCAACATTCCGATTGCGGTCGGGCTGATTCTGATGATGTATCCGCCGCTGGCGAAGGTGAAGTATGAGGAATTCGGTGATGTATTCCGCAACTGGCGGGTGCTCGGCCTGTCGTTGGTGCAGAACTGGGTGATCGGCCCGGTGTTGATGTTCGCGTTGGCAATTATCTTTCTTCGCGGTTACCCCGAATACATGGTCGGGCTGATCATGATCGGCTTGGCGCGCTGTATTGCGATGGTGATTGTCTGGAACGAACTGGCCGGGGGCGACACGGAATACTGCGCTGGGCTGGTGGCGTTCAATAGCGTGTTTCAGGTGCTGTTCTACAGCTTGTTCGCGTGGATTTTTATCACCAAGCTGCCACCGCTATTTGGATTGCACGGAAGCGTCGTGAACGTGAGCATGGCACAGATTGCCAAGAGCGTGTTCGTCTATCTCGGCATTCCGTTTCTAGCCGGCATCACCAGCCGGTACGTTGGATTGAAAACTAAAGGCCGCGACTGGTATGAGAGACAATTCATTCCGCGCATCAGTCCAATTACTTTAGTT
>CAINDI010000060.1 GCA_903847335.1 uncultured Verrucomicrobiota bacterium | reverse complement strand
CGCCGACCGGTGAAGCGCATACATTAGATGTGCGGATGTGGAATGGCAAACTGCCGGTCGAGGCATTGGTGCAATGACCGAGCCGTCGGTTTGGTTGGTGACGCCGTTTGCGGTGTTGTTGCTGGCGATGGCGTTGATGCCGTTTATTCACCGGCACCATTGGGAAAACCATTATCCGAAAATCGCCATCGGACTGGGTTTAATCACGACGCTTTACTACGTCGGCGTACTCCACAATCCGGGGCGGATGGTGACGACGGCGGTAGATTATCTGGGATTCATTGCGTTAATCGGCGCGCTCTATGTCGTAGCCGGTGGCATCCATATTAATCTTACCGGTCGCGCCACGCCGGCATTGAACACCGGTTTGCTAGCCATCGGCGCAGTCCTCGCCAATTTCGTTGGCACCACCGGTGCGTCAATCCTGCTCATTCGACCGTTCCTACGAATCAACCAAAACCGTGTCGCGCCATACCATGTCGTCTTTTTCATTTTTATCGTTAGCAATACCGGCGGCGCGCTGACGCCCATCGGTGATCCGCCGTTATTTCTTGGCTACCTCAAAGGTGTGCCGTTTTTCTGGCTGATTACCACGCCGCAAATTTTGTCCGCCTGGCTGCTGACCGTCGGCTTGTTGTTGGGATTATTTTTCATCATCGACCGGTGGCATTACCGGCCGGAACCGGCAATTCCCAACCGGCTCGAACTGACCGGTACGCCAAATTTTATTTGGCTGGCGGTCATCATCGGATTGGTGTTGGCGCAAAAGGCGAATTGGTTGCAGGCGTTGGGCAATGAACATGCGGTCATGACGCTGGTGGCCGGTGCGATGCTCGTGGTGGCTGCGGTCGCACACCGGTCGGCGAATCGTGCGGCGTTGCAGAAAAACAAATTTACTTTCGCGCCACTCCGGGAAGTGGCATTTCTTTTTGCGGGTATCTTTGCCACGATGGTACCGGCGCTCGATTTGCTGGAAAAACATGCCGGCGCAATTGGCATCACGACCATCCGGCAATTTTATTGGGGCACCGGTCTGCTTTCGAGTGTGCTCGATAACGCGCCGACCTATCTGAATTTTTTGACGGCGGCATTTGGTTTGCATCATCTGACACCCGATGCGCCGGCGGACATGGCGCGGATGTTAAGCCAGCCGGCATTGGCCCAGTATCTCATCGCAATTTCGCTCGGTGCGGTATTTTTTGGCGCGGCGACGTATATCGGCAACGGGCCAAACTTCATGGTCAAAAGCATTGCCGAATCCAGTGGCGTGAAATGTCCGAGTTTCTTCGGCTACGTCGGCAAATACGCGCTCCCAATCCTACTGCCCATTCTCGCGCTTGTCGGCTGGCTGTTCCTATCCTAACGGCAACCGTGAAGCTGTGAATAAAAACTTCTGTTTTGCGCGCCGGTGAATATACTCCCCGCCATGCAACTGCTCGTCGCCACACGCAACAAACATAAACTTAAAGAAATCGCCGCCATTCTGGAAGAGCTGAAACTCGACCTTCTCTCCGCCGCCGACATTCCCGGTTTGGCCGACATCGTCGAAGACGCGCCGACGGTTCGTGACAACGCGATTAAGAAAGCAGTCGAGACCGCGAAGTTCGCCAAGATGCTGACGATTGCCGACGATACCGGCCTCGAAGTGGACGCGCTCAATGGCGAACCCGGCGTCCGGTCCGCCCGGTATGCCGGCGACGACGCCAGTTATTTTGAGAACAACAAAAAACTCCTCTCCAATTTGCACGGCGTCCCGGCGGAGAAACGCACCGCCCGGTTTCGTTGCGTCATCGCCATTGCCGACGAAAAAGGCTTAGTGGAATGCGTCGAGGGAATTTGCAACGGCACGATTATTGCCGACGAAAAAGGCGGCGGCGGCTTCGGCTACGACCCATTGTTCATTGCCGACGGCCAAGTGAAAACCTTTGCCGAAATTTCCCCCGACGTGAAAAACCGGATCAGCCATCGCGGCAAAGCCCTGCAAAAAGCGTGGGCCGTCTTGAGCCGGTATCTCCGCGAACGCGCCGGCTGATGCGCTAGACCATCGCGGTCGAACGTGACTTGGTAGATTGCTAACTGATTCTCGAAAGATCTTGATCATTCCCGCGAAAAAAGTGATCGATCCGTTTCGTGGTAAAAAAGACAAAGACCAAACAGTCAGCGAAACACATCCGGTATGCTGAACAGCCTGAACGACTCGGCGCACTCAGCCCGCTTGCCGGCATTACCCTCGGCGAAACCGCGCTCGTCCCGCTCAACTGCGCCTACCGGGACGACGCCCACGGTATTTTCCTCTATCAAGGTGACTGCCTCGAAGTCCTCGACGCCATTTATGCCAAGTATGGCGACGAAGGCCGCTTCGATATGATTTTTGCCGACCCGCCGTACTTCCTTTCCAACGGCGGTATTACATGTCATGCCGGTAAGATGGTCAGCGTCCACAAAGGCGACTGGGATCAAAGCCGGGGCGCGGAAGAGAACCACAACTTCAACCGCGCGTGGCTGGAGCGTTGCCAGCGCGTCCTGAAACCCAATGGCACGATTTGGGTGACTGGTACGCAGCACGTCATTTTTAGCGTCGGTTACGCCATGCAACAACTCGGCTTCCGAATTCTT
Source organism: uncultured Verrucomicrobiota bacterium (assembly GCA_903847335.1). Lineage (GTDB taxonomy): Bacteria > Verrucomicrobiota > Verrucomicrobiia > Palsa-1439 > Palsa-1439 > CAINDI01. Next base: position 5,741 of record CAINDI010000060.1, on the reverse strand, counting down.
AACGACATTGCATGGGAAAAACCGAACCCACCACCAAACCTCGGCTGTCGCTGTTTCACGCACTCCACCGAGACCGTTATTTGGGCAGCCAAGTCCGAAAAAAGCAAACACGTTTTCAACTACGATCTAATGCGACAAACCAATGGCGGCAAACAAATGAAAACCGTGTGGACGATGACCTCACCCAGCGGCGACGAAAAGAAGTTCGGTAAGCATCCAACACAAAAGCCGGTCGCGCTTGTCGAACGCTGTGTACTCGCAGCTACGAACGAAGGCGACCTTGTACTCGATCCATTCGGGGGGGGGGACAACTGCTATCGCTTGCTTACGTCAGCACCGGCGTTCGGTCGCGATAGAGCTTGATTCCAATCACTGCGAACTGGCCGCAAAACGGTTAAAACACAAAGCCTCTGAGAGAAGCGACCTCTTTAGTAGCATTACCGACGCCAAAGGAGGCCGCTGATGCCGAACGATGCCCCTTGGGAGGCAATCGCGGAACATACCGGGATGCTTCGGCACGACTTTACGCGCGGAGCTTTTCCGATAAAAGCCGAGCAAATCAAGAAGGCTACCCATCACTTCCAGACGACTAACGAGCGAGAGGTTCGCTGTCTATGTAAGCAAGACACGCGCGAAGACAGACCGAGTGTCTTCCGTGAGAGAGGTCTTTTCTTACTTCCGACTAAAAATGGAACGTACGCTGTTGTTCGCGGCGAAGGTTACGTCGACATACCTCCAATCTGTGACGCGACTCGTGTCTACCGGTCACAGTTAGATTTTCATCTCGACACCTCAGATGTTGGTAACTCAGAAATGCAGCATCTCGATTTTGCCTACGCCTCCAGCCTGATTCGAACTTTCATGCAAGACACATCACTCGTACTGACTATTCGCGGGCGTAAATATACGCCTAAGTTTAGCTTTCGCGTAGGAGATTGTCTTTTGAACACAGAAAGCGTTCAGACCGAAGTTGATGCCGGCTACGAAGGAAGAAAGCAAGTCGCCCTTGTTGAAGCGAAGTCGGGAGCGTCTACTAACACGATTATTCGCCAACTCTACTATCCGTACCGGCAATGGCAGGAGCACACGCAGAAGCCAGTTGTGACGATTTTCTTTCAGTGTGACGCCTCCGGCTATTCGCTATGGGAGTTCCGATTCCGTGATCTGGCAGACTACAACAGCATAGAGTTGGTTCGTTCACAGCGGTTTCAGATAGAAGCCCCCTAACCAGAAATAACCAATGACGATATTCAAACAGCTATCGCCAACTGAGTGGGATATGGAACGCACCCCATTCGATTTCCATATCCGGCTAGAGCGCGATGAGTACGTCGTTGACGTGTTTGACAGCGACAGCGTTGATCCCGATGCCGCTTATTTGACCACGCATACCTGCGACACGTGGGAACAAGTGGAACGTTACTGCCGTGAGTACGACGGGAAGACAGTGATTTGATCACGGCATGCCATGCTGGTGAAGTGTAGCAAGCCAGCAACCATTCGACAAACTCATGGTGACAGCCTGTTTTGAGCAAAAACGGCTTCTTTTAAGGCAAAAAGTTAAGGCTGATTGGCGTCTGGCAACGATTATACGTTGCCTAAGAATGATTGCCAGACATCACGGAACGTTCACATGAAACCCGGTTATGGACTCATGACTTTGCCGGAGTTGATTTCCGGTGGCGGTTGCGGCATTCTGATAGACGAGTGAAAGCTTTTATTTTAGCGGCTGGGCTGGGGACGCGCTTGCGGGCGCTCGGGTTGGACGTGCCGAAGGTGATGGTGCCGATTGGCGGACAGCCGTTATTGCAACATCATTTTGAATGGCTCCGGCGGCAAGGCGTGACGGAATTCATTCTGAATCTGCATTACTTGCCGGAGAAAATCACCGACTTCTTCGGCGACGGTCACCGGTTCGGCGTGAAAATCACTTATTCGCCGGAGCCTGAACTCCTCGGCACCGCCGGTGGGGTGAAGAAAATGGAAGCGGCGTTACGCGACGGACCATTCATGGTGATTTATGGCGACAACCTGATTCGTATGGAACTTGGACCGCTAATTGAGTTTCACCGGCAACGCCGCGCGGCGGCGACGATTGCGTTGTATGAGTCGGCCGAACCGTGGACGGGCGGCGTGGTGGAGACGGATGCCACCGGTAAGGTGCTGCGGTTTCGGGAAAAACCGGACCGAAAAGAGATTTCGACAAACCTGATTAACTCAGGTATTTACTTGCTGAAACCGGCGGTGCTGGACGTAATTCCGGCTGGGCAGTTTTGTGATTTCGGGAAAGATGTTTTTCCGAAGTTGTTAGCCGCCGCAGCGCCGCTGTACGCGATGCAGCCGAAAGCTTACATTCGCGACATCGGCACGCCGGAGCGGTGGGCGCAGGCGCAGCGGGATTTTGAAAATGGATTGGAATTGAAATGATTATCACGCAGACACCCTTGCGGATTTCGTTCGCCGGCGGCGGCACGGATTTCTACGAATTCTTCGAAGCTCACGGCGGCGCGGTCGTTAGCTCGGCGATTGACAAATTTCTGTACTGCATCGTCAAGGAACGGTTCGACGACAAGATTTACGTCAATTGGTCGAAGAAAGAGATTGTGGATTCAGTCGATCAGATTGAACACGACCTCGTCCGGGAAGCAATGCGTAAAGTCGGCGTCACGAAGGGCGTCGAAATCTCATTCCTCTCGGATATTCCCTCGGATGGCTCCGGTCTCGGCTCGTCGAGCAGCGTCACCGTCGGTGTCCTCCACGCGCTCTATTGTTTTATCGGCGAGACACCCACCGCCGAGCAACTCGCCCGCGAAGCGTGTGAAATCGAAATCGGCAAGCTCGGCAAACCCATCGGCGTCCAAGACCAATACATTGCCGCGTACGGCGGCTTGCGCTGTTTTGAGTTCGGACCCGGTCGCGACGTCAAGACTTCGTCAGTCAAAATTTCCCGCGCCAGCCTCGAAGACCTCGACAATATGTTGATGCTTTTTTTCACCGGCAAGACCCGCAAAGCCGACAACATCCTATCGCAACAGCGCGCCAACATTTCCGGACGGCTCGACACGCTCCGCGAAATGACCCGGCAAGCGCACGAAGTCCGGCACCTGCTCGAAGGCGGCTCTGTCAATGCGTTTGGCCCGTTGTTGCATCGCGGCTGGGAAGCAAAACGCCAACTCGCCGCCGGTGTCAGCAGCAACGAACTCGACGAACAATATCAACGCGCTTTAGCGGCCGGCGCGCTCGGCGGCAAGATTTCTGGTGCCGGTGGCGGCGGGTTTTTCCTGTTGTGCGTTCCCAGCGAATGTCGGGCGGCGGTCCGACACGCTTTGTCAGAGTTGCGTGAAATGCCGTTTCATCTTGAACGCGGCGGTTCGCGCGTCGCCCTTAACATTCAGAGATATTAATTATGCAAACTGCCAGCCAATTCGCCAAAGATTATCTGACCAACCTAAAAACCGTGCTCGACCGGATGCCGCTCGACGTACTGGAAAAATTATTCACCGTCATCGAAAAAGCGCACGCCACTGGTAAACAGATTTTTGTCATCGGCAACGGCGGCAGCGCGGCGACGGCGTCGCACATGATGAACGACTTGAATAAAGGCACTCTCGGCCACAAAGGTGACGCGCCGTGGAAACGGTTCAAAGTCATCGCACTCACCGACAACGTTTCGCTGATGACCGCGTGGGCCAACGACACCGATTACAACACCGTGTTCAGCGAGCCACTCAAGAATCTCGCCAATCGTGGTGATGTACTCATCGCTATTTCCGCTTCCGGTAACTCACCAAATATCATCACCGCCGTCGAAGTCGCTAAAACACTCGGCGTAAAAGTGCTCGGCCTCGGCGGATTCACCGGCGGAAAACTCGCAAAACTTTCCGATGTCTGCGTCGTCGTGCCGTCGAACGATTACGGTCCAGTCGAGGATGTGCACATGATTATTGATCACATTCTCGTCGGTTACCTCTACGAAAAACTCCGGCAACTCCACGCCAAATGAGCAAGGGACTCGTTCTCATTACCGGTGGTGCCGGCTTCATCGGCTCGCACACCGCGACAGGATTATTGCAAGCCGGTTACCGGGTCCGGCTGCTCGACAATCTCACACCACCGGTGCATACCGGCGACGGCACATGGCCGGATTGGGTGCCGGCGAACACCGAACGCATCGTTGGCGATGTGCGCAACCGGGACGACTGGAGCAAAGCCCTCGCCGGCGTTGACGCAGTCATCCACCTTGCTGCCTACCAAGATTTGCTTCCAAACTTTTCCCACTTCTTCCACATCAACAGCGTCGGCACGGCGTTACTGTACGAGTTAATCGTCGAGCAAAAGTTACCGGTGAAAAAAATTGTCGTCGCCAGCTCGCAATTTGTCTACGGCGAAGGCCGGTATCATTGTCCGAAAGATGGCGAAGTGTTTCCGGTCAATCGCGAACCGTCGCAACTCACCAAAAGCCAGTGGGAACCGGTTTGTCCGAAGTGCGCCGGCGCAATCACGCCGTTGCCGCTGCTGGAAACTCACGCCAATCCGCGCAACCAATATTCCATCGCTAAATATTCTCAGGAATTGATGGCGGTGGCGCTCGGAAAAAATTATGGAATCCCCAGCGTCGCGCTCCGGTACTCCATCGTGCAAGGCCCACACCAATCATTCCGCAATGCCTACTCCGGCGTGCTCCGCGTTTTCACACTCCAGATGCTAGCCGGTCGGTCGCCAAGTATTTTCGAGGATGGCCGGCAACTCCGCGATTACGTCAACGTCGGCGATGTCGCGCGCGCCAACCGGCTCACGCTTGAAAGCGATGCGGCGAATTACGAAGTTTTCAATGTCGGCGGTGGCAAAGGTTACACCGTTTTGGAATTTGCGCAGATCGTCGCGGATGCCACCGGACAAAAACTACCACTGTCACCCGGTGGTGAATTCCGCGTCGGCGACACGCGTCACAGCATTTCCGACATTTCAAAATTGAAAAAACTTGGCTGGCAGCCGACGAAAACACCGCGCGACAGCGTCCGCGATTACGTTGCGTGGATTCGCCGGCAAACGCTCGATAAGGATTACGCCGCCGAAGCGCTGACCAAGATGCGCGAGATGGGCGCGTTGCGAAAGGCGACGTGAGTGACTTAGATTTATCGGTCGTCATCCCGGCGTACAACGAAGAAGAACGCCTCAAGAAACACATCCCGGCCATTCAAGCGCATCTGGCTGGCAAGCGTTTTGAGATTATCGTGGTCAACGACGGCAGCCGGGATGGCACGGCGGCTGTGGCGAAATCATTTTCCGGCGTGCGCCTGATTGATTTGCAACCGAATCGCGGCAAAGGTGGCGCGGTGAAAGCCGGCATGCTCGCCGCGCAAGGCCGGTACATTTTATTCACCGATGCCGACCAAAGCACGCCGATTTCCGAAGTCGATAAGTTGCTCGCCAAACTCGATGCCGGTTACGATATGGCGATTGGTTCGCGAGCGTTAGCTGGCGCAGATGTCGCCCGCCGGCAGGTTTGGTATCGGGAATTGGCCGCACAGGTTTTTAATTTGGGACGCATCTGCCTAACCGTGACCGGAGTCGCAGACACACAATGTGGTTTCAAGGCAATGACCCGCGTGGTGGCGCAGAAAGTTTTTCCACAAGTCACTTCCAACTCTGCGATTTTTGATATCGAAATGCTCGTGGTGGCAACGCGCGAAGGTTATCGGATTGCGGAGGTGCCGGTGCATTGGGTTCACGATCCTGAT
>CAINDI010000059.1 GCA_903847335.1 uncultured Verrucomicrobiota bacterium | reverse complement strand
GCCGAGCAACCGGCCCTGTATTACCTCGAACAAGAGTTCGCCGCCCCCGATGGTTCCAGCACCAAGATTCGCACCGGCCTCATCACTCGCGTTCGCCTCCATCGCTGGGACGAAGGCATAATTCTTCCGCACGAACACACTTTATCGAAACCCAAAGCGGACCGGATTGCCCTCCTCCGCGCTTGCGGTTCGCAACAAGGCCACATCTTCATGCTTTACCCAAAACCGGCCCGCCCAGTCCTCGCTCGTCCCACCGGCAAGCCGACTATCGAAGCCATCGACGATTACCAAGTCACCAATCGCATCTGGGAAATCACAGACCCGACCGCCATTCGCAACGCCCAAGAAATTTTGCGCGACGCCAAACTCTACATCGCCGACGGCCACCACCGGTACGAAACCGCCCTTGCCTACCGCGATGAAACCGGCACCGAAGCTTCAAAGTTTGTCATGGCGACACTCGTGGACATGAGCGATCCCGGTCTCGTCGTCCTCCCGACACATCGCACCGTCGCCAATCTAACCGGCTTCGACCGTCAGCAATTCACCGGCAAGCTCGCGAAACAATTTGCAATCACACCGCAGCCATCATTACCGGCAATGCTCGCGGCAATGAAAACCGCGCCGCACCTCATCGGGATGCACGACGGCACCGGCTTCTCCGTCTTGCGTCCAAAAAATCTTGCCGCACTCCAACCGCTCTTCACCGGTAAGCCGCCGCTCTGGGATACGCTCGACGTTGCGATTCTGCACGTCGCAATTCTGGAAGCACATCTCGGCATTGACGAAGTCCGGTTGCGCGAAGAATCCAACGTCAGCTACTGGCGCGAACCCGACCAAGCCGTTGCCCAAGTCACCGGTGGTAAAGCGCAACTAGCGTTTTTTTTGACGCCAACTCCGGTCTTGGATGTCAAAGCGATTGCCGACGCGAAGTCGCGCATGCCGCAGAAGAGCACCGACTTTTACCCAAAACTTCTCTCCGGTATGACAATTTACGAAGTCAGGTAAGAGCACTCCACACCGGTAGCAATCGCGGGCTTGCCAGCTCTACCAAAAATGTTACGCTCACAAGAGGAGAAGTTATCATGAAGACAATCTGTATCAGTGTGTTGCTTTTATTTAGTTTACTTGGCGTCACTTTCCCCAGTGAGACCAATACGCTGCCTACCAAAATTACTATTGGCACGGAAACCTACGAGGAAGTCAGCTGGGGCGTAGTAACTCTCTCAACAGTTACAATTCACCACAAGACTGGTATTTCCAGAATCCCATTGGCGAACTTGCCACCGGAACTTCAACAATGGTTTGGCTATAATCCGGCCAAAGCTGCCGCGCATCGCGCGCAAGAGTTAGCAGCACAAGAGCAACTCCGAATCGCGGATGTTGAAGCTGCCAAGAGGGTGCGAAAGAAACAAGAAGCAGACATTCAAGCTCAGACGAAGATTGAGGAAGATGCGCGAGAACTTAATAACGCTAGAAACGGAAAGGGAATTGCCGTCTATGTTAAGGACTTGAAGAATTTTCCTGAGAATTTTGAAGGGAAATCTGTGGCTTTGATCTGCAACATTAGCGGCTTTGAACGATACAAATCCGGCGATTTTCAATTAAAAGTAAACGGGCTGGTTCGTGGTCAAATCGGTGAAGTGGCCGTCACCGACACAGACGGTTCATTTCTGTGGGATTTTCTAATCGTAAGTAGGGCACGCATGAACATTATCGGATACTGCCATGAGAACATTGATACCAAACACACATACCGAGCAAACATTTATGCTGTCGTAAGAAAGGATGAAAGCGGATTCTATGCCTCGGTATTTCGAATCGATTTCCTTAATGTACTTGGAAATGTCGATCACAGCGTAATAAACTAACGCGCCGACAGAAACTTGAACATGCTGAGGGAATAAAATGCAAGAAACGGTGATCGTCGCAATCATCTGCGGGCTTGGTAGCGGTCTCATTGGCACTTTCGTTAGTGGTTTTTGGGCTGCAAGCACCGAAGCGCGAAAACGGCAGATTGAGTTCTTACAGAGCCAACTGCGTGAACTATATGGTCCGTTACATTTCTTTTGCGTACAGAACGATGAATTGTACAAAGTTCAAGAGCGCTTATACACGGTGGGCAAAGAAGAGTTCGGACAAAACGTAACCGGCAATGCGGCAGACCGTCAGGCACGAACTGCTGATATACATGCGACGGTTGATTTAGAAAACTGCTATACGGCCAAATTACGTGAGAACAACAAACGCATGGCACAAGTTATCGAGGAGAAGTGGAGTTTCATTGATGAAGACGACCGGGAAGCATTGGCCGAATTCATAGTGCAACACATTCGCAGCGAGACTGAGTTCGACGAACAGCGTAATCCCAAGCTGCCTCTTGGCGTTTCTCTTAAGATTCCAACCCCACTAAGCTATGATTCCAAATTTACGAATCGGATTGACGGAAAGTGGAATGCGAAGCAGGCCAAGTTTCGGCGGAAATTGAAGGCTACCTTCCTCGGGCGCGAATCATAATTTTTTTACTACGCGAGCGTTCCACCGGCGAAGTACCGGAGTTGCGCCACCGAGACCAGTCGTATTTTTTTCGATGAATCCAGAAGCATGGACAGCAATGTGCGCCCGTTTTGTTTAGCGAATTGCTGAATCAAGGATTCGCTGGAGAAGCTGCCGCGCCACTTTCCACTTCGACATTTCCGGTAGCCGTTCGACCCGGCCATCGGCAAAGAACAACGTCACGCAGTTAGTATCCGCATCAAACGCACTCGCGTCATTTGCGACAATCAAATCCAGTCGCTTCCGCCGGAGCTTGTCGAGCGCATGCCGCTCCAGCTCGTCAGTCTCCGCCGCAAAACCGATGAGAATCTGACGGCGTTTGCGTTTGCCAAGTTCCAACAAAATATCAGTCGTCGGTTCCAATTCTAAAACCAGTCGCTGCCTAGTCTTTTTGAGTTTCTTACTGGCAACGCGCCGGGGCCGGTAATCGCAGACCGCGGCAGCCATGATCACCACATCGGTCTTGGCATACCGGCGAAAGACTTCACGCGCCATTTCAGCAGCCGTCGTTACCGGCACACACTTCACGCCGGCAGGCTCCGGTAGCGTCACCGGTCCGGTTACAAGCGTAACGTGCGGCGAAATCTTCCGGCAGGCAGCCGCAATGGCGTAGCCCATCTTACCGGAGGAACGGTTGGAGATATAGCGGATTGGGTCGAAAAATTCACGAGTCGGCCCGGCGGTAATCAAAAAACAAAGCGGCTTCACGACAATATTTCTTGAACACGGGCGACGATTTTTTCCACCGGCCAGAGCCGGCCCAGACCTTCGTAACCGCAAGCCAACATTCCTTGATCAGGGCCGATAAACTCGACGCCGCGACCGGCGAGAATTTTAACATTCGCTTGCGTCGCCGGGTGCAACCACATTTTGCCATTCATCGCCGGCGCAATGACAACTTTCACTTCCGGTCGTAAGGCGAGCGCGATAGTCGAAAGAGCGTCGTCAGCCAGACCGTGCGCGAGTTTGGCGATGATGTTGGCAGTCGCCGGTGCGATGAGAAGCAAATCAGCGGTGTCAGCCACCGGTAAGTGCGTTGGTTTCCATTCTGGAATTTCACCAAAGAGATCGAGGATGACTGGGTGTTGGGAAAGCGTTTGCAGCGTCAACGGCGTGATAAATTGCGTCGCGTCTTTGGTCATTACACACTGAACATCATAACCGGCCTTTTTGAATTGGCTCGCGAGATCGGCGGCTTTGTACGCGGCGATGGAACCGGTAATCCCTAGAACTAGAGTTCGTTTTGCTGCCATACTTTCGTCTCCTTCGGTAACCGCGCTGCTCGGCATTTCTCGGCGATGACAATCGCTTTCCCTTGCGCAAAATCGTCATCAAGCTTTCCACTCACAATCACGTAGTCATATTCCGTCCAACGTGCCATTTCACAATCAGCAAGCGCGAGGCGCTTGCAAATTGTTTCCTCGCTATCAGTACCTCGGCGGCGCAACCGGGTTTCGAGTAATTCACGCGATGGCGGCATCAGAAAAATCGTCACGAGCGAATTCGGATAAGCAAAGCGACCGGTACGAATGCGTTTCATTAACTGCCCGGCGCCTTGCACTTCGACATCCAGCAACACATCTTTGCCGGCGGTAAGTTGTTCTTCGACAAAACTGCGCGGCGTGCCGTAGTAATTGCCGTTGTACTCGGCGTATTCCAGAAATTCGCCACCGGTAATCTTCGCTTCAAAGTCTGACCGCGTCAGAAAAAAATAATCCCGCCCATTTTGTTCGCCACCGCGCGGAGAACGCGTGGTGCACGACACGGAATAAATCAGATTCGGCGACCAATTCAGCAATCGCTGACAGAGCGAACTCTTTCCGCCACCCGAAGGCGCGGAGACGACAAGAATTAGACCGGTGCGCGGAGTGGTCATTCGATATTTTGAACCTGTTCGCGGATTTTTTCCAACTCGGCTTTTAGTTTCACAACCACCTGCGAAATCTCGATGGCATTCGCTTTGGAGCCGATAGTATTGAGTTCCCGGTTCATTTCTTGTGAGAGGAAATCTAGCGTCCGTCCGACTGGCTCAGTAGATTTCAGGCAGTCACGGAATTGTTGAAAATGACTTCCGAGCCGGGTCAATTCTTCGGTGATGTCGCACCGGTCGGCAAACAGAACAACCTCTTTACGCAATCGTTCGTCATCAAGCGGAATATCCAAACCGGCCTCTTTGATTCGCGTATGCAGTTGTTCCCGGTAATGATTGACGATGCTCGGCGCGACCTGACGAATTTGCGCCACACCGGCGGCGAGCGTATCAAGCCGACTGGTTAAATCGCCGGCCAAAAACTTGCCCTCCTTCTCGCGCATTTTCACCAGTTGGCCGAGCGCACGTTTCAACGACTGCTCGACCGATGGCCAAACCGCTTCGGCATCCATCGTCGATTCGGTAGATTTTAAAACCCCCGGCACTCGCAACAGCGTGTCAATCGTGATTGAACCGGTGAGTTTCGTCCGTTTCTGTAGCTGCTGAATTGCTTTCAGATAGGCCAACGCCAGTTTCTCATCCAATTCCACCGGCCCATCGCCTTGCCGGGCGCGATGAAAAGCGATGACGGCGTTGATGCGACCGCGAGAAAGATGCGCATTGATTTCATCACGAATACGCGGCTCAAGCTCGATAAATTCTTTCGGTAAGTTGACCGAAATATCGCTTTGCTTGCGATTGATGGAATTCAATTCGACGGTGAATTTAAATCCATCCTTCGCACATTCGCCGCGTCCGTAACCGGTCATAGATCGCATCATGGTTTTTTAACTCGAAATCGCCAAATCGTTTTGTACATCAACGGCCAGAAGAAAACCAGCCAAGCCATTAGCCATATAATCAAGCAAAGGTCGGCGGCTTCCTGCCGGAGCCAATGATATAACGCCCACCAACCTGTGCAGAATAAGATTAATGCCAAGGCAATCATGATTGAGTATCCGCGCACACTCATTCGCCAAATCGTGCCGCACGATCCACATAACCGGCGCCGACCACAATAATCATCCCGCAGGCCACCCATGAGCGGCCCAACATAGCCATCACTGCAATATGGGCACTTAATTTTCAAATTATAATTTCAACAACTCAGCCACTTGCGTCACGTCTTTGTCCCCGCGTCCACTTAAATTAATGATGATGGCCGAGCGTTTACCGAATTGCCGGGCATTTTTCATCACGTAAGCAATCGCGTGCGCCGATTCTAGTGCCGGAATGATTCCCTCGGCCCGCGAGCAAAACTGAAACGCCGCTAACGCTTCTGAGTCCGTCGCAAAACTGTATTCAATCCGTTTTAAGTCTCGCAGATAACTATGTTCCGGCCCGACCGCCGCATAATCCAGTCCGGCGCTCACCGAGTGCGTCAACATGATTTGTCCGTCCCGATCCTGCAAAACAAACGTCCGCGTGCCTTGCAATACGCCGAGCGATCCACCTTTTTGAAATCGAGCCGCATGCTGCCCCGGCTTAATCCCGCGTCCACCGCCCTCGACGCCGATCATCCGAACTTTCTTGTCTTTCAAAAACGCGTGGAACAACCCAATCGAATTCGATCCACCACCGACGCACGCCACTAAGGCATCCGGCAATCGTTTCTCTTTTGCCAGAAATTGCCGACGCGCTTCCCGGCCAATCACCGATTGAAAATCCCGCACCATCATCGGATATGGATGCGCGCCGAGAACGCTACCGAGAATATAATGTGTCGAGCGCACATTCGTCACCCAATCACGCATCGCTTCACTAATCGCTTCTTTAAGCGTTTTCTGGCCGGCATCCACTCCGCGCACCTCAGCACCGAGTAATCGCATCCGGTAAACATTTAACGCCTGCCGCGCCATGTCCACTTCGCCCATGTAGACGACGCATTCCATCCCAAACATCGCCGCCACTGTCGCAGTCGCCACGCCGTGTTGCCCCGCGCCTGTCTCCGCAATAATCCGCCGCTTCCCCATCCGCTTCGCCAGCAAAACCTGACCGATGGCATTGTTAATTTTGTGCGCGCCGGTGTGCAGTAAATCTTCGCGTTTGAGATAAATTTTTGGCCCGGCTAACTCGCGAGTCAACCGCTCCGCAAAATATAACGGCGTTGGCCGTCCGACATAATCGCGTAAATAATATTCCAACTCTTGCCGGAACTTTCGCTCGCGCCTTGCCTTGGCGTATTCCCGCGCCAACTCCTGCAATGGCGCCATCAATGTCTCCGGTACATACATTCCGCCGTACGGTCCAAAATGACCACCCCGATCAGGAACTGATTTTAATTTTGTCTGCACGCTTTGAAAAATCTCCGTAATTTCTCCGGGTCTTTCCGCCCCGGCTCCGCTTCCACGCCGCTAGCGACATCTACCGCAAACGGCTCCACTCGACGAATCGCTTCACCCACATTCTCCGGTGTTAGCCCACCGGACAAAACAATCGGTGGGCGCAACAGCATTTTCGCTTGCTGCGCCAATTTCCAATCAAACGTCTGACCGGTCCCGCCGCGTTGCTCTGCAGTGTAAGTATCGAGCAGCAGAGCGTCAACATCGTACTCTTTCGCCGCCGGCAATGAAGCCATATCGCGTACCCGAATCGCCTTAATAACTTTCACCGGAAATCGCCGGCAAAACCCCGGCAACTCCTCGCCGTGCAACTGAATGACATCCAGCTGACAATCGGCCAATGTTTTCATGATAGCAGCTTCCGACTCGTTCACAAATACGCCGACTTTCGCCACGAACGGTGGTAATGCCGCGCAAATTTCCGCCGCTAACGCCGGTGCGATAGACCGCTTGCTCTGCCGGTAAAAAATAAATCCCAATGCGTCTGCGCCCAGTTCTACCGCCAACTGCGCGTCAACCAGATTCGTGATTCCGCAAATTTTAATCCGTGTCGTCATCCGAGCAATTCCTTCACCTTACCGGTGATGTTGCCGCTCCGCATCAATGATTCACCCACTAAAATCGCATTCACCCCGGCGGCTCGTACTCGCGCCACATCCGCCGGTGTGTGAATTCCACTTTCAGCCACAATGATTTTACCGGCCGGTATCTGTGCCGTCAGTTTCTCTGTTGTCATCAAATCCACCTGAAACGTTTTAAGATTCCGATTATTGATGCCGATGATTTCCGCACCGGCATTCAAGGCTCGCTCTAATTCTTTCTCATCATGCACTTCAACCAGAGCGGCGAGCTTGAGCTGACCGGCAAGCTGCCGGTAGTCCCGGAGCTGAGCGTCATCGAGAATTGCCGCGATAAGCAAAACGGCGTCGGCATTAACGGCTTCGTAAATTTGCAGTTCATCAATGATAAAATCCTTCCGGAGCAACGGCAACTGGACGACTTCCCGGATCTGCCGCAGATAATCGAGCCGACCTTGGAAAAACTTTTCATCGGTTAAAACAGAGAGCGCCGTTGCACCGGCGGCTTCGTATTCACCGGCAATACATACCGGATCGAAATCCGCCCGGATGACACCGGCAGACGGCGAAGCTTTTTTGACTTCGGCAATCAACGCGATGTTTTTTTGTCGCCGGAGCGCACTAGCGAAATCTCGGTAATCCTGACGAACGGCAACTTGTTTAAGTTGTGGATTTAGCTGAGCGACTTCCCGCCGTTTCTCCGCAACAATTTGCGCGAGAATATCAATCTTCATCGCTGACACCTTGCTTTCGCTGACGCGGTTGACCGCCCTTGAGCCAGGCGCTGATAAAAGATTCCAGCGCGCCATCCATCACACCTTGAACATCGCTGGTCTGGTGACCGGTCCGCAAATCTTTAACCATCTGGTAGGGTTGAAAAACGTAGCTACGAATCTGATTTCCCCAAGCGATGGCACCTTTTTCGCCGTAATACTTTTCCATCGCAGCGCGTTTTTCATCCTGCTGTTTTTCGTAAAGACGCGACTTCAACAACTTAATCGCAAGCTCTTTATTTTGATGCTGACTGCGTTCGCTTTGACATTGGACGACAATGCCGGTGGGGCCGTGCGTCATCCGAATGGCGGTTTCAAGTTTGTTGACGTTCTGACCGCCTTTGCCACCGGCGCGAAATGTATCCACGCGCACATCTTCCATTTTTAATTCCACCTCGGCGTCAGCGATTTCTGCAACAACGTCAACACTCGCAAATGAGGTGTGCCGGCGTTTATTAGAATCAAACGGAGAAATTCGCACCAACCGGTGAACACCACGTTCCGCTTTCAGAAATCCAAAGGCATAATCACCGGTCACCATCACGGTCGCACTTTTGATACCGGCTTCATCACCTTGCTGGATGTCAATAACTTCAGTCTTAAAGCCGCGATCTTCGCAATACCGTTGGTACATCCGCAGCATCATATTCGCCCAATCGCAACTTTCGGTACCACCGGCACCAGCATGAATGTTAAAGATGGCGTTGGATTTATCGTGCGGCTCACCCAGAAGAATCTCTAACTCAAATTGCGTAAACCGTTTTTCGGTGACAGCAACTTCCTGCGTGATTGCGGCTTCCGATTCACCGAGTTCAATTAACACTTCGCTATCAGAGATCTGCCGGCCAAGCTCATCAATACTGGCAAGCTTGCGCCGAATATCGTTGGCTTCATCGAGAATTTTGCGCGCACCGTTCTGGTCGTTCCAAAACGCCGCACCGGACATTATATTTTCAAGCTCAACGAGTCGATTACGAAGGCGAGCCGGGTCAAAGATACCTCCCCAACGCCACGTGGCGCTGCTGGAGATCAATCAACTTCGCTTTAATGTCCTCAATCATTGGAAATGAACTCACCACACTCAAACACGAAAGTCAACGTCGGCATTGCACCGGTGATAAAATCAACAAACAAAATGGTGAGCCGGGAGGGACTCGAACCCTCGACCCACGGCTTAAAAGGCCGTTGCTCTACCAACTGAGCTACCGGCTCACCCAAATCGTGTCGCACTGGAATAATCGAAACCTGGTGAGAAATCAACTTCTCTTTGAAATAAGTTGCCTAATTTGCAAATCGCCGTTGCATTTGTTAGCCTATCGCCATGAATTGGGTGGATTGGATTTGGTCTTTCGCGATACTCGCCGGTGTGATCAGCGGCTTGCGCGGCGGCGCACTCAGCGAGTTGCTCCGCATTCTCGGCTGGGCCGTAATTACCGGAGTGACACTGCGATTTGCGCCAAAAATTCAATGGCAAATGATGGTAACGCTAGCGGCCGGATTGTTGGCGGTGGCGTGGATAATCCGTAAATTAGTTTGTCTGATCACCGGGAAACCGGGACTGTTGTCGCGATTCATTGGATCATTTCTGGGTGCGGCGCGAATGGCGGCACTGATGATTCTCTTGACGCTAGGCGTGGCGCGGCTGCAAAGTCAGATGTGGTATCGACCAGTGTGCGAAGAGTCGCGGTGCGGCGCGACGGTAATGTTATGGTTTTCCAACACACCGGCAACCAATCAAATTCAACAAACGATTTAAGTAACTGTGCCGGGACGCATTTCCGATCAAATCATCGAGCAAGTTCGCCACGCGAATGACGTGGTGGACGTCATCGGCGCATATTTCCCACTGAAAAAAGCCGGTGCGAACTTCCGGGCGCTTTGCCCATTCCACAAAGAAAAAACACCGAGCTTTAATGTCACGCCCGGCAAGCAAATCTGGCATTGCTTCGGCTGCGGTGCCGGTGGCGATGTCTTCAAGTTTGTGATGCAATACGAGAATCTGGATTTCCTCGCCGCCGTGCGCCGGTTGGCGGAGCGCGCCGGTATCAAGGTTGAAGAAGAAACCGCGACCGGCATGGCGGATCGCGGCGAGAAGGAAATGTTGTTCAAATTGCACGACGAAGTCGCGGCATTTTTTCAGGAAAATTTGCGGTCAGCAGAGGTGGCGAAAAAATATTTAGCGAAGCGGAAGATTTTATTAGAGGTCGCACGGAAGTGGCGGATGGGTTATGCGCCGGAGGCTTGGGATGGATTGCTACAGTGGGCGCACACCAAAAAATATAAACTATCTTTATTGGAGACAGCCGGGCTGGCGTTACCGCGTACCGGCGGCAGCGGATTGTACGACCGGTTTCGCGGACGGTTGATGTTTTCAATTTGTGATGAGCAAGGTCGAGTCGTCGGATTCAGCGGAAGAATTTTGACAGACGCAAAAGATCAGCCCAAATATGTTAACTCACCGGAGACGCCAATTTTCCAAAAAGGCCGAGTGCTATTTGCACTCGACAAGGCGAAGCGGTCGATTGTCGAGGATAAGTTCGCGGTTCTTTGCGAAGGTCAGATTGATACGATTGCCTGCCACGAAGCCGGTATTACGAATGTTGTCGCACCACAAGGCACGGCGTTGACAGAGCAACACGCGCGGGTTTTGAAACGGTACGCCGAGGAAGTGGTGTTGATGTACGATGCGGACGAAGCCGGCCAGAACGCCATTGTCCGCAGTGCGGAACCGTTATGGGAAGCCGGGATGGCGATGCGAGTGGCAGTGATACCGGCCGGTCACGACCCGGACAGTTTCATCAAAGCGGAAGGCGGCGCGAAATTGCAGGAGTTGATTGCCGGTGGTGAAAGTTTTTTTGCATATCTTTTGAAGCGGTTATCACGGCAACACGATCCGAATACGGAGCGTGGCAAACTACAAATCGTCCGGCAGATGGCGGAGTGGTTGGTGCGAATTCCGAGTCCGGTCTTGCTGGCAACTTACGCACAGCAGACGGCACAGCGATTGGAGGTGCCGGAGGACGCAATCCGACAAGAGTTGCGAAAATTGCAACGGAACCGGCGCAGTGCCACGCCGCACCAGCAAACAGAAGAAGAAGTCACCATTGAGACAACACCGAACTTACCAGCAGAGACACTATTGCTCCAATTGATGCTGACGGATGTTCGCCTAGTGGATTTGGCACTGGAACGTTTGGAGACCGATTGGCTGACGACGAGCG
The DNA here is from genome assembly GCA_903847335.1 of uncultured Verrucomicrobiota bacterium. GTDB lineage: Bacteria > Verrucomicrobiota > Verrucomicrobiia > Palsa-1439 > Palsa-1439 > CAINDI01. Next base: position 1,969 of record CAINDI010000059.1, on the reverse strand, counting down.
TAGCCGGTGCGGTAATCTGTCGAGTGTTGAAGCTCCACTCTACCGGCAAGTGGGACGGGCCGCATACGTTGATGAATACACCGGCGGATGCAGCTGAGGAACGGTTGGTTTCAGAGTTATTGGCAAAGACGATGCCGGGGACAGCTTTGGAAGCGGCGGCCGGCGATTGCTTGGCGACATTGGCACGCGCTCACGTCGAACGGCAGTTGCACGACCTGCGGGCACGCCAGCGACAAACTGACTTGACCGCAGACGACCATGATAAATTATTGCGACAGGTGCTTGACTTGCAGCGCGAGCTGCGCGATATTTCACCACTTTCGCGAAAACACCTGTAAATTTTTGTAGCTAGAACTATTTTTATGTCGAAAAAGACTGCCAAGACTAAACATCCGATTGTTGTAAAATCCGCACTCAGCGCCGCGGAGAAAAATCTCAAAATTAAGGAGTTAATCAAACTCGCCAAGGAGCAAGGTTACCTGACGTATGGCGATTTGAACGAAGTTTTACCGGAAAATGTCCTTAGCGCTGAAGAGCTTGATGAAATCATGATCACGCTTCGCGGGATGGATATTGAAATCATTGATGCCTCTGAAGTGGACCGATTTAAGCGCGAATCGGCAGCGGTAATCGAAGAGGAAAAGGAACCACCGAAAGTCGATTCGCGTCTAGACATTCTCGATGATCCGGTGCGGATGTATCTAAAGCAAATGGGGCAAGTTCCGTTATTGACCCGAGAACAAGAAGTCGAAATCTCCAAGCGCATTGAAATAGCGGAACTACAAGTCAAGTCCATCATTAATAGTTTCGGCTTTGCGGCTAAAGAACATCTCGCCCTCGCCCAGCGGCTGCTCAACGGTAAGGAACGTTTCGACCGCGTGATCATCGACAAAAAAATTGACAGTCGCGAACAGTACATGCGTGCCTTGCCAAAGCTTTGCACTCAAGTGAAGAAGATGGACGCCGCTGTGGACACACGCTACGACCGCACAGCAAAAGTTGGATTGCGAAAATCCGAAGAGACGCGAGTCCGCCGGGATTTTAAGAAAGCGGATACAAGTCTGCAAAAACTTTTTGATAAGTTTTTCTATAAGCAAAAAGTTCTTGAAGAGTTCGTCGAGAAAGCGAATGAATTGCGGGAAGAATTTGACACGGTGGTCTATGAATTGGAACGCTTCCAACGATTACGGAAAACTTCTTCCACCGGAACAGATGTCCGGGAACTTGAACGAAAGTTAAAAAACTTAGAGTTATCGGCACGCCAGACAACACAAGATTTTCTAAAAACCCACGAAGACTTGAAGACGTGGATGAAAAAAACCGTGCAGGCGAAAGGCGAGATGGTCGAAGCCAACCTGCGCCTCGTCATTTCCATTGCCAAAAAATATACCAACCGTGGCCTCTCCTTCCTTGACCTCATTCAGGAAGGCAATATGGGCTTGATGAAAGCCGTTGAAAAATTCGAATACCGGCGCGGTTACAAATTCTCGACGTACGCTACCTGGTGGATTCGGCAAGCCATCACCCGCTCGATTGCCGACCAAGCCCGGACCATTCGTATCCCGGTGCACATGATTGAGACAATCAACAAACTCATGCGCATCCAGAAGCAGCTCGTGCAAGAATTTGGGCGCGAACCAACGCCGGAGGAAGTTGCCGAAGAAATGCAAATGCCGGTAGATCGCGTTCGTGCCGTTCTCAAAATGGCACAGCAACCGATTTCACTGCAATCGCCCATTGGCGACAGCGAAGACACTAATTTTGGTGACTTGATTGAAGATAAGTCTGCCGAAAATCCTTCGGAAATGGCTTCCTACGCTTTGCTAAAAGAAAAACTCGGTGATGTTCTCAAAACTTTGACTGAACGCGAACGCCGCGTTTTGCAACTGCGTTTCGGTCTCGGTGATGGTTATTGCCGGACGCTGGAAGAAGTTGGCCGTCAATTCCGGGTCACTCGTGAGCGCATTCG
>CAINDI010000058.1 GCA_903847335.1 uncultured Verrucomicrobiota bacterium | reverse complement strand
GCAAGCTCCCCATATGTCTTGTGGTTTTTCGTCCGCTCATAAAAAACTTTCGGTTCGATGAAAGAATCCACAAACCCTGTGCGTATGCATATCCAGAAGATGAAAAACCAACCAACAACCAATCAAGTTCAGGGAGTAGATCTACTGGGCCAGAACAAAGGAGGCAGTTATGTTGTAGTCGTAAACAGCAGTATCAGTTCTCGCAGTTCATACTATGAGCTTCCGGCGGGTTTACTCGCCGAGGCAACCCATGAAAGTAATAAATTCGGGGCGGAAGCGCCAATTCAAAAAGGTAATCATATTATGACAGAAAATAAAGTTAGCGGTAGTACTAATAGCACGCCAACCTCAGCGTTTGAGTTCACACAAGTGGGCTTGAAGCTGAATCGACCACCAACAATCGAAGACGTCACCGAGACGCTTCGTGGCGTTCGCGATGGTCGCGAACAAGATGAGTGGGTAATTGGCGATGCCGTGTTATACGGCATCGAGGCCTTTGGGGAAAAGAACCTCAAAGAGATCGCCACTAACCTCAAGCTCGATTACGGAACCATGCGGACCCGAAAATGGGTCTCGCAAAACGTTCCGTTTGCCATGCGCGTAGCAGCGCTCAGCTGGCGGCATCATCGCGAAGTCGCGGGTTGTCTGACGCTGGAGAGCAAGCAGGGCTGGCTCAAGTCGGCACTCAACAAGAGTTGGAGTGCCCGCGAGCTCGGGAAGCAGATCGCTGCTTCTAAGCCGACCGAGGTGAAGCCGAAGATCGCCAACTGCAAGACCACGCTGAAACAAATTCAGCAGGTAGGTACCGAAGTGGTGACCGGCTGGGGTCAATGGACCGCTGAGGAGCGTGCGGCATTACATGCCATACTGCAGAAACTCGGAACGATTATCACCAAGGATTCCACTGGAATCCTTATGCTAATCCAACCGACGGAACTGCCAGCGATGTTCGCCGCAGCGGCGAATGCAATCGCAACCGCAGTACAACCGGCGCAGTTCGGTAACAGCGCCACAAGCCCGTCATAGGTAAGTAAAAGAGGTTGGCTGCCTCGCTCAGGTACCTGGGCGGGGCAGTTCGCCACTCCCAAGGAAACCGAATCATGCTCACTACTCAATACACCACCCTGCCCCCCAGTTTGCGCGCCCGCCCCCAGTGGGTCGCGTGGCGCGCTGTGCCGTACACCACGAAAGAGGGGAAATCCAAGATTAACAAGATCCCCATTAACCCCAAGACCGGTCATGAAGCCAAAGCGAATGACTTTACAACTTGGGGAACCGATCATGAAGCCATCACCCACGCACAAGCCAACAATCTTGCCGGCGTGGGATTTGTGTTTTGTGAGGCAGACGATTACACCGGGATTGATTTCGATAATTGTCTGAATGCGGAGGGTCAGCTCCATCCCGAAGTCGAAGGTTATCTCCAACGACTGAATTCCTACTCGGAAGTCAGCCCCAGTGGGACCGGGATTAAAATTATTGTTCGCGGCAAATTCCCACTCACTGCCGGTCATAAGATTGAGAAAACCGGTTATGCCGCCGAGTTCTATAACACCAAAAGATATTTCACGATCACCGGCCACCGCTTGCCAGCCTATCCCGGCGATGTCACGACCAGCCCGAGTGCATCCGTCATCTACACGGAGATCTTTGGCAAAGCGGTTGTCAGCACCAAGCCTGCGAATCCCGGGGTGGGTCTCTCGGCGACCCCAACCGAAGAAGCCGAGCGAATCCGGAAAGCATTAGAGTTCATTCCGCCGGATGATTACGAGACCTGGCTCCACATGGGGTTTGCGCTGAAATGGTGGGCCGGTCAAGGCGGTGGAGAGGGAGCCCAATCCATCTGGAATGCGTGGTCGGCCAAGTCGGATAAATT
>CAINDI010000057.1 GCA_903847335.1 uncultured Verrucomicrobiota bacterium | reverse complement strand
GATTCTCATCAACGGTTCCGGTTTTGCGCATGTCTCGCCACGGACGAAAGAATTATTCTCGCGCCTCTTTCCAGTCATCTGCGCCACTGCCGGTAAGCTCGCCGACCCAGATATGGCGTTGGCACGATTTGAAAAATTCGCCAGCGCCTATGGTTCGCGCGGATTACTTTACGAATTGCTGACGCGCAACACAAAACTGGTTGAGATGCTGCTCCGTCTCTGTGACGCGAGCAAATTTTTTGCCGACACGCTGACGCAACAGCCGGATTTGTTTGACGAAGTCTGTCGCGGTATCGGTTTGGGTGACGCGCGGCACGTGGCCGACATGGAAACCGGGTTGCAAACCGCCAGTCGCTCCAAATTACCGGCGATGGAAGCGGCACGGATTTGGAAACGCGCTGAAATGCTACGCATCGGCATCGGCGATGTGATGGGAATGCTGGACGCCGAGCGTATTCAATCGGAAATCACCGGGTTAGCGGAAGTCTGTCTGCGGTTTGCAGTGGCGGAAGCGCGCCGGGAACTCAAGCTGAAGAAATTGCCATTCGCCATCATTGGCCTCGGTAAATTTGGCGGCCAAGAACTCGGCTATGGCGCCGACCTTGACGTTCTATTCGTCGGCACCGGTACCGATGCTATTAAACTGGCGACGCGCATTATTAATTTCATGACCGCTTCCACCTCGACCGGCAAATTATTTGAAGTGGATGCACGCCTGCGACCGGACGGTAAGGACGGCTTGTTAGTAAGTTCGGTCGAGGCCCACCGAGATTACTACCGGCAGCGCGCGCAACTTTGGGAACGTCAGGCGTTAATTAAAGCCCGCTGCGTCGCCGGCGACGCAGCGCTGGGTGCAAAGTTTCTCCAGATGGTTCACGAATACATCTATGCGATTCCGCTCACACCCGATCAAGTCACAGAGATTCAGAAAATGCGCCACCGGATTGAAACCGAGCGCGGCAACCAGCAGCACGCCGAGTCCGAATTCAAAACCGGACCGGGCGGAATGATTGACGTAGAATTTTTAGTCCAAACGCTGCAACTCCGGTACGGTGCCACACATCCACAACTACGAACTGCCCATACACTCGCGGCATTAAACCGACTAACGGCACTCGGCTTACTGGAAGAAAATGAAGCGGTCCAACTGCGCCGGCATTATCTATTTTTGAGAACCATCGAAACAACCTTGCGGCGTATCGAGAATACTAGCGTCTCACATCTGCCGGTGGATGAACACGAACGGGCGCAATTGGCAAAACGGATGGGCTTTCCAGATGCGGGTTCATTCTTGAGTGCGTACCGGCACGCAACCGGCCGATTACGCGCACTGTACGAGCGATTACTCCGGTAACGGCTCGAGCACATTGAGCGCAGCTTCAGCGGCGGCAATCTCCGCCAGTTTTTTACTGGAGCCAGTCCCCCGCCCGATTTCGCGCCCGCCCCATTCAACAATCGCCTCGAAGTGCTTGCTGTGGTCCGGCCCAGATTCCTGAACCACCCGGTAATGCGGATTGGCAGAGGAATCTGCTTGGAGAAACTCCTGCAAACGCCCTTTGGGATTTTGCCGGGCAGCCGTTTCCCGCACTTCTTTTAATTCGTCAATAAACTGTTGATTTACAAACTTTCGCGCCGCGCGAATTCCACCGTCGAGATAAATCGCCCCGAGCAACGCCTCAAATGCATCAGCTAAATTGGAAAGACGTTGCCGGCCACCGCTGGATTCTTCACCTTTGCCCAGCAATAAATATTCACCGAGATTAATCGCCTGCGCGCGCCGGTACAAAGTGTGCCGGTTAGCAAGATGCGCACGAACCTGCGTGAGCTTACCTTCCGGGAAAGTCGGATACTGTTCGTAAATCCTGTCGGTGAGAATTAACTGCAATACGGCATCACCCAGAAATTCCAACCGCTGATTGTGCGCCATGGAACCGTCCGCATACTCGTGCGCGAGCGACGGATGTGTGAGTGCTTCCTGAAAGAGTTTCGGATTTTTGAATGGATGCCCAATAATTTTCTGCAATTGCTGCGCGTGCATGAATTTTTACCAGTTTGCGGTGGGATTTTAACCTCGAACTAATTCGGAGTAGAAATCCAACTGCGACAATTAAAAGATAGTGATGACCGGTGAAATAATCGAGTTCAAAATTACTGACGCCGGCCTGACCGGGGGTGAAATCGGTAATGTGCCTCTTTCAATCGTGCCTGATCGACATGCGTATAAATCTGCGTCGTCGCAATGTCAGCGTGGCCGAGCATTTCCTGAATCACACGCAGGTCGCCGCCGTTGTTCAGTAAATGCGTAGCAAAACTGTGCCGGAGCGTGTGCGGCTTGATGTTTTTGGCAATCCCAGCAACCCGCGCATATTTTTTGACCCAGTACCAAATGGTTTTCGTGCTTAACCGTTCGCCGCGTGTGGAAAGAAATACTTCCGCCCGTGTTTGATTATTGCGCCCTAAACGCGGCCGAACTTCGGCCAGATACCGGTGCAACCAGTCACCGGCGGTTTTCCCCACCGGTACGATTCGTTCTTTGTTGCCTTTACCGGTGGTACGGAGAAAACCAGCATCGAGATTTAACTCACTCAATTTCAGCTTGGCAACTTCGCTGATGCGCAAGCCACTGGCGTACATCAATTCTAGCAATGCCCTGTCACGCAGACCGAGTTTTGTCTCCAGATTGGGTGCGGCAAGCAATTGTTCGACTTCCGAGTAGTCGAGAACCTGCGGCAGCGAATGTCCGAACTTCGGCGTATCGATATTCTGCGTCGGATCGGCGGCAAGCAATTTCTCACGCACGAGAAACCGGAAAAACATCCGCACCGCTGCCAATCGTCGCGTAACGCTACGAACCGACAAACCGGTTTCACGCGCATGACCACGAGCAGTGCGACCCGGCTTGCGTTGTTCCAGTAAAAATACGGTGATAAGTGACTGGTCAATGGCAATCGCCTGCTCAACTTGATGTCGCCGGAGGAAACCCGTAAATTCCGCGAGGTCTTCCCGGTAGGCGCGCCGGGTGTTGGCAGCTAACCCGCGTTCAACAGTCACGTAATCCAGAAATGCATCCACTAAATGTTGCACGGCACTAGCATACCGGCCGAGAGAAAAAAGTCGAGCGCCGGTAACTGTTTGACATATCAAACAAACCGGCGATACTTCTGCCGTGGAAACTTGGAAACACTTTGAAGCGAATCAGCTAACGCACAGCGCGGCGCATCATTTGCGAGCGATTCAAGAACTGGGCGCGAAGTATGGCGGCTGGGCACGCGTCACAGATATCGCGCAAGATTTAGGCGTGACGCGCGGCACGGTGTCCATCAACCTCCGGTCGCTGAAGAAACGCGGTTTGGTGATGACCGGCGAGAATCGAATGGTGAAATTATCGCCGCGTGGCCGGTTGTTAGTGCGCGACATTCGGACAAAAAAAACTGTGATCAAATCATTCTTAACGACCGTGCTTGGCGTTGGCGAACGTTACGCTGAAGTGGATAGCTGCAAAATCGAACATTTACTCAGCCAACGCACCGGCGTTCGTCTGGCGCAGTGGCTCGTAAAATTCCGGCAAGGTCGCCGCGCATGAAAACTGCACCGCCATTACACCGGCACCGGTTAGACCAATTACCCACCGGCTCACGCGCGGTGGTTCGGCAAATTGAAAGCAACGACGAATCGCTCCACCGGTTGATGGCGATGGGTTTATGTCTCGGACGTGAAGTGGAAGTTGTCCGGCACGGCAATCCGCTGATTCTTCGTTTTCTCGGCGCACGAGTTGGCGTATCAAGTCGACTTGCACAACACATTCTGGTGGAGCACCGATAAAATGAAATTCGCACTCGCCGGTAATCCCAACTGCGGCAAAACCACGTTGTTTAATGCGCTGACTGGCCTCCGTGCGCAAACGTCAAACTATCCGGGCACAACTGTCGAGCACCGGCTCGGGCGATTTGAACTCGATGGAGAATCGGTCGAGTTGCTGGACTTACCGGGTTTCTACGACCTCAACGCTTCGTCGGAAGACGAACGCGTGGCGCTCGACGCATTAAAAAACGGAAAACCAGATGGCGTGATTGTTGTGGCGGATGCGATGAATCTGAATCGCAGCTTGTTCATCATCGGCCAGATTTTAGAAATGCAATTACCGGTGGTTGTGGCGCTGAACATGGTGGACTTGGCGGAAGCCGCTGGCATTCGCGTGAACGCCGCTACTCTGGCAGAAGAGCTAGGCTGTCCGGTGGTGGCGGTGGTGGCGCGTTTTGGTCGTGGTCTCGACGAATTACGCGCAACGCTTCGACAGCTCGAAATTTCTAAGCCGACCAACGCATGCGGCACTTGCGATGGCTGCCGGTTTCAGAACCGGTATGCTTGGGCAGATGCTGTCACCAGCCGGTGCGTGCACGCCGGTGACGGTCAGCCAAACATCTGGACCGAACGACTGGATGCTTGGTTCACGCATCCAATTATTGGCGTGGTGGCATTTTTCGCAGTAATGCTGGCTGTGTTCTTTCTGATTTTTCAGATTGCACATATCCCGATGGATTTAATCGATGGATTATTCAGCCATATCGGCAGCTGGATTGCGCAACGGATGCCAGAAAGCGATTTGCGAAATCTGTTAGTCAAAGGCGTAATCGGTGGCGTCGGTGGCGTCTTGGTATTTTTGCCACAGATCGGAGTTTTGTTTTTTTGTCTGTCGCTACTGGAAGACACCGGCTATCTGGCGCGGGCAGCATTTGTCATGGACCGGCTGATGCGCCAAGTTGGCTTACCCGGTAAAGCATTTGTGCCATTGCTATCGGCGCACGCCTGCGCAGTACCGGCGATTATGGCGACCCGCGTCATCGAAGACAAACGCGACCGGCTCGTGACGATTTTAGCGGTGCCGCTAATCTCGTGTTCGGCACGAATCCCGGTGTACAGCATGTTGGCGGCGCTGTTGTTCCCGCATAATGCATGGCGCGCGTCGCTGATTTTTACCGGCGCGTATGCCTTGGGATTGCTAGCGGCGATTGGCACGGCGTTGGTTTTGAAGCGAACGATTTTGAAAGGTGAAACGCGTCCGCTAGTCTTGGAATTACCGAGCTACAAGCAACCAAGCCTGCGCACGGCGACATTGATGATGCTGGACCGAGCGTGGGTGTTTCTGCGCAAAGCCGGCACGGTAATTTTGTTTATTTCGATTTTGTTATGGGTGTTGGCAACATATCCAAAGAGCACACCACCACCGGAGGCAATCGCACTCCAGCAACGTGCTGCTGCGGAAAACTCCGAGGTATTGAAAGAACAAGCTGAGCGGCTGATAGCGCATTCTGCATTGGCAAATTCAGCAGCGGGACGAGCTGGACATTGGATTGAGCCGGTATTGCGGCCGTTGGGTTTTGATTGGCAAATTGGAATTGGAATTTTGAGTTCGTTTGCCGCCCGCGAGGTAATCGTCTCAACGTTGGCGGTGGTGTACGGCGTCGGCGAAGAAGCGGCGGAGAAAGATCCGGAATCACTTTACGATTCACTCCGGCGCGCCGAACGGTCGGATGGTAGTAAAGTTTTCACGACGGCGACTTGCGCGAGTCTGTTGGTTTTTTATGTGTTGGCAATGCAATGTCTCTCGACTCAAGCAATCACGCGCCGGGAAACTAACAGCTTCAAGTGGCCGGCGTTCCAGCTGGTGTACATGACGGTGTTGGCGTACTCGGGATCGTTTTTGGTGTATCAGACGCTGCGATTGCTGGGCGCGGCTTAAAGCTACGACGAAGCTTTTTCCCAAGCGAACTTGCCTTTGATTTTCTGGAGAAAATACTTACCGGGCGATGGCGTACTCTGAATGGTCGTGGCGATTTCTACCGGCACAGAGAAGTACCGGTAGACGCCGGTGGCGTGAAATTCAATTTCAAGAGTCTGCGTCGCGACGTCATAACCGATACCGGCAATGTCGCTAGAACTAACCGGTTGGCGTTGGATTTGGCTCATAAGATTAATCAGCGAGAAACTCAACTCGCGCAGTCAATTCCGGTGTCAGAAAGCCGTTTGGATTTTCGATTTGAACTTTGACCTGCAACGTTCCCTTGGACCGATTGGCCTCCGGAGCAATTTCGGTGACGAAGCCGGTATATTTCTTTTCAGGATAAGCCTCCGGACTGACCCGGCAACGCTGTTGCAAATGTAACTTCGAGAGATCCGCTTCATTGACATCAATCTCAACCTGCAAATCGTTCAAGTCGGCCAGCGAAACCAGCGCCGTGCTCGGCCCGCGTGTGCCGCCGAAACTTTGCGGGACGACGAGTTCATCTGGCTCGACAAGTTTTTCCAAAATCGTGCCATCAATCGGCGCCCGGATGACGCACCAGTCGAGATAGGTTTGCGCAAGTGCCACTTGGCTTTTCGCGATGCGGAGTTCCGCATTGGCGGCATCGCGCGCCCGGCGAGCATCGTCCAACGCCTGCTGGCTTTGCACATTGCTTTTGGCTAAATCGACTTGGCGATTGAGAGTCGTCTCGGTGCTGAGAAGATTCGCTTCGGCCAACGCTTGTTGACCGGCGGCCTTGTCGTATTGCGACCGGTATTCATCGTCTTCGAGGTGCACCATCACATCGCCTTTTTTGACGCGGTCACCTTTCTTCACACCAATCCAGTGGACGATGCCTTGAAACCGTGGCGTGATTTCGATGCGCGCTCGCGGAATAATATAGCCACTAACTGTCAATACGGCGTCGCCAGATTTTGGCGGCAGCACCGGTACGGGAACGATGCTGGCTTTACTAGGAACAGGCTGACTGTCGTTGTGTCGCGTGAATAAATAAACTGCGGCGGTGCCAAACAATATGCCACCGGCAATCAACACCATAATGACCGGTCCACTCCGGCGGCGAATTTTCTTTTCCGCTGGGATGGTTAACCGCTTCAATTGATCGCTGGATGTTGTCATTGTCGTTTAGAAAATGCTCATATTGAACGCAAAGCGTCAAGCACTGGTTTGCGAGCGGCCAGCCGGGCCGGCAGCAATCCCCCCAGCATGCCCATTACCAATGCGAAGGCCATTCCCTTCAGCAACAGCTCGCCGGTGATTCGAAATTCAAACGCCACTTCGGTAAATGAATTCCAACTTAAGGTCCCGGTTGCGATGCCATTCATTGGCAACGAAAAAACACAACCCAGCGCGCCGCCGAGCAGCGCCAGTAAAACGGACTCAATCATGAATGAAACGTAGATGTCCCGGCGTTTATAGCCCAACACGCGAAGCGTTCCGATTTCGCGAATGCGCGCACCGACGGTGGCGTACATCGTATTCATCGCCGAAAACACCGCGCCGATGCTCATGATAATCGCCAGAAAACTTCCGAGAAATTGGATTGGCGCACCGGTATTGGTCTGCTCTTTGTAATATTCCGTCTCCGGTAAGACCCGCACACTCAAGTCGCGGTTGAATTCAATTCGATTGGTCAACGTTGCCACTGCTGCCGCATCCGCAATCGGTCGCAGCAGAATCGAACCGTAGAACGACCGGTTAAACGCATCGCGCGCTTCGTCGGCATCCAGCCAAATTTCGGATTCATACGCCGTCTTCGCCGCATCAAAAATTCCGACGACTGTCCATTGCGCCTTGCCACCAGCAAACCGGTCGCCAATCCGGCAATGCGCAAATCGTTGGGCGATACGCTGACTGACAATGCATTCATTCAGGCCTTGCCGGAACATTCGTCCTTCCCGAATTTTGATTTGCGGACGCAATTCGATACCGACCAGCCCAAGACCACGCACCAATACATGCGCCGTACCAGTCTTTTCGATGCGCTCCATTTGCACCAAGACTTGAATTTCGGGCGAGGCAATCGGCTCACCGGCGGCGTCACGTTCAATGCCAGCGAGATACCGGATTTGCCGCACTTCGTCGCGAGTAATTTGGCTACTCGATTCCGCCGTTGAACCTTTGCGCAACACCAGCAGATTGCGCGGATCGCCGGTGCTGATGTAGGTCGCCGCTAATCCGCGTGCGAGCGACATCACCATCACGAAGACCGCAACGACCAATGCGATTCCTAATGCGGTG
>CAINDI010000056.1 GCA_903847335.1 uncultured Verrucomicrobiota bacterium | reverse complement strand
CGTGAACCAAAACATTTTCGCTGGCGCCTCCGCCGGTGGCAATGACACTTGGTTGCTCGGAGTGCAAGGTGGCGGCAAGATTAAGTTCACGAAAGATGTGAGCTTTATGATCGCTCCGACCTTCTATGTGTACTCGAATCCTGATCAAGCCAATAGCATTTTTGCTCCGACATTCACCGGTGGCAATATCACAGGTGCGAACAACCTGAACGTGTTTGATTTACCGGCCGAGTTTGCGTTCCCGATTCCGGGGCTCAATCTACCAGGTAAAGTGTTCGGCGAATTCGCCATCAATACCGTTGCCAACCAACGTGCCGCGCATACCGCTTATGCCGCCTACGGCTCGCAAGACACCGCTTATCAAGTCGGCGCGTCCATCGGTAACAACAAGAAAAAGCACGACTGGTTGGCGAAAGCCTACTGGCAGCACGTTGAGCTGAACTCGCTGGATCCCAACCTCGTGAACTCTGACTTCTTCGACCAACGCATGAACATTGAAGGTGTTGTGGCGTCAGGTCAGTACCTGTTCACGGACTTCTTGAGCGCGACCTTGACCTATGCACATGCCAAGAACATCAACTCAAACTTGCCGACCTTGACCGGTAACGGCGATCTCAAAGGCAACTTGAAGGAATACAACATTCTTCAGGCTGACCTCGTCTGGAAGTTCTAAACGTATAACCCAAACCAAAGGAAAAATATGAAGTTAACCAGTCTAATCCTGAGCACAGTGATGGCGACAACCGTGGCCGTTCGCGCGAGTGACATCACTGTCAAAGGTTCTGATACCATGGTGATTCTTGGCCAGAAGTGGGCCGAGACGTACATGAAAAGCCACGCCGGCACGACCGTTCAGGTCACCGGTGGCGGTTCGGGCACTGGCATCGCGGCATTGCAGAACGGCACCACCGATATCTGTAATTCGTCGCGATCCATGAAGCCTGCTGAGCGCGCCGCGTTTCTCCAGAAGTTCGGCGTTGGCGTCCGCGAGTACAAGACGTGCTTGGACGCACTCTCGGTGTACGTGCACAAGAGCAATCCAATCGAGAAGCTCAGCTTCTCACAATTGGAAGGCATCTTCACCGGCAAGATCACGAACTGGAAAGACGTCGGCGGCTCCGATGCGCCGATCTCGCTCTACGGACGGGAAAACTCCTCCGGCACCTACGAGTTCTTCAAAGAGCACGTGCTCAACAAGAAGGACTTCGCGCCTGCTACCAAGACCATGCCCGGCACCGCCGCGGTGATTCAAGGCGTGGCGAAGGATGCGGCGGGTATCGGTTACGGCGGCATTGCGTACGGTGAAGGCGTCAAAGCCCTCAAAGTCAGCAAAGCCGATGGCGGCAGCGCCATTGAGCCGAAAGAAGCGACCGTGTTGGACGGAACCTATCCGATCTCTCGGTACCTCTTCAACTATGTCAGCCCAGCCAAGGACACCGGTGCCGTGGCGGATTATCTGACGTGGTGTTTGAGCGATGAAGGCCAAGCCGTTGTCAAAGACGTCGGCTACTTTCCGCTCCCGAAAAACCTTCGGTGAATGAAAGATTGACAACAGACACTGTTGTCCTCCCAAAGGCCCAACGTCGGCGTACTCCCCGCCGGCGTTGGGCCGAATGGTTGGTTGAGCGTGGTATTTTCCTCGTCTCGCTCTCGACAATTTTGATGGTGTTTCTGATTTTCGCGTTTGTCGCACGCGAAGCTTTGCCGGTCATTTTACGAAAAACCAATAACGCTCGCTCGGCAACGCCGGTGACTGCCGCGCAAGTTTCCACCATGCCACCGGAGCAACTGGCCACCTATCTCGGTGTGACGATTGCCGACCTTAAAAAATATAACGCCGAAACCGTTAAAGCGCTGGTTGAACTCAAAGCTGAGGAGCTAAGCCAAAACGTCAGCGCCGACTCGCGCGTCAACACCACGAGTTGGGGGTGGATGCTCCGGGCCCGGCAATGGGTTGGCTACGACAAACCGGAATACATCTGGCAACCAGTTAGTGAAATTCCCAAATACAACATCATCCCGCTTTTCATCGGCAGCCTGAAAGCGACGCTGATTGCGTTGATTTTTTCTGTACCGCTCGGCGTCGGTGCGGCAATTTATGTTTCGCAACTGGCCAAACCGAAAATCCGCGAAGTCATCAAGCCGGTGATTGAACTGCTCTCCGGTATCCCGTCCGTCGTGCTCGGATTTTTTGCCTTGCTGGTGTTGGCGAGTATTTTGCAAGGCATGTTTCATTACAGTTCTCGGCTGAATGCGTTGGTGGCCGGCGTGGCGCTCGGTTTGACAGTGATTCCGGTCATCTTCACCATTTCCGAAGACGCGCTCTCCACTGTGCCGAGTGGGTACGGCCAGGCGGCGCTGGCGCTCGGCGCGGCTCCGTGGCAAGTGGCGTGGCAAATTGTGTTACCGGCGGCGTTGCCGGGCGTGTTTGCGGCGTGCGTGCTCGGGTTCGGTCGCGCTATCGGCGAAACGATGATTGTGCTGATGGCTTCCGGCAATGCGAGCATCATGTCCGGTTCGATTTTCGATTCGTGCCGGACGATTACGGCGACGATTGCCGCCGAATTGGCGGAAGTGGTGTTTGGTGGAAATCATTACCGGATTTTGTTTTTGCTAGGCGCGTTATTGTTCGCGGTCACATTCGTCACCAATCTGGTCGGTGACGTCGTGGTGCACCGGTTGAAGCGGAAATTGGAAGGTGCCCGGTGACGATTTTACGCGCCAAAGGTTACGACTGGCGGTCAACGGCGTTTCACGCGGTAACGCTGGCGGCGACGGCGTTGATTGTGTTAGCGGTCATCGTCATCATCGGCGATATCGTTTGGCACGGCGCGAAACAAGTTTCGTGGCATTTTGTCACCGGTGGCACAAAGGAAGGAATGTTCGACGCGAAAACCGCCGGAGTGTTTCCGATGATTTTCGGGACGTTGGCGTTGGTGTTGTTGATGACAGTCGGCGTGGTGCCGGTCGGCGTGATTACTGCCGTGTATCTCACGGAATACGCGAAATCGCTGTCGCCGATTACACGCATCATTCGCAGTGCCATCAATAATCTCGCCGGCGTGCCGTCCATCGTGTTTGGATTATTTGGCTTAGGATTTTTCGTGCAATTTGTCGGTGGCGGATTGGACCAGATGTTTTATGGTGGGGAATTGCATTACCGGAAGCCGGCGTTGATTTGGGCGGCGGCGACGATGGCGATCATGACGTTACCGGTGGTGATTGTGGCGACGGAAGAAGCGTTGCGCGCGGTGCCGAATGGTTTGCGCGAAGCAAGTTTGGCGCTCGGCGCGACGAAGTTGAAGACGATTTGGAAAATTGTGTTACCAGAGGCGTTGCCGGGAGTTTTGACGGGTGCGATTCTGGCGGTGGGCCGGGGCGCCGGTGAAGTGGCGCCGATTATGTTTACTGGTGCGGCGTATTATCTGGCACATTTGCCGACGAACTGGACGGATCAATTTATGCATTTGGGTTATCACGTGTTTGTGTTGTCCACGCAGTCGCCGGATATCGAGCGGACGAAACCGATTTTGTACGGCTCGGTGTTGGTGTTGCTGCTGGTGACGTTCTTGTTGAATCTAACCGGCGTGCTGGTGCGCGCCAAAATTCGTTCCCGGTTACGCCATGGATAAACCGATTATTCAAATTACTGACGCTAATTTTTGGTACGGCGCAAAGCAGGCGCTGTTCGACGTGAATGTGTCAATCATGCCGCATCAGACAACGGCGTTCATCGGGCCAAGCGGCTGCGGCAAGAGCACGTTGTTGCGCTGTTTGAACCGGATGAACGATTTGATTCTCGGCACGCGAGTGACCGGTCGGATTGCGTTCAACGACCATGACGTGAATGCGCCGGACGTGGATGTGATTGAGTTGCGCAAACAGATTGGGATGGTGTTCCAGAAATCGAATCCATTTCCGAAATCTGTTTTTGATAACGTGGCGTACGGGTTGCGGATTCAAGGAATGACGGACAAGACGGAGCTGGAAACCCGGGTGGTAAAGAGTTTGAAAAAAGCGGCGCTGTGGGAAGAGGTCAAGGACCGGTTGCACGAGTCGGCGTTGATGATGTCTGGTGGTCAGCAGCAACGACTTTGCATTGCGCGCGCCATCGCGGTGGAGCCGGAAATTATTTTGATGGACGAGCCGTGCAGCGCGTTGGATCCGACGGCGACGGCGAAGATTGAGGAGTTGATTCAGGACCTCGAAAAAGATTACACTATCATCATCGTGACGCACAACATGCAGCAAGCCGCGCGGTGCAGTGATTACACGGCGTTTTTCTATTTGGGGCGGCTGATTGAATTTGATGCCACCAATAAAATTTTTACGAACCCAACCAATAAACAAACTGAAGATTACGTGACTGGGAGATTTGGTTAATCATGGAACTGCACTTTGACCAAGAATTAACGCAAGCCAAAGATCAACTTTTGCGCATGGCCTCGCTCGCTGAGCAGGCGGTAACGACGGCGATTCAGGGCCTCGTTCAGCGTGACGATGTGGCGGCGAAGCGGGTTCTCGACGGCGATAACCAGCTTGATCTTTTGCAAAAGGAAATTGACGAGCAGTGCGTGGCGCTCATTGCGCTCCGGCAGCCGAAAGCGCGCGACTTACGTTTCATTATCGTCACCATGAAGATTGCTGCTGAACTGGAACGCATTGGCGACCAAGCGGTGAACATTGCCAATCGCGCCCGGCTCTTAAATCGCGAGCCGCAGCTGAAACCGTTTGTGGATATTCCGCGCATGTTTGAGTTGACGCGTGACATGGTGCGCACCGTTCTCGACGCGTTTGTCTATGGCAAGCTGGATGTCGCCAAGCAAGTGATTCCGCACGATGGCGAGGTGGACAATCTCGAAGTCCAATTGCACCGGGAACTAACGAGCTTCATGCTCGAAGACCCGCAAACCATCACGCGCTCCATGAATTTAATCGGCGTGTCGCACAGTCTCGAACGGATTGGCGACCACGCGGTCAATATCGCCGAAGAAGTCGTTTACCTATACGAGGGCCGGGATATCCGGCACGAAACGAAAAATGCCTGACACAATTCTGATTGTCGATGATGAGCCGGATGTGGTGGATTTGCTGGTCTTCAGCCTCCAGAAAGCCGGTTATAAAACGCTCACTGCCCGCGACGGTAATGCGGCGCTCCAAAAGGCGCGCGACGAATTGCCGACGTTGGTGGTGCTCGACTTAATGTTGCCGGAGCGCGATGGGAGCGATGTCTGCCGGCAGCTCAAGGCGGATCCGAAAACCGCTGCGATTCCGGTGATTATGCTTACTGCGAAAGCTGAGGAAGTGGATCGGATTGTCGGCCTCGAACTCGGTGCCGATGACTACATCACCAAGCCGTTTAGTCCGCGCGAACTCGCGTTGCGCGTGAAATCTGTTTTGCGCCGGGCCTCCGGTAAGCCGGAGTCCAGCGAAGTTCTGAAACATAACGATCTCATCGTTGACCTCGCCAAACACGAAGCATCCATTAAAGGAAAAAAGATTGATTTGACCGCGACCGAATTCAAACTTTTGGTGATGCTGCTCGAACGCCGGGGGCGCGTTCAAACTCGCGATGCGCTGCTCACCGATGTTTGGGGTTACGAAGGCGATGTGGACACGCGCACCGTGGATACGCACGTTCGCCGGCTTCGCGAAAAACTCGGTAAAGTTGCCGACGCTATTGAAACTATTCGTGGTGTAGGTTATCGATTCACCGAGTGAGCACAATCCGACCATCATTGCGATGGAAATGGTTTTCAGCCGTCGCGGCAGTTATCGTGGCGTTGCTGTTCGCGATTAACCTGTGTCTCGACCTCAGTCTTCCGTCGTTTCTTGTCGCAAAAGCTCGCGTTGAATTGGAACGCAATGCCCGGCTTGTGAGCGAACTTGTGCAGCGGACACCGGCCACCGAATTAAATGCTGTCGTCCACGAATGGGGATCACACGTCGGTCTGCGCCTGACAATTATTGCCGGTGATGGAACGGTGATCGCCGAGTCCGACAAACCGATTGAACAGCTGGCAACCATCGAAAATCATTTGTACCGGCCTGAAGTCCAAAGCGCGCTCCAAAACGGTGTCGGTAGCAATCAACGCCGGAGCGATACCGTGGGGGTGGATTTACTTTATGTCGCCGTGCGCGAATCACCGGAGCGCATTGTCCGTGTTGCTCTACCGTTGCACGATGTCGCGGCCACGATTCAACACATTCGCGGGTCGATTGCTAGCGCGAGTGCGATTGTCGGGCTGATTGCTTTACCGTTAATTTTTTGGCTCGCACAGTGCACCAGTATGCCCATTGACGAAATGCGGCGGATGGCCACCCGTGTCGCAGCCGGTGATTTTACTGGCCGGGCACCGGAACGCGAACCGGGGGAAGTGGGCGAATTAGCTGGTGCGTTGAATCAAATGTCCAAACAACTCGAAAGCCGTCTCCAAGAGCTCACCAGCGAAAAAGCGCATCTCGCTGGGATTCTTGCCGGCATGGCCGAAGGCGTATTGGTGGTGGATGCCACCGGTAAAATCCGTTTGTTCAACACGGCGCTCCGGCACGCCTTTCAACTGACTGACGCTGCAATCAGTAAAACAGTGCTCGAAGCTTTCCGTCACGCGGGACTCGCAGAACTCATCGGTGCGGCACCGGCGGGTCGTGAATTAACGTTTTTACAAGCGACCGACCGAGTTTTTACCGTCGAAGCCGGTAAATTAATTGGTGATGTTGGTGTCGTGGTGGTTTTTCACGACATCACTCGCTTAAAACAATTAGAAAATGTCCGGAAAGATTTTGTGGCTAACGTTAGTCACGAACTCCGCACACCGTTGGCGGTCATCAAAGGTTATGTCGAAACCTTGCTCGACGAAGAACCGCCTACCGCCGAAACCGCGAAACAATTTCTCGGAACCATCCAGCGGCATACGCTCCGTCTTGAAGTGTTGATTGACGATTTGCTCAGCATTTCTGCACTTGAGTCGCAACAAGCGCTGTTGGATTACACAACGGTTTCAATCCATGTGACAGCCGCGGCTGTCGTGGAAGAACTTCGCTCTCGGGCGCGTGAGAAAAATATTACCCTCGCACTGGAAATCCCGGCAGACTTACCGGTGGTGGATGCGGATGTTCAACGTCTGCATCAAGTTTTTCTTAACTTAATCGACAACGCCATCAAATACACACCGGCCGGTAGTCGAATTCAAATCTCCGCCACGACCGATAATAACTTTCTCAAAGTTTGCGTGGCCGATAATGGTCCGGGGATTGCAGTCGAACATTTAGCGCGAATTTTCGAGCGGTTTTACCGCGTGGACAAAGCGCGTAGTCGTGAACTCGGCGGCACCGGGCTCGGATTAGCCATCGTCAAGCACATCATTCAAGCGCACGGCGGTAAAGTCTGGGCCGAAAGCGAATTGGAAAAAGGCAGCCGGTTTTACTTTACTTTGCCAATTGATTGAGTTGTGAAGTGATTAGCGAGTTGCGCGAAGTTTTCCAGCAAAAGCGTCTCACCGTCCGGTGTAATCTCTTCGACTTCGTGTTGCCACGTCGAATGGTAGGGGATGAACACAGTTCCGAACCCGGCGGCTTTAGCCGGATTAATGTCTGACCGTGGCGAGTTGCCGACCATCCAAGTTTGCGCCGGCACTAATTCGTATTTCGCGATAAGTTGCCGGTAGGTCGCAATGGATTTTTCAAACACCACTTCGGTCGCAGAAAAATAACCGGCCAGACCGGAACGCTGAAGTTTTCCAAGCTGTTCATCTGGGAAACCTTTGGTAACCAAAATTAGCCGGTTATGTTCGTGCAGCGCCGGTAAGGTTTCCGCCACGCCCGGCATGAGTTCGATAGGATGATGAAAAATCGTTTGTTCCTGCTGCTGAATCCACGGTTCTAAGTCGGTGACGCCGAGTGCCTGCGCAGTTTCGTGGAGCGAAGCGCAGAAGGCGCGGCTGCCGTAACCGGTAATCTGGATGTTGCGCTGCTCAGTTTGCCACAAAACTTCTTGAGCGCGCGGTTCCGGAATCCCACCGGCGGAAAGTCGGTGGAAAAACTCTCCGGCGACGCGTTCGAAGTAGATATTATTTTCCCACAACGTGTCGTCGGCATCGATTAACAGTGTCCGGGTGGTTGACATCTCAAGGTAAAGTTTCTAATCTTTCCGCCATGAGTATGCAAGCTGCCCTCGACGCGATGGAAGAAAAAATGATGAAGACCATCGAATTCGTTCATAGCGAATTCGCTAAGATTCGCACCGGCAAGGCGTCCACCTCGCTCGTGGAGAATGTCCAGGTCGAAGCCTACGGCACGCATATGCGCTTGCGGGAACTCGCCGGCATCTCGACGCCGGAGCCGCGTTTGATTGTGATTCAACCGTGGGACGCCACGGTGGTGCAGGCGGTGGTTCAAGCCATTCAGAAATCAGAGTTAGGCATCAACCCGATTGTCGATGGCAAATTGATTCGGGTTCCGATTCCGCAATTGGACAAAGAACGCCGGCAGGAACTCGATAAAGTCATCAAGCACATGGCCGAAGATGGACGCGTGGCGATTCGTAGCGAACGCCGGCACGGGATTGACGCCGTCAAGAAATTGGAAAAAGACGGCAAGATTACCGAGGACGATCTCAAGCACGCCGAAAAAGAAATTCAGAACAAGACCGACGAGTACACCAAAGAAATCGACACCGCGCTCGCCCACAAAGAAAAAGAAATTCTCGCCGTTTAAGATTTCGGCTTGTTTGCCGTGTAGTAAATCACCGGCACGGCCATCCGCGAAATCAGGAGCGAAGCAATCTCACCGGCCATTAGCGCGATGGCCAATCCTTGGAAAATCGGGTCGAATAAAATCACACTGGCACCAACCACGACCGCGGCCGCCGTCAACATCATCGGACGGAACCGCACCGCACCCGCATCAATGACGGCTTCCGCCAATGGCATTCCTTCTGCCACGCGCAGCTCGATGAAATCCACGAGAATGATTGAGTTGCGCACGACAATCCCGGCGCCGGCGATAAACCCAATCATTGAGGTTGCTGTAAAAAATGCGCCCATTGCCCAGTGTGCCGGCAAGATGCCGACGAGCGAGAAGGGGATGGCCGCCATGATGATAAGCGGCGTCTTAAACGACCGGAACCAGCCGACCACCAGCACGTAAATCAGGATTAGCACCACGCCAAACGCCGCGCCCATGTCACGGAAGACTTCAAACGTGATGTGCCATTCGCCGTCCCATTTCATGATTGGTTTTTCGGTGGTGACTGGCTGGTGAGTGGTCAGAATCTCCAAACCTAATTTCTCAATTCGTTTATCCAGTTTAAGAATTGCATACACTGGACTTTCTTCCGAGCCGCCGACGTCACCGGTGACGTACACTACCGGTTGAAGATTTTTATGGTAGATGCTGTGGTCGGCAATTGCCTCCTCGACTTTCACCAATTCACCCAGTGCCACGCCGTGAATCTTCAGAGTGAGTAAGTCCGCAATTGTCGACCGCGCACTCTCCGGTAGCCGCACTACAATTGCCACGTCTTCCTTTTCGTTTGCTTGATGTAGCAAGCCGACCGGTAGCCCGTCTTCCGCGATGCGCAACGTCTGTGAAATTTCTGCGGCATTAATGCCATGCAACGCGGCTTTCTCATGGTCAATGCGAAACACCAGCTTTCGTTGGGCGGCTTCCATGTACCAATCCGTATCCACCACGCCCGGTGTCGTTCGGAAAATCTCGCGCACCTGACCGGCGATCTCGATTTGCTGCCGGTAATCCGGTCCGTAAATTTCTGCGACCAATGTCTGCAACACCGGTGGCCCCGGTGGCACCTCGGCGATTTTCACTCGTGCCGCGTATTTCGCCGCAATCGCTTCAACTTTCGGGCGAATCCGTTTTGCGATGGCATGGCTTTGCGTTTTGCGGTCGTGTTTACCAGCGAGATTGACTTGAATGTCTGCCACGTTTGATCCGTGCCGGAGATAGTAATGCCGAACCAGTCCGTTGAAGTTAAATGGCGCCGCTGTGCCGACGTACACTTCGCAATCAGTCACCTCGGGTTCTTCACGCATCGCGCTAGCCAGCTCGCGAGCGACTCGCGCGGTTTGTTCCAGTGGTGTGCCTTCATCCATGTCCACGATGAGTTGGAACTCGCTCTTGTTATCGAATGGCAGCATTTTTACTTTCACCATCTTCGTGGGGAAAAACGCCACTGCGCCAAGTAATAGCAGCGTGATGATGAGAAGGAATACTTTTTGCCAGACCGGGTGATGAATCAAGGGCGCCATTACCCGCCGGTACAACTTTGTCGTCCAATCATCTATTTCTTCGTGGTGCCGCTCCGTAGACCGGCCGCGCAGAATCCGATACGCCGCCCACGGTGTGACGACGAACGCCACCACCATCGAGAACACCATCGCTGCGCTTGCGCCAATCGGAATCGGCCGCATGTACGGCCCCATCAAACCGCCGACAAATCCCATCGGCAAAATCGCCGCAATCACTGTTAGCGTTGCCAGAATTAACGGCGACCGGACTTCGTTCACCGCCTCGACCGTCACGTCGAGTAATGACCGGCCTTTATTTTTCGGTAGTCGGAAATGCCGGACGATATTTTCTACGTCCACAATCGGATCGTCCACCAAAATGCCGATGCTGAAGATTAGCGCGAACAGCGTGATCCGGTTCAGTGTGAATCCCAGAAAATAAAACGTCGCTAACGTCAACGCCAGCGTCACCGGAATCGCCACGCCCACCACGCCTGACTCGCGCCAGCCGAGCACGAGCCCGATTAGAATGCTCACGCCCACGACGGCACTCACCATGTGCCACAGCAACTCGTTCGACTTCTCCGCCGCCGTGTGTCCATAATGCCGAGTGATTGTGATGTCCACATCACCGGGGACGACCCGACCTTTCAACGTCTCCACTTTCGCCAGTACATGCTCCGCAACCTTGATTGCGTTCGTGCCTTTCCGCTTCGCAATCGCAATGGTCACCGCCGGTTCGTCATTCAATAAAACGTAGTTGCTGACTTCTTCCGCCCCATCGACAATCGTCGCCACGTCACGCAAGTACACCGGCTTGCCGGCAGACACGCCGACGACCACCGCACCCACTTCCTCTGCATCTTTCAAAAATCCACCGGTCTCAACCAGCACTTCCCGGTTCGCCGCGTTGAAACTACCGGCGCGCACTTGCTGATTCGCTGCCTGCAATCGCTGGGTGAGTTGGCCAATTTCAATGTTGCGCGCCGCCAGCTTACCGGCATCGAGTTGCACCCGGACTTGCCGGCGTTGGCCGCCGATGAGCGTAACTTCGGAAACATCCGGCACTTCTTTAATCGCATCGTCAAGTTGCGCGGCAATTCGGCGCAACATGAAATGGTCATACCGGCGCGAATGCAAAGTCAGCGCCAGAATCGGCACATCATCAATCCGGCGCGGCTTAATTAACGGCTGGCTCACGCCGGGCGGAATGATGTCGAAGTTGGCGAACATCTTCTGGTTCAGACGGACAATCGCTTCCTCCTCCGGTTGCCCAACCAAAAATCGCACGACCGCCATCGACCCGCCGGGACTGCTCGTGGAATAAATGTATTCGACGCCGGGAATTTCCCAGAGCAGCTTCTCCATCGGTTTCGTGACGCGTTCCTCAACTTCTTTCGCCGACATGCCGGGTGCTTGCACCAGCACGTCAATCATCGGCACCACGATTTGTGGTTCTTCCTCGCGCGGCAGCAACAGCACCGCGCCGGCGCCGAGCAATACCGCCGCAATGACAACGAGTGGCGTCAGCTTCGAGTCGATGAAGTAGTGGACAATTTTATTGGTAACATTCATTGGTTGACCGGCTGGCCGTCGGCAACATCACCGGCCACAATCACGCGCTCACCGATTTGCACGCCGGATAAAATTTCAATGGCCTCGCGATTGGTTTTACCGGTGCGAACCAGCCGCATTCGAGATTTGCCGGCATCGGCGATGAAAACAAAAGTGAGTTGGCCACGTTCGTGAATGGCAGTTTTCGAAACGAACATTGCCCGGTGTTCGCCGGTGGGTAATTGCGCGTGGCCGAACAGACCGGACTGAAGTGGTTGCTGGCATTTCAGCGCAATTTTTACGAGTACAGTCCGCGTCACCGGGTCGGCAGCCGGCGTGACTTCGTCTACTTGGCCGTCGCAAGTTTCACCGGTGGCTTCGATGACACAGCGAATCAACTTGCCGTTAATAATACCGGCGGCCTCGCGCTCCGGTACGTTAATTTCGAGACGGAAATCCGTCGGTTGTTCCACTGTGAACAACGGTTTGCCCGGTGTGGCGAGATCGCCGACATCGCACGACTTACCGGTGACAAGTCCGGCAAATGGCGCGACCAATTGGCAATCACTCAGCGCCGCTTCCGCGACCCGGTAACGCATTGCGACGGTTTGCGCTTCGGCCAGTGTGACGGCGGCTTTGTCTTGTAATGACCGGTAACGTTCATCATCAGCTTTGGCGCGGTCATATTCGGCGCGGGCGGTCCGGTCGTCGAGCGTGGCGAGAACTTGGCCGGCGGTGACGGTGTCACCAGCTTTCATACTGACTTCGCGAATGTTTGCGGAAATTTTGGCGGCGACGGTTGCGGTGACTCGGGCGCGAACGGTGCCGGCGACTTCGACAATGGTTGGCGTGGAGGTCAGTTCGATGGCAAGCGTCTGAACTTTCACCGGTGGTTGGTTGTCGGCGACATGCTCCGGTTTATGACCGCAGGCGGTTACCAAGACGACGAGAATTGCGAGTTGTAATGGTTTCATTATTCCTTCCAAGTCGTGCCAAGTGCGTGGTCGATTGCGGCGCGGGCAATGAGGACATCGGCTTCGGCGGCGGCGCGGTGTTGACGAGTGGTGGTGAGCGCGGTTTCGGCATCGAGCACTTGCGTGAGTAAGGCGAGGCCGTTGGTGTAGCGGTCTTTGGTAATTTGCAAACTTTCTTCCGCTTGCGCGACCGACTTGCCGGTGGTGGCGAGACGCGCTTGGGATTCTTCGAGGTTGAGTTGGGCTTGCCGAGTTTCGAAGGCGACGGCGAGCGAGATTTTGCGTTCTTGTTGCCGGGCCGATTCGAGGTTGGCGCGCGCTTCAGAAATTTTACCGCGAGTGAGAAAACCGTCGAAGAGATTGAGTTCGATGCTGACGCCGGCCAGCCAACTGTCGGCATAATGCGTGCCGTTGCCGCTGTCGAGGTCGTAGCTGGCGAAGGCGTTGAGGTGCGGGACATAGCCGGCTTGGGCGGCGCGGACTTGCCGGTCGGCGGCGATCACCGTTTGCCGTGCGGCGGCAAGTTCGGGACGAGAAGTGATAGTCGTCACCGGCGCGTGAGGAGTGGTGTCGTATTCGACTGCGGTGACTAATTCGTTTTCGCCGACACCGAGAACGACGCGAAAAACAATTTCGCTGAGAGCAAAAGCATTCCGGGCGCGGATGAGATTTTCTTGACCCTCGGCGAGCCGGACTTGGGCGTCGAGGAAATCGGTTTTGAGAACATTACCGGCGGCGAATCGATTACTGGCGACGTTGACGTTCGCTTCCATACTGGTGACGGCGGCGGTCGCGACGGCGACAAATTGCCGAGCTTTGCCAATGGTGTGAAAGGCGCGAATGACTTCAAAGACGAGATCATTGTGAGCGGCGGCAAAGGTTTGCCGAGCGGCTTCGGTGTTAAATTTTGCGGCTTGCCGGGTGGCGATGGTTTCGCCGCCGTCGTAGAGCGACCAATGGGCGAGGACTTTACCATTGAGATTGTCGGTGGTGGATGGATGATTAAAGTTGCCGGCAAAACTGAAGGCGCGCTGGTTGAGTGTCAACATGAACGCTTGTACCGGATTGTCACTTGCGGCGTAACTGCCGGCGAGTCGGACTTGCGGCCAGAGCGCAGCTTCGGTTTGTTGGAAGCCAGCGCGGGCGGCGTTGACATGTTGCTGAGCGGTTGCAAAGTCGGGATTATTCTTCAACGCGAGTCGAATCGCCTCCGGTAGGCTGAGTGGCCGAGGTGCATCCTCGGCAACCGCGAGCGACACGGCGAGCGTGATCAGCAGAACTGGAATCCAACGGTTCATTGTTTATGGCAGCAGGAATCTTTCGATTCTTCCTTACCGCCACAGCAACCGGAGCTGCCGATGCCAAGTTTTTTCAGAACGTCTTCCATGAGACACCAGTTGGTCAGTCCAGCTTGGAAGAGATTGACACCAACAAATGCGGTGAGCCAAAGCCAGTTCGGATTGACCCAGTGGGCGAGTGCGAGGCTGATGAGGATGAGGCTGCCGGCGATGGTGCGGATGTAGCGTTCGATGGTCATTAGTTTTGTCTCCGGTGAATGTTCTAGTTGCAGAGTTGATTGATTCGTGGTATGAACATATAACTATTTAAGAATATATCAAGCCTGAAACCTAGACAAATTTTGACGGATGCGGAATTGGAGTCCATTGCGCGGCATTTCCGGCTGCTGGGCGAGCCGATGCGCTTGAAGATTTTGCAGACGGTCTGCAAAACGCCGCGCACGGTGACTGAGATTGTCACGGCCACCGGTGCAACGCAGGCCAATGTCTCTAAACATCTTGCCTTGCTGGCGATGGCCGGTATTTTGACGCGCGAAAAAGATGGTCAATGCGTTTACTACGGAATCAAAGACCAGTTAGCCGTGCGGTTGTGTGAATTAGTCCGCTCGCAACTTGCGGAGTAGTTGCGCCATTTCCGGAAAAACGAACTTGTCGCGCTGACGCCAAAGTGACTGCTCGCAAGCCCCTATGAAACCGGTCGGTAAACTTCCCCGAAGTTGCCAAGTTTACATGTTTGAGTTAGCGCTTGACAGTCCGATGTTATGAACATACGTTCATAACGTATGCCACGTCCTTGTTGTCTGCGCCATGTTAACCACGCGCCGACGGCGGTTTATTTCAAACCCGCCGGGGTGCCGGCGTGCACGCTGGAACAGGTGACGTTGACACTCGATGAAGTCGAAGCGTTGCGCTTGGCCGACTTGCAAGGGTTGTATCAAGAGCCGGCTGCGGAGCAGATGAAGATTTCCCGGCCGACGTTCACGCGAATCATCGAAGTGGCGCGGCGGAAAGTTGCGGAGGCGCTGATTCACGGCAAGGCGCTTCGGCTCGAAGGTGGTGCCGTGGTTATCAAAGGAGAGAACAGCATGCCAAATCAAGACGGAACTGGACCAAATCAACAAACTCAAGACACAGGCCGCGGCCCGTGCGGTTGCGGTCAACGCCGCGGTCAGCGCGGACAAGGGCGTGGCCGGTGTCGGCAAAATAAACCCGCTGCCGGCGTAGCCACTGAACCTAGCAAAGGAAAACAACAACCATGAAACTCTGTATCCCCATTGCGGAAAACCAAGCTTTGAACAGCATCGTGTACGAGCATTTCGGTTCGGCTCCGTTCTTTATGCTCGTGGACTCGGAAACGCTAGTCGTGGAACTGCTGAACAATCATGACGAACATCACGTGCACGGCGCGTGCAATCCGCTGAAGGCATTAGCCGGGCGCGCGGTGGATGCCGTGATTGTCGGTGGCATCGGCGCCGGCGCGATCCGCGGCCTGCGCAGTGCCGGTATCACGGTTTATCATTCCCCAGCGCAGACCGTCGTAAAAGCGGTCGCACAGTTCAAAGCTGGCTCATTACCGGAACTCGATGTGCAACACGCCTGCGGCGGACATTCCGCTGGCGGTGACTGTCATCATTGATAAATCTGAGACCATCTTACAATAGGATGGCAGTCAGACACTCGCAAACTAAGGCGATTGGAGGAGGCAGACGGATTCTTCGGCGCGGAGGTTGGGGAGGTAACGGACGGGACCGCGAGCGTTGAAGGTGGCGCACTTGATTTCGTTGACGCCGATGTCACGGCAGAAATCGCGGAAGTCAAGAATCGAGAGGAAATGTAGGTTGTGCGTCCGGTACCATGGCAGTGGCAGAGACAGGGTGAGTGGTGTGCGGCCTTTGAGCAACATTTGCAGACGCACGCCGATGTAGGCGAAATTTGAGTAGGCGATGATGACTTGCTGTCCGACGCGGAAAGCTTCCCGAACAATGTCTGCCGGCGAAACCAATTCCTGAAACGTGCCGAGCAGTAAGACGTAGTCAAACGCTTGTTGGCCGTATTGATCTAAACCGTTAGCGATATCGCCTTGGTGGACGACGAGACCGCGTTCGACGCAGCGGGCAACGAGACCGGCATCTTGTTCGACCCCTTCACCGGAAACTTTTTTCGCGTGAACAAGCCGCTGGAGAAACGCGCCGTCGCCAGTGCCAAGGTCGAGGACGCGCGCGCCTTGGGGAATCCAGTCTAAAACAGTATCGTAAATGCCGGGATGCATGGTGAAATTCTATTCGCGATGGTATTCGTTGTCGAGGTAATGGCGCACGAGATTGGAGAATGGCGGATTGTTAATCAGAAATGAGTCGTGGCCGTATTCGGTTTCGAGATTGATATAGGTGACCGGTACGCTGGTGCGTTTGAGTTGCCGGACGAGTTCGCGTGACTGTGCCGGCGGGTAGAGCCAGTCCGATTCAAATGAGACAACCAGAAATCGGGCGTGGACTTTGCTCAACACTTCCGCTGCTGGCTGGCCGGCAAACAAGTCGAAGTCGTCGAGCGCTTTGGTGATGTAGAGATAGCTATTCGGGTCAAACCGTTTGACGAAGCTCTGACCTTGGTGGTGCAAATAGCTTTCGACGGAAAACATTTCTTCCGTCGCCGATTGCCGGTTACGACCAAACTTATGGGTCATCGAAAATTCGCTGAGATAGGTGACGTGACCAACCATGCGGGCGACGGCGAGGCCGTGTTCTGGACGGCAAGTGTCGGTGTAGTTACCGGTGTTCCAATTCGGATCGGTGAGAATGGCGCAGCGGCCGATTTCGTTGAATGCAATCTGCATCGCCGTGTGCGAAGTGCAGGTGGCAATCGGCACGCAAACGCGGACTTGGTCGGGACGTTCGACTGCCCAGACTAAGGCCTGCATTCCGCCCATTGAGCCACCGGTGACCGCAAAAAGTTTTTCGATTCCCAAATGTTCCAACAACCGGGCTTGCACGGCAACCATGTCGCGGATGGTGACCGACGGAAAACTCATTCCGTAGGTTTTACCGGTGGACGGATTTGGTGATGCTGGACCGGTGGTGCCGTTGCAACCGCCGAGGACGTTGGAGCAGATGACAAAAAATTTATCAGTGTCAATCGCCTTGCCGGGGCCGACATGGTAATCCCACCAGCCGGGGCGGCCGGTTTCTGGATGAAGACCGGCGAGATGGGCGTTACCGGAGAGCGCGTGGCAAACGAGAATCGCGTTGTCGCGCGCCGGCGAGAGTTTGCCGAGTGTTTGGTAGGCGATATCGACATGAGCGAATTCGTGACCGGATTGGGTGCGAATGCCTGGCAAGCGGACGGTTTGTGTTTGCGTCACGCCGAGCACCGACTGATAGCCGGTTACTTTCTGGTCTTGTAAATCACCTTGGTTGCGTTTGATCATAGCGGTTACTTGTCCGAGTAGAGTAAGGCTGGAGACCGGTGGGCGTCAAGCCGAGCGTTTGTTCAATGTTCAGAATTGAGCTGCCAGGAGGTCGCTACTAGATTTAGGATGGATGAAACTGCGATTTTTTCAGTCAGTTGCGATCGGGAAGACTTGAAATGGAGTTGGCGCTTAGTTTTCTACTAGTGAATATGCGCGCGGCCTTTGGGATAATTTGGTTGTTCTCAGAGTGTGTAGGCGCGGGCGGCGATTGATGCCGGTGGAATTGGAAACACAGCTAATGATTGCCAGCATGTCGCGCACGGCTTGGCGCATTCCGACAAAAACTGACCGCGCAATAATCGAGTGGCCGATGTTTAGTGTTTCCAGATATGGCACGGCGAGAATGCCAGCGGTGTTCTGGTAATTTAGGCCGTGACCGGCGTTGACGCGCAGCCCCAATTTGTGCGCGAGATTTGCAGCGGCAGTAAGTTTCTTAATTTCAGCGGCAATTGCTTCGAGGGTCTGGCTGTTTGCGTACGGGCCGGTATGGAGTTCAATAAATTCAGCACCGGTATCTGCCGCTGCCCGAATTTGCTCAGAGTCAGCATCGATGAAAAGGCTCACCTTAATTCCGACGCGCTGTAGGCGTGCGATTGTCGTCGGTAGCTTGGATTGCGCCGCGCGGATGACATCCAAGCCGCCTTCGGTAGTCAATTCCTGACGTTTTTCTGGGACGAGACAAGCTTCGTCTGGTTTGAATCTCTCGGCAAACGCGATGATGGATGGAGTGTCGGCAAGTTCGAGATTTAACCGGGTCTGGACAGTTTGCCGGAGGAGGCGCACGTCGAGGTCATTAATATGGCGACGGTCTTCGCGAAGGTGGACCGTGATGCTGTGAGCGCCGGCGAGTTCAGCGGCGTTGGCCGCCCAGATTGGATCGGGTTCGGGAACGCCATCGATAATGCCTTTATAACGTGCCTGTCGTAAGGTGGCAACGTGGTCGATATTGACACCGAGTTTCATTAAATATTTTCTCCTAGAAAGATGGCTGTCTGAATTAAATTCACCAACGGACTTTTTTGGAAGTGTACGGCGGTAGTTTTGTCTGGGGAAAGTTTCCGAATGGGTAGCTGAGTCAGTTCGTATTCAGCCTGAAGCCAGTCGTCAATCTCATGACCTAGCTTGCGTCCGCGCTCAAGGTACAATTCATGAGCGCGGACGCGAATCGCCTGTTTCGAAGGATGACGGATGGTCATAACTCGATTGTTTGCATGTTTAACTTTGCGACGTCTTCAGCGCTTGGTCGAGGTCGGCGATGATGTCTCGCACGTCCTCAATGCCGACGGACAACCGCACATACTCCGGCGTCACGCCGGTGCGCAATTGCTCTTCTGGCGTGAGTTGCGAATGCGTCGTCGTCGACGGGTGGATGATGAGTGACTTGGCGTCGCCAATGTTAGCCAGATGGCTGAGAAGTTTGACGCTGTTGATGAGCTTGGCACCGGCAGCTTTGCCACCTTTGATACCAAATCCCACAATTCCGCTTTGGCCATCAGGGAAATACTTCTTGGCATTGGCGTGGTCGGGATGGCTCGGTAGACCGGGGTAGTTAACCCACAAGACCGAAGGATGTTTTTCGAGGAACTGCGCCACGGCGAGCGCATTTTTGGAATGACGCTCCAACCGGAGGTGCAACGTCTCCAAGCCGAGCAATGTGAGGAATGCGCCGAATGGACTTTGTGCCGCGCCGGTGTCACGGAGCCAGTGAGTTCGGATGTGAATGATGTAAGCGATGTTACCGATGGGTCGTAACGCTTCTTCAAACACGATGCCGTGATACGCTGGATCAGGTGCGGTGAATTCGGGCCATTTCGCCGCATCTTTTGCCCAGAGGAATTTACCGCTGTCCACAATCGCGCCGCCGAGGTGGACGCCATGGCCACCGATGAACTTCGTGGTCGAGTACACAACGATGTCATAGCCGTGTTCAATCGGACGGAATAGCGCAGGAGTGAGTACGGTATTATCCACAATGGTTGGCAGACCGTGGCTGTGGGCAATCTCAGTAATCTTCCGGTGATCCGGCACGTCATTCTTTGGGTTACCGGGGGTCTCGATGTAAACAGCGCGGGTATTCTTGTCTACGAGCTTGCTAAGACTCTCGGGATTTTTTGGATCGAAGAATCGGACTTCGATGCCGAGCTTGGCAAATGTTTGCGTGAATAGCGTCCAAGTGCCGCCGTAGAGACTCGTGGCCGAGATGAAGTTCTGCCCGGCGTGCACAATCGTCAGCAACGAAGCGGTGATGGCCGCTTGGCCGCTGGAAAACGCGAGTGCTGCCGCGCCGCCATCAAGGGCCGCGAGACGTTTTTCAAGGACGTCAGTCGTCGGGTTCATCAAGCGGGTGTAGATGTTGCCGAATTCTCGCAAGCCGAACAGATTGGCGGCGTGGTCGGTGTCTTTGAACACGTAGCTCGTCGTCGCATAAATCGGGACGGCGCGCGCGGTGGTTGTGGGGTCGGGAACTTGCCCAGCATGTAATGCTTGGGTAGCGAGGTAGGGGGCGGTGGTGTTTGACACTTGAGGATCTCCTTTAGTTTCGGTTTTGTTTTTTGGGAAAAGATTTCGGATGAGCTCCCAGAATTCACCCAAGTTCGAACTCTTGGAGTTTTCCGGAGGCTGTGGTGTTGGGTTCGACATTCGATTGCTTCCTAGTTCCAGTCTTGGAAGAGCACGGTTGAGAGATAACGCTCACCGGCGTCCGGCAGGACGACTACAATAGTTTTACCGGCAAATTCCGGTAGCTTCGCGAGCCGAGCTGCGGCCGCTACTGCTGCGCCGCTCGAAATACCGCTGAGCAAACCTTCTTCGCGTGCCAACCGGCGAGCATATTCGACGGCCTCGGCGCTACTAACCTGTTCGACGCGATCCACGATCGAGAGGTCCAGCGTATCGGGAATGAACCCAGCTCCGATGCCTTGGATTTTGTGCGGAGCCGGTTTGAGTTCCTGACCGGCGCGTTTCTGCGAGATGACCGGGCTTTCTTGCGGTTCTACAGCCACGGAAATGATTTTTTTGCCTTTGGTATTTTTGATAAAGCGGGACACGCCGGTGATTGTGCCGCCGGTGCCCACGCCGGACAC
Organism: uncultured Verrucomicrobiota bacterium; assembly: GCA_903847335.1. Taxonomy (GTDB): domain Bacteria; phylum Verrucomicrobiota; class Verrucomicrobiia; order Palsa-1439; family Palsa-1439; genus CAINDI01. The sequence continues at coordinate 9,631 of CAINDI010000056.1, read as the reverse complement.
GAGGACATCAATGGCACCGCCGGACTGTTCCCAGATTTCTGGGCCGGTGGTTTTTTCATGAATAGCCGGGTTGGCTTGGTTTTTGAATTGTTGCGGCAGGAAGTAGCTGGGATTTTCTTCTTGGAGCTGTTGCGCCTTGGCAATCGCACCGGACATCCCTTTCGGACCTTCAGTCAGAACCAATTCAGCACCGAAAGCTTGAAGGACTTTTCGTCGCTCGATGCTCATGGTTTCCGGCATAGTGAGGATGACTTTATAGCCACGTGCCGCGCCAACGAAAGCGAGAGCAATTCCGGTGTTGCCGCTGGTTGGTTCGACGATGGTGCCACCCGGTTTCAACGTGCCGCGTTTTTCAGCATCCCAAATCAAGGCTGCGCCGATGCGGCATTTGACGGAGTAGGATGGGTTACGGCCTTCAATCTTGGCCAACACAGTCGCGTGGCTACCGGCGGTAATCCGATTTAATTTAATCAATGGTGTGTGGCCAATGGATTGGGCGTTGTCTTGAAAGAATGTTGCGGTGCTCATAGTGATGATTTCCTTGGTTGGTGCGGGCAGCGGATAAACGCTGCCCGCACACAGTGATGGTTTTAGTGGATTAGAATTCCCATTTGGTTGTGAAACCCCAGACGCCGTTGGAATTGTGATTCAACACATTGCCAAAGTGTCCGTAGCCCACAGCGAGAGTCAAGTGATTATTGACGACATACGCGGCATCAACAGTGACCCAATCGCTTTCGGCTTTCACTAAGTTGCCGATGGGGCGATAATCGTTAGGTTGTTGCCGGTATTCAGCAGCCAAAGCTAACTGCTTGGTGACAAAAACTACGACATTGCCTTCAAACAGAAAGCTGTAATGAGCAGTGAATCCACCCAAACCATTCCAAACTCCGTCCGTAGCGCGTCCACCTAGTTCCACCAACACTGGTCGCGGCAACTGCGTGAAGAGTTTCGAGGCATACAACGTGAAGTCCACACCTTGGTTGTGAGCGATACCAGCGCCACCGAGCACATCAGTGCCTAGGGCGCCGTCTTTTACGGCACTCCGGACATCTGAGATTCCATCATTGTATTTATAATGGGTACCAAACGTCACCGCCGGAAGCCATTTCTGACTGAATTCGCCTTCCGTCAGCAATTGCAAGCGTGCATTGAAGTTGTGCAACTGAACTTCGCTAGGGCCTTTGTAGCCGAGCGGCAACGCACCTTGCAACGCCGATGGTAAGTCGCCCAAGCCGAGACGATCCCAACCGTAGCCGAGTTCGAGGCGTTTCCATGGCGATTCCGTAATCGTCAATGCCTCAAGATTTACTTCGTGCCCGAGATTGACATAGGCAAAACCAACGCTTGGACGTCCTACGAGTTCACCACTGCGCGGTGGATTAACGATGTAGGCGGACAGCGTCGAGAAAATGCCACCATTTCCTTCGATCTGATGCAGTGGTAGTGGTGCACCTTTTTCATCTGCGGCTGCCGTTTGAGTTTTCGCATCATCCGCATATCCCGCCGGCAGCAAAACTGCGCTGGCTAGTAATGCCGCAATGAGTAGTTTCTGGTTTCGAATCATTTTTTAGCTTCTCCCTCGACTGACCGCCAGTTCTCTGGTGGGTTTGTCGTTAATGGTCGTTTGTTAATTAGCCTCCGTTGGTATGGTCGGCAGTTAAATAGCAGAATTAGTTCCGGTAATTGGCTCATTCAGGCGGACTTTTTCGGTACGCTCAATCTGAACGATGCGGTCGTCATGCACTACGATTTGTACAACGCCGAAATGGAGTGACTTGACCTGGCGCTTCACAATTGTCAGCCAAGCTGCTTCTTCCTCCGGTGTGCGAATTGTGTGGTTCTCGCTCATAATAATTCCCCTTGCTAAATATTTTGACCAAAAGCCTGAATCGTTCGGTATTCGGACAGGATGCACTTGAGGGCCGCAACATTGGCTTTGACTTGAAGATAAACCGGCGCTGCTTGTGGAGTTTCTAATGTCAGATCAAACGGCGCGTAACGTGCCTCCGGTGGTGCCGATAGCACTCCATCATAACCCTGTTGAACTAATCCGCGATTCGCCGGAAAACCATCAATGATTCGCTGTTCATTTCTCGGTAGAATTTTTTCAGCAGCCCACAACGCCGGTAGCAATAGTTCCTTGCTGAGATCAGGACCTTGTACAAATCCATAAAGACCGGTGCTGGTGTCATCGCTATGCAGCGAAATCAAACCATCGAAATGATGCCGCCACAATTCATCCTCAAGATGTAATACTTCCGGTTCAGCGGAAGATTTCCAGAACTCACGGTTCAAATCTTTACCACCTCGCGAATGACGAGTATTGTCTTCGTAGCCGGTGGGATTGCATAATGGATAGGCGTAAATCTGATATCCATTAGCAAGTGCCGGCTGGCGAACTAGTTCTCGATAAAATTCGACTAAAGCCAGAGCGCCCTCCGGTTCGTCACCATGAATTGTAGCGAAAATCGCCAAACGAATTGGGTCGGTACCCCCCAATCCTTGCCCAGTGAAGATGAAGCAAGGTAGAGAGTACCGATCCCGGTTCAGTTGAAACGACCCATACCTGCACGCGCGCACAGATTCTGAATGCGCCGCCAATTCTTCCAGTGGTTCTAGTAGCCCAGCGATTGATCGCCGCGCTGTAACCGTTGGTTCGTCGAGTAGGTTTGTGGTCATGGAAAATATACGATTGATTGTGTCGTTATTATTTACGCAAAAAAGTTATTACCGACCACCGGTGTTGGTCGGCGATTGCTTCGGATGATTTGGTTGCGTATCGATTGTTCATATATAACGACTTATATGGTCGTATATTAATGCAAATATTGTTTCTTGTCAACAATTTATTTTAGATTCCGTCGCCGTCGATAAATTCAGATGAAAATACTTCCGAACTCCGAACGGGTTCGCGAGTATAAACTTCCGCTAATGTAGTCCGATCCATTACTCCGGCGACGTAATTACGAGCATCCAGAAGGACGCGCCGAAAATGGCAGACTGGTTCCTGTGAGCAGCGCTTGTAGCCGGTGACGGACACGCATTCAATCGGTGCTAAGATTCCATCAAAATGACGGACAATCTCGCCCATTGTGATTTTTGATGGATCTTTCGCCAATGCATATCCGCCATGCACGCCGGCAACACTCCGGACCCAATCTTGTGATTTCAAATCGAGCATAATGTGTTCAAGAAATCGTTTCGGCGCATCATTGCGGCGGGCAAGTTCACGAATAGGAATCGGTTTGCTTTTGTAATGCTCAACGAGTGTGAACAAGGCTCGCAAGGCATAGTCGGTTTTCTTAGAAAGCTTCATTACAAACTACGATAACAAAGGTCGTCTTATTCGTCAAACTTCCCATTGTAAAGATAAAGCCGGGACCACTCATAATAGTGAGCGACCCCGGCTGAATCGATTTACTATTTTGTTAGAATTTCCAGACGAGGTCGGCTTGGAGGAGGTTATATTCCTTCAGGTTGCCTTTGAGATCGCCGGCGCCGGTCAAAGTCGGAAGAGCCGAATTGATGTTCTTAGCGTGTGCATACGTTAGCGTCGCACTCAAGAAGTCTGTGAACAAATAAGTTCCAGATGACACTACGCCTTCAACGTTTAACCGTTGGTCGAAGTAGTCGTTGTTCACAAGGTTTGGATCCAACGCGAATAATTCGACGTGTTGCCAGTAGGCTTTCACCAACCAGTCATGCTTCTTCTTGGTATTACCAATCGACGCACCGACTTGGTAGGCGGTATCTTGATTTTCGTAGGCGGCATACGCAGTATGTGCCGCACGTTGATCGGCGCTGGTGTTAAGTGAGTATTCGCCAAAGATCTTGCCGGGGAGATTGAGTCCTGGAATCTGAAATGCAAGCTCGGCCGGTAAATCAAATATGCTCAGGTTATTAGCACCAATAATATTGCCACCGGTAAATGTGGGGGCAAAAATGCCATTGGCTTGATCGGGGTTAGAGTACACATAGAAGGTCGGGGCAACCGTAAAGCTCAGGTCTTTTGTGAACTTAATCTTGCCGCCACCTTGGACTCCGAGCAACCAGGTGTCATTGCCACCGGCAGGAGACGACGAGCCAGCGAAGATGTTCTGGTTGGATACGTTGTTGTAGATGAACTCGCCAAGGGTCAAGAAGTAATCCACCTTTTCCGTCTTGAATTGTAGTTTTTCCGCAAAACCTTCGGGGTGAATATCATCTTTCCAACCCATTTGATAATTAATGAATGGACTGTTCATTTTACCGCCAATCAATGTCAACCAATCTGTCGGCTTATACTGCGCCCATAACAGACCGAGACCAATGGCGTCGTTGCTGAGCTTGCTCCACGGACTGCCAGAAAAGCCTTGTCCACCGGAGGTTGCATTGGCTGAATTGCCTTTGGTGCCGGTTTCCAATTGTACGCCGTAGGAGAAGTTATCTTGGAGTTCTCCATTGACGCCAACACGGAGCCGGTACCGGAATCGATCTAAGTCTGCATTATCATCTGGACCATTCCAGCGGCCAGTACCGGACGCGAGGCCGGCGTTACCAAGGCCAGAGCGCCATTCATAACGCAAGCGGATGTCGCCGTAAAACGTCAGGCTGTTGACCCAACTCGAAACCTTAATCTTATTATACTGATTAACGGCTTCGGCGGTTTGTTTGTCGAGCTGTTCGCGAGCATCATTCGCTTCTTTCTGGGTAATGACACCCTTCTTCGTGAGTAGGTCGAGAATGGCATCGCCACTCTGACCGAAGGCCGCGCTGCCGGTGAGGAGCGCCGCCGAGATAACTGCAGTTATGACTTGTTTGTTTGGTTTCATTTCTCCCTTATTTTGCTGTATCGAACCATTGTTTATTATGTCTATCTATGTGATAGACTTTATATATGTCTATCATATAGATAGAGTTTAGCAAGTAATAATTTAACATAATTGTAACCTGTCCGTAACAGGCCGAATTCGGAAACGCAGTTGCATCTGATTAGCTTACCGGCTAGCATCTGTACATGAAATTGCGTCAAGTTTTGTCGGCCAAGTTGCATGGTGGTGTCGTCACTCAGTGTGATTTGCATTACGAAGGTAGTTGCGGGCTTGGTCCGGATTTACGGAAAGCGGCTGGGATTGTACCGCTGGAAAAAGTTTCCGTCCTCAATGTTTCCACCGGTGCGCGACTGGAGACGTATGCGATTCCCGCCAAGAAAAAAGGGGAAATTTCTCTCAACGGCGCGGCGGCCCGGTATGCGGCGGTTGGCGATAAAATTATTATTCTGACGTTTGCCGGAGTTGAGGAAGCGGAGCTACCGGAGCACAAAGCCACGATTGTCATTCTTGGTCCCGGTAACCGTGTAAAATCTTGCCGGCGCGACCGGCCGGTAAGCTAATCTTATGTTACGCCGCTTGATTTTTTTATTGTTGCTGTCCGGACCGGTGGTGCACGCCACAGAAGATGCGACAAATGTCATTCAACGAATGCTGGCGCACCGGGCGCTTCAGGATTTTTCGTTGCAAGCCCGGCTCGATATATCGCGGAGCCAGAGCACGAATCTCGTCATGCTCGTTCACAACACGACGGAAGAGACGCGGACAATTTTTCGGGCCGGCACAACGGAATTATTGATTGTGCAACCGGTGAACGGTGCGCCGCGTTGGTTTTTGCGCGGGGCCGGTGAATTAACTGGCGCACGGCTGATGGAGAAATGGCTCGGCTCGGAATTTACATTTTACGATTTGGGAATGCCGTTTTTACATTGGCCGGGTGGAAAGTTGCTAACCGGCGTGGAAGGGCGAGTGCGCGGTCAGGATTGTTTGGTGCTCGAATTGACGGCGACGAATCAGCCGTATGGCCGGGTGAGATTGTGGGTGGATGAAAAATATTTCGCGCTGCTGCGAGCGGAAGCTTTCGACCCGAACGAGGCACTGGTGCGCCGGCTGGCAATCACGAGTTTCAAACGGTTGGGTGAGATTTGGATTCCGCGCGGGATTGAAATGTCGTTCATTCCGCCGCATCAAGCGTTACCGGCGGAGGAGAAATCCCGGTTGGAGATTTTTACTGGTGATTATTCGACGAAGCTGCCGGCGGAATGGTTTGCCGAAGAGAAATTTTAGCCGCCGTGTTTGGCGACCCACTGACTGCCGCGGCGTTCCCAATTGTTGAATTTCAGTTCGAGGTAGGTGACTTCGCCCATGCAACGGATTTGCTGTTCGATGTGCATGATGTTGCGGCGGACACCGAGATCGCGTTCTAGTAAATCTTCTTTTTTCTGTGAGGGATGATATTCAAAAACCCGGAATTCACCTTCAACGTACACGGAATGGCCAATGACTTGAATGTCAAGTTTCTGGGTATCCACGTAATTGCGAACGAAAATGCCCTGAATCAATCGCTGAAGTCTGAGTTCTTCAAAGTTCATCGGAACCGCCGGCAGTCTAGTCACCCGCCGGTCGGATTACAAGGGATTTGACGTCGTGCTAAACGGACGTTGCGGAGTAAATCCTAAATCGGCGAGCAATTTCTGGTCGGCATCGGTGTCAGGATTGCCGGTGGTGAGGAGTCGGTTGCCGTAGAAAATAGAATTGGCACCGGCGAGAAAACAGAGCGCCTGCGCTTCTCGTGAGAGTTGCGAACGACCGGCGGACAACCGGACTTTCGTTCGTGGAAATGTGATTCGGGCGGTGGCGATGAGCCGCACTAGCTCGAAAATATCCACCGGTGGCTGTTGTTCTAGCGGCGTGCCGGGAATTGGAACGAGGCAGTTGATGGGGACGCTTTCCGGTGGGCGTTTCAGTGCCGAAAGGACGACCAAAAGTTTAAGACGGTCCTCGACGCTTTCGCCCATGCCGAGAATTCCGCCGCAGCAGACCGACAGGCCGGCGTTCTGGGCGAAGTTGATGGTGTTGAGCCGGTCTTGAAAGGTGTGGGTGGTGACGATGTTTGGGTAAAATTCTGGACTGGTATCGAGATTGTGATTGTAAGTTGTGACGCCGGCGGCTTTGAGTTGTTCGGCGGCAGTCGGAGTCAACTCGCCGAGCGTGACGCAAATTTCCATGCCAAGCTGACTAACGGACCGAATGATTTCGAGAACAGATTCAAATTGCCGTGTGCCTTCGCGGACGCCTTTCCATGCAGCACCCATGCAAAGTCGCGTCGAACCGCTGGATTTGGCGCGGTGGGCGACGGTGAGAACTTCTTCGCGGCTGAGCAGTTTTTCAGGTTCGACATTCGTGTCGTACCGGGTGCTTTGGGCGCAATACGAGCAATCTTCGCTGCATCCGCCGGTCTTAATGCTGACCAATGTGCAAAGTTGAATTTCGTTATTTTTCCAGTACCGGAGATAGACTTTTCGCGCTTGTTCGATCAAGTCAAACAATGGGTGTGAGTAAATTTGGCGCAACTGTTCTAACGACGCTTGTCCCTTGTTTTCAAGTGGTTGCGATTGTTTTACTGGTGTGATTTGTTGAGTATTATTTTTCACGCGATTGGCAAAATAGTACTGGAATGTCTGATTTATTGCAAGTCTGACGGCGGTTTGCTATGATGGCCGGCATTATGGACAGCACAATTAAACGGATTTGTGGGATGTTGCAAAGCCCAGATGGAATGCGCCGGTGCGCGGCGGCGATGGTGCTCGGCGAATTGGCGCCGAAAGATGTCGTCATCGTCAAGGCACTCGGCGAAGCGCTCAAGGATTCCAACCAACTTCTCACCCGGTACGTCCTCGAAGCATTTGAAGCCATTGGTTCCCGTGGCGTCGTGCCGTTTGTGTTGCCGTTGCTCGATTCCGAAGACATGGAAACGAAACTCCGCGCCGCCAGCATCATCGCGAGCGCCGGTGGCGAGATGATTGGCGAATTGCGTCGGCAATTTGAGAAAGCCAGTCCGCAGCAAAAACGGTTGTTGGTAGATATTCTAGCCCGAATGCACAGCCGGGAAGCGATGGATTTGATTCTGGATGTTTTGTTCGATCCCGATTTCGAACTCGTGAAAGAAGCCTGCCAAGCCGTGCGCCGGCATATCGCGGACGCCACGCCGAAAGACCGCCTGGCATTGCACAAACAGGTTGTGAAATTCATGAATGGTTCTCGCGTGAAGAAAAACGACCGGGTGCTGACGTCGTGTTTGTTGCTCACCGGTAACATCGGCGCCTCAGACGCGCATAACATCCTGTTGAAATTTACCTTACCGAAAAATCTCGGTTACATCCGCCGCAATGCGCTCATCGGCATCAATGGTCTGCAACTGACCGGCAGCGCCTCCACGACCGTCGTGAAGCAGATGTTCAAATATCTCAGCGAATCCGATCCGCAAATCGTCCAGTTATCGCTCGATATCATCGAGAAACAGCCACCGGTGGCCGCGCTGGATGGCGAGTGGAAGAAATTACTCAAGAGCAAACATCCCAACGTCCGAGCTTTTTCCGCGCGCAAACTTGCTAGTACGGACAGCCCAGCGAATAATAAATTGATGATGACATTGCTGGAACATCCCGACACGCAAGTCAGCGAGATTGCTGCCGGCGCGTTGGCTCGTCACAAAAAATCCACCAAAATTCTGCTCGATGCTCTCAGCCGTGAGCGCAATGCGGAAACGGCGTGGCGGTTGGCAAAGATTCTGAAACCACATAGCCCGACCGTGGACAAGGCGACGGTCAAAAAATTCTCCATCATCGCTGCGCGTGAACTCGAAGCCGGCCATAGCCGGTATGAAGCGGTGTTTTATTTCCTCCGGAATATTGACCCGGTCATTGTTGACAACGTGCTCACCGCGACCGGCTTGAAGTTTAAGAAAGCGAAAAAGTGGACCAAGGCCAGCGACTGCCTCAAGCAACTGGCGCGCGCCGAAGGCTTGGATGTGGGAACTCGGTTTGAATTAAGCGTCTGCAATCTCAAGCAATCGACGAAAGATGTCGCGCCGCATTTGCGCGCCGAAGACCAAGCGTTGCGCGGTTTCCAAACGCTCTTGACGGAGAAAGCCTTTAAATTGATGGAGCGGCTGAAGAAAGAGAAATGTCTCGATGCGGCCGACTTGTTTTATGTCGGTTTCCACTTCAGCGAAGGCACCGGTGAAGAACAAAAGTTTGGCCGGCAGATTCTCGAATATGTCGCCAAGCGTTGGCCCGGTGCGAAAGACGGCAAAGCCGCCAAAAATAAACTCAAACTTGCCACGTCAGCTTAGTTTTCGCCGATGACGACTCCGGCTCATATTTGGAGTTTTTGGCGCGCGGGTGGATTCGATCAGGTTAAACTCACCAGCGGCGCAGATTTGCTGCACCTCGACCAGCTCGACCAGAAACTTTGGGTGGCGCTAGCTTGTCCGACCACCGGTTTAGAATTTGATTCTCAGACACTGAAGCTGATTGACGCCGATCACGATGGCCGGATTCGCGCGCGCGACATCATCGCCGCGTGCCGGTGGGCCGGCACTTGTTTGCACAATCCCGATGACCTTCTGAAAGGCGCAAGTGAATTACCGCTGGCGGCCATCAAAGACCCGCAGCTCCTCGCTTCCGCGAAGCAAATTCTCGCCAATCTCGAAAAATCCAACGCCACCACTCTGACGATTGACGACGCCAGCGACACGGTGAATATTTTTGCCGGTACTCATTTTAATGGTGACGGAATTATTCCGGTCTCTGCCGCTG
>CAINDI010000055.1 GCA_903847335.1 uncultured Verrucomicrobiota bacterium | reverse complement strand
AGCACCGGTGAGCACGAAGCGCTGGAGTTGCGCGACGGTGACAAGAGCCGCTACCTCGGTAAAGGCGTGCTGAAAGCGGTTTCCAATGTCAATACGACCATCGCCAAGGCGTTGACCGGATTCGACGCGCTGGATCAGGTGGCCGTTGACCAAGCGATGATTGCGCTTGATGGAACGCCGACGAAATCGAAGCTCGGCGCGAATGCAATTTTGGGCGTGTCGTTGGCGACAGCACACGCGGCGGCGGACGCAGTCGGGCAACCGTTATTCAAATATCTCGGTGGGCCGAATGCGAAGGTGTTGCCGGTGCCGATGATGAATATTATGAATGGTGGCGCGCACTCCGATGCGCCGATTGATTGCCAAGAGTTCATGGTGATGCCGAAAGGCGCGGACAGTTTCCGGGAAGCGTTGCGGATGGGTGCGGAAATTTTCCACGCACTCAAGGCGGTGCTGAAAGCCAACAAACTTTCCACGGCAGTCGGTGATGAAGGTGGTTTCGCGCCGAAGCTCAACAGCAATGAGCACGCACTCGAGGTCATCGCGGCGGCGGTGAAGAATGCCGGCTATAAGCTCGGCAAAGATGTGTTCATCGCACTCGACGTGGCGGCGAGTGAATTCTTTGACAAGACCACCGGTAAGTATGTGTTCAAGAAATCCGACGGCTCGAAGCGGAACGCCGATGACATGGTGGCGTTTTACAAAGACCTCCAGAAAAAATATCCGATTATTTCGATTGAGGACGGCATGTCCGAGAACGATTGGGCGGGTTGGAAGAAATTGACGGACGCGATTGGCGATAAGACGCAGCTCGTCGGTGATGATTTGTTTGTGACCAACACGAAGTTCCTCAAGCGCGGGATTGATACCGGTACGGCGAATTCGATTTTGGTGAAGGTAAATCAGATTGGTTCGTTGACGGAAACGCTCGACGCGATTGAGATGGCGAAGGAAGCCGGTTATACGGCGGTCATTAGCCATCGTAGTGGCGAGACCGAGGACAATACCATTGCGGATATCGCGGTAGCCACGAATGCCGGCCAGATTAAGACCGGCTCGCTCTGCCGGACTGACCGAGTTTGTAAGTATAACCAATTACTCCGGATTGAGGAGTTACTCGGTAAGCACGCCATTTATGGAGGCAAGCTCTAATCAGATTAATTGGCGCGCGGTTTGGCAGCGCGTTCAATCGTTGGGGTTTCTGGTTTTTATCGGCATTGTCGCGGCGGGTGTCGCGTTGGTGTTGTTCTTGCCAGCGTGGCACCGGCGTCACAATATGGAAATTGAACTCCAGCGGTTGGACTCTGAAGTTATCCGCTTAGAAAGCCTTGAAAAGCAGCAGCGTCAAGAAATTGAGGCGTTGAAATCCGACGCGAGCTATATCGAACGCACTGCTCGCAATAAGCTCAATCTCGCCCGGCCAAACGAAACCATCTTCCGGTTCGAGTCACCGGCGAGTAATTCGCCGGCCGCAAAACGATAAAAAAACAACCGGCTGCGATAGAATCGGAGCCGGTTGCTAGTTAGAGAGTGAAGTTTTAAGGAACGTCTGTCCAGCAGAATAAGACTTTGAAGACGTGTACAATCGTGATGCCAATCTGTTTGAAGATACAGCCGATGGGGCCCCATGGATGCGGGTCGTCGGTTTGAATGTCACCACCGGCGTTGAGCTTATCGACTTCCGCGGCGAGTTGCGTAAGCTGTGCATCATCAAGCTTCACCAGACGGGCTTGGGCTTGCTCGGTGCTAACGCCCAACTTAGATAGTTGGGTTGCGACGATTTGTTCACCGAGAAATAAATCCACTTTTTGTAAAGTTGGTTTAGCAACAGCCGATTCGATAGAGTCGATTGGGGCGGCTTGGACTATCGCACTCAGACCTAACATGGTAACTGCCAACACTGTTAGTTTCATAATCTTCATAAGGTATCTCCGGTTAACTGTCGCAAATATAGACCATCTCGCATTCACTGCAAGACAATTTTCAGCGGTGCTTACCGGCGGAATAAACTACTGCGCACCCAGTTGAGTTCTCGGCAAATGTTGTCTACGAGATGCTGCCGTCCACGCAATTGCTCCGGCCAAGTATAAGTTTCGATAATCAACGGCGCCGAGTGCCGACCGAGGTGCCGAAGAAAATCTTCAACCTCCGGTAAAGTGGATTCCAGTTCGCTAGGAAATACCGGTAGGTGGTAATGACACCGGTACCTCGTGATGCCGGCGGGTGTCTCCGCCGGCCAATCGAGTGAAAAATAAACGCGCCGCCCACTGGCATCACAACCGGTCACTTGATGCAGATAAATCGAATCGGCGTAAAACGATTTTAATTCCGACATTTCGGCGGCGTTGGAAACGTGAATTTTGGCGACCGGAATGTTGTGTTGCCGGAGTAATTCTAATGATACCGGTAAATCTTCAAACTCTACCAGTTGGTGGGCGAGATCAAAATTGACTCCGAGATGCGGACGCAGCCGCTCCGGTACGAAGCGGGTGAAAAATTCCATGACTTCCGCCGTCGTCTCGACACACAAACCGGGCTCCGGTTCGAGCGCGAGGACGCAACCTTGCCGGGCGGCGTGTTCACCGGCCTTCAGAATATTCGGCGCAACTTCAGCGAGTGTCACCGGTTTCAATGCGCCGAATGGAACGCTCACCGAGCCACCGGTGGTAAGTTGCGCTAGCAAATCCACGCAGCGGTTAGTGAAATTTAGCCGGGCATCGCTTTCGTGCCAGGCCGGTAGATAAGCGCGTTCTTTCACCGGTGCGCCGTGAAAATGCGGCATGACAAACGCATTTACCGTCACGAGCGTGAGACCGTTGGCGGTGAAAAAGTTTTTGAGTTGCACCACCCGGTTTGGCGTTAATTCTTGGATGAGTCGCTCTGAAAAGCGCAGTTCGATGGGAAATTTTTCATCCGGGAAAACGCGCCGCTTGATTTCGAGAACGTCGGTATTGAGGCACTCCCACCAGTCTGCAAAAGTTTCGCAGGGGAATGCGTTTAAGGCGTAGCCGACGATGGGCCGGTAATCTTTTTGCATACGGCTTGGAGGAATTCCATAGAGCGCCGGCAGACATCCGGTGCCTGATGGCTGTCGCGCGAGAGTTCGACGTTGATGAGGCCGGTATATTTATTTTCCGCAAGCACGCGCAAAATGGCGGGGAAATCGAGTTCACCTTCGCCGAACATCAGATGCTCGTGTTTGCGGTCGCGGATGTCTTCGATGTGGATGTTGCGAACGAGATTGGAAAATCGGCCATAGACTTGACGGAGCGGCGCGGTCTCGGTGCAAAACACGTGACCGATGTCGAGCGTCAATCCGAACCGGGCACTGGTGATATGTTTTTTCAGAACCTCAAACTTCGCCATGTCGTCCACCAACATGCCGGGCTCCGGCTCGAACGCGAGTTGAACACCACGACGTTTAGCGTGTTCGGAGAGTTGCAGACAACCGGTTACGAGCCAATCCCAAGCTTTTTGTTCGGTCGTCTCCGGCTCCAACATGCCGGACCAAAAGCTGACGCATTCGGCGTTTAACTCATGCGCGATGTCAATTGCCCGGCGCATAAATTCGATTCGGATTTGTCGGCCATCGGTGCTGATGAGTGTCGGATAATGTTTCCGGTCGGGGTTGAGCAGAAAGCGCGCGCCGGTTTCGATGACGACTCGCAGATTAAGTTTTTTAAGTAATTGACCGAGTTTTACGAGGTCAGCCGGCTCGGTGGTGAATGGATTGCAATGGTGCGTGTCCAGCGTCAATGCCACGCCGGTATAGCCGCAATCGGCAATGATTTGCAGCGCTTCACCGAGTTGGTGATGCGCAAACCCGTTGGTGTTATAACCGAAGCTCAGATTCATCTCGCCTACAGCTAGGAAAACTACCGGGGATTTGTTAGATTTACCAGCGAAATGAATTGGCGTTGCTTCATCTTATTATTGCTGACCGGTCTGCCGGTGTTTGCTGTGACGGCTCCGGTCGAATCCGGACTGGTCATGCCCACCGGTACCGAACCAATCCGGCAACGCGATCCCGCTCGCGCCGCGCTCTACCAAGGTCGTGGAATTGATTTGGTAAATACCGGTAAGTTTGAATTCGCCCTCGACCAATTCCGTCGTTCGCTCGCTTTCGAGCCGGCCAACGTCAACGCCCTCGTCAACGTCGCCTATTGTCTCGACCGACTGGGCCGGTACGAAGATGCCATCGAAGAATTGCGCCGCGCCGAAAAACTTAATCCAAATAACACGATGGTTTTCATCAACTGGGGCAACTCACTCATCAATCTCAAAAAATTTGAAGACGCCATCGAACCGCTCCAGCGGGCGCGCGACCTCGACGCCAGCAACCAACTCGTTCGTCTCAATCTCGCCGCCGCATTTGCCAACAGCGGCCATCCCGAAAAAGCCTTACCGGAGCTCGCCATTGCCGCCGTCATCAATTCCAACAATCCCAGCATTTTTATTAATTGGGCGGTGGTGCTCACCAGTCTCGGCCGGTATGAAGCCGCAATTGCGGCGTACGATCAGGCCATTGCGCTCGACCCGAAAAATCTCAACGCCTATTTCAACTGCGCGGCATTGTACGAACGGACCGGTAATCTGACCGGCGCGATTGAGAGAATTTCGACAGCATTGCAGGTCGAACCCGGCAACACCACGCTGACCGACATCCTTAACCGTCTCAAAGCCGCCCGCGATAAACACCCCAGTGTTGTTCCCATTCTGCCGGGCGCCACACTGCAATAGCGCGTTTTGGATGGAAAAATCCGGCGAATCCGTGTAATCGGTAAGCCATGCCAAAACGGACCGACCTCCATAAAATCTTAATCATCGGCAGTGGCCCCATCGTGATCGGCCAAGCGTGCGAGTTTGATTACTCCGGCACCCAAGCCTGCAAAGCGCTTCGCGAAGAAGGCTACAAAGTCGTCCTCGTCAACTCCAACCCGGCCACCATCATGACCGACCCGGAGTTTGCCGATGCGACATATATCGAGCCCATCACGCCAGCGGCCATTGAAAAAATTATCGAAAAAGAAAAACCGGACGCGCTCCTGCCAACACTCGGCGGTCAGACCGGTCTCAATGTCGCGATGGCGCTCTGGCGTTCCGGTGTCCTCCAGAAACACGGCGTCGAAATGATTGGCGCGAAAGCCGAGGCGATTGAGAAGGGGGAAGACCGGTTAAAATTCAAAGAGGCGATGCAGAAAATCGGTCTCGACTTACCGGTGAGCGGTGTCGCCCACACGCTCGATGAAGCCCGTGAAGTCACGCGCACAATTGGCCGGTTTCCGGTCATCATCCGTCCGGCGTACACGCTCGGCGGCACCGGTGGTGGCATCGCCTACAACCGAGAAGAATTTGACCGCATGGCGCAAGAAGGTATTGAAGCTTCGCCGGTCTCCGAAATCCTCGTCGAGGAATCGCTCATCGGCTGGAAGGAATACGAGACCGAAGTGATGCGCGACAAAGCCGACAACTGCGTCATCGTTTGCTCCATCGAAAATTTTGATCCGATGGGCGTGCACACCGGCGATAGCATTACCGTCGCGCCGATTCAGACGTTGACCGACAAAGAATGGCAAATCATGCGTGACGCCAGCTTCGCTTGCATCCGCGAAATCGGCGTCGAGACCGGCGGCTCGAACATTCAGTTTGGCGTCAATCCTGAAAACGGCCGGCAAGTCATCATCGAGATGAATCCGCGCGTTAGCCGGAGCAGCGCGCTGGCGTCGAAGGCGACCGGCTTTCCGATTGCGAAAATTGCCGCCAAACTCGCCATCGGTTACACGCTCGACGAAATTCCGAACGACATCACGCGCACCACACCGGCGAGTTTCGAGCCGAGCATTGATTATGTCGTCACCAAGATTCCCCGGTTTGCCTTCGAGAAATTTCCGCAAGCCGACCCGACGCTGACCACGCAAATGAAAAGTGTTGGCGAAGTCATGGCCATCGGGCGGACGTTCAAAGAAAGTTTTCAGAAAGCGCTACGCGGCCTCGAAATCGGCGCCTCCGGTCTCTACGGCGGCAAATGGGGCGGCGACCGGACGCTCCGGCCCCGCGAAGAAATCGAACGCAAACTCATCACGCCGTGCGCCGAACGTGTTTTTTATATCCGGCACGCCTTCCGCGCCGGTTTCACCGCCGAAGAAATCCACCGTCTCACCAAAATCGACCCGTGGTTCCTCCAGAACATCAAAGAAATTATCGAGATGGAAGACGAACTGGTGAAGGCCGGTAGCTTAGCGGCGCTTGTGTAATGAGTAAACGCATCGAAGATCTCGATAAGAATTTTCAAGCCGCCGGTGTCAAAACCGAAGGCAGTTTTGAATGGCACACGGTCAATGCGGCGCCGTTTGCGGTGGCGGGTTTGCCGTGGTTCAAGGAGAACGGTGGCGAATTTTACCGGTTTCCGAAACGCGCCAAAAGCATATTGCGGGATGCGCTTTGGGAACTTGGCACGATGCCCAGCGGCGGACGGGTTCGTTTCAAGACGGACTCACCGGTGCTCAGTGTGCGGGTTCAGCATGGTCGACCGGACCTTGCGATGCCGCATATGTGCGCCGTTGGAATGAGTGGGCTTGATCTCTACGAAGGCTCACCGAGGAAGATGACTTACTGGAGTTCCAGTAAACCGACCATTGCAAGAGAACCTTACATCGTGCAGTTCTTCACCGGCTTGGCGAAAAAGTTGTGCGAGTTCACGATTTATCTGCCGACTTATAATGATCTCATCCGTCTTGAAATTGGGCTTGCTCCCGGTGCAAAGCTCAGCGCGCCGACCTCTTACCGGCGCAAGCCGCCGGTGGTTTTCTACGGCACATCCATCACGCAAGGTGGTTGTGCCTCCCGCGTGGCGAACGGTTTTGTGCCGGTGGTAGGACGGAAGCTTGGAATTGATGTGGTGAATCTTGGCTTTTCCGGTAACGGTCAATGCGACCGCGAACTTATTCCATTGCTCGATGAGCTGGACATGGCTTGCCTCGTGGTAGATTGCGTCGCCAATATGGACTTGAGGCGAATGCAGGCGGATTATGCGCCATTTCTCGATGCCCTTCGATTGCGCCGGCCGAAGTTGCCGCTATTGCTCATGACGAAAATTAAATTTGCGAAAGCCAATTATCTTGGTGATGACGAAGGAAATGCCGAAAACAAAATCGTACTCAATATCTACCGGCGGATGCAGCGGCAAGGAGATCGAAATGTTTATCTGCTCGATACGCGTCAGCTAATCGGATGCGAGCAAAACCATCCTTCCGTGGATGGCGTTCATCTGACTGATCAGGGTTTTCAGCGGCTCGCCGACGGTATCGCACCGGTATTAAAACATATTCTGCGTCTGTCGTGACTAGTTAATGGCGGTTAAATCTATGTCAGGAAAAGCTTAATTTGCCGGGCATAGAGAATGAATTGGTTGGGATCATTTAGTACGGCTTCCCATTGCGGTACAGTTTTTTTCCACTCGTCGCCAAATTGCCGGGACCGGTTTAAGCCTTCGGTCGCCCAGCGTAAAACCGCCGCCTGGTCGCCAGTAATGGCA
This sequence comes from uncultured Verrucomicrobiota bacterium, assembly GCA_903847335.1. GTDB lineage: Bacteria > Verrucomicrobiota > Verrucomicrobiia > Palsa-1439 > Palsa-1439 > CAINDI01. Next base: position 13,182 of record CAINDI010000055.1, on the reverse strand, counting down.
CAGCCGATCATTAATGAGCGGATGGCGTGGAGCACCGGTGGTTCGATTTTATTGTGCAGAATCGCATGCAAGACCGGAACAGCTTCCACGTCGAGGTCTCGTCGCAATTGCTCAATTTCCAGAAAACGGCCGGGATAGTAACTCACTATTTCTCCATAGAGTGCACCGAGCACTTCGCCGTAGCGTATTCGTAATCCGTTCGTAACGGCATCTGTGATTTCGCGGTGAATGAGGTCGTTTCTAATTTGCATGGTATCCTCTCTAAGTTATGAATTCGCCAGTACTTCATTAATCCGGTTGATTAGTTTCTTCGGCTCGACCGGCTTAGCGATAAATGGTACGCCGTCGATTTGATCATCGCGCTCATGTAAGCCGCGTTGTGTTAGGGTGGCAGTCAGAAAGATCACCGGCAGATCAACAAACTCGGCGGCGCGCAACTCTGCAAGGACTTGACCGCCATCCTGACCAGGCATGATGACATCGAGTAGGGTGATGTCCGGCTTGAACTCGCGGGCCGCTACCAGTGCCTTAGTTGGATTGTTAACCTCGCACACTGTGAACCGGCCGGTCTTTTCGAGGTTAAGTTTTACTAAACTTGTGAACGCTGCTTCGTCGTCCACGATGAGTACGCGTCTAACTTCCATGGTCTGCCTCCTTTTTGTTGTTAAAGATGATACGAGCACACACGCCACCCTCTGATTGATTGGTCAGTGTGAGGTCGCCGCCATGTTGGGTCATAATGGTTTTTGCCATTGCTAAGCCCATGCCAGAACCGGCTCCGACTTTTTTAGTCGTAAAAAATGGTTCGAATACTTTTTTCAAAAGTTCCGGTGCGATTCCCGGGCCGGTGTCGCAGACTTCTGCCATGACCGCACCGGTTTGGTTTTGCCCGGTTCGCACTGTCAGTTGACCACCGGCGGGCATGGCGTGGATGGCATTGATTAATAAATTCACAAATACTTGTTCAATCCGAATTCGATCCACCCTCTGTACTGGTAAGTCTGGCGTAAACTTGCGCATGATTTCAATTCGCCGATGGCCGAGCTCATGGCGAACCAACACCAATGCACGTTCGGCTAAAACGCTCACAGCTTCGTCAGTTAAATCTAGTTGGCGTGGCGAAGAAAAATCCAGCAGTTCGCAAATGATGGCGTCGGCGCGGTGGACCGCGTCACGCATATCATTGAGCACCGTACCAGTCAGTGGTTGTTGAGCCGGCAAGCTACCTTTGAGGAAGCCGAGCCCCATCAATAAGGTCGCCAGTGGATTCCGAACTTCATGGGCGATGCCGGCGGCCAACCGACCGATTGATTCAAGTTTCTCAGCTTGGATGAGTTGAGCTTGGGTCTGCTTCAGATGGTCGTAGGCGGCTAACAACTCGACTTGGCTGCGGGCCAAATCTATGTTGAGTTTTTGCAATTGTGTTTGGGCTGTCCGGCGGTCAGTAATATCGCGGTTAGTACCCAGTAAGCCGATGATTGCGCCGGTCTCATCGGATAACGCTACCTTCGTGGTTAACTCCCAGTGGGTGTTGCCGTTCGCGTCCTGCCACCAGTCTTCGCGATTGATGACGGGCTGACCAGAGATTAGAAGTAATTTTTCTTCAGCGAGAAATTGACTGGCGAGACTGCTTGGAAAAAAATCAATATCCGTTTTCCCGACAATCTCCGGTGGCGTCTTTTTCAGGTAGGTCGCCGTGGTGGTATTGACAAAGACAAACCGGCTTTGCAAGTCTTTGACATAGAATTGATCTGGCAACGCATTGAGCAATGTCGCCGCCATACAGTTGGGACCGTTTAGCATCCAGGGCAGATTTGTATTCTGAAACCCGCTCGCTAGATTACAGCACAGACGTCTTATGGTTGTCTGGACTTCCACAACTACTCCTGCAACAGAGTAAGATTATCACCGGTAACTATCAGGGTCAAACAGGTTTTATCATTACACCGGCAGCTCGATTCGAAATGTGGTGCCGCGATGAGGCACGCTAGTCACTGTGATGCGACCTCGATGAGCGTCAACGATGATTCGGTGAACAATTGCCAAGCCGAGACCGGTGCCGCGCACTTTCGTGGTGAGGAATGGTTCGAATAGCCTAGCCTGTTGTTCGGCAGTCATTCCCATACCGGTATCGGTGAATGTAAGTAGAATCCCGGCTGCATTTCGATTAGTGGCAATCGTCAACGCGCCACCTTCCGGCATGGCATCGGCGGCGTTGAGGATGAGCCTGAGAGAGGCTTATTCCAATTGTCCTCGGTCGGCTCGAGGACTCCTGTTACACAAGTACGTCAAGCCGCGCCCTTGTGGGCGCGTGCCGGTCGGTTGTGTAACGGGCTTGGAAAATTCGCGGTTTTCGGGACAGCCCGTAGCCTGAGCTACGCTAGATTTTTGTTCAGTTCTTCGTTTCGATCAATTCTTGGTTTTTCTCCTATTGCCGCGCAGTCTACCGCCGGGCTGGGTGCGTTGGCAATGTCTGAATCGGACACGGTTATACCCACGGTGCCGCGCTTTTTTTGTTTCGTGGTGGGCGTCAGCTTGCAAGCCCGCGTGATCGGCTTTCGTTTTTGGGGGTGACTACTCCGGTGACTACTCAGGCCAAAAACAGGGCAGGGCGTCACGCTTTGGTTTTGCGTAACGCCCTGTTGCCGTGTATTTAGAATTGGCTCCCCGGGCAGGGCTCGAACCTGCAACCTAGTGATTAACAGTCACTCGCTCCACCATTGAGCTACCGGGGAAACCGAAAGGCGTGGCACTTATATAGACAAGACTCCGAGCTTCGTCAACTCCCGGCACGTTTTCTTAAAATTTTTATATTGAATTGCTCGCAACCCGGTCGCTTGCGCCGCTTCGACATTCGCCGGTAAATCATCAATAAAAATCGCTTGATCGGGGATGATGCCAAACCGCTGCATGATTAATTCGTAAATCTTCCGGTCGGGTTTCATTAAGCCCACTTCATATGAAAGAATATGGCCGTCAAAATCTCGCAGCGACGGATACCGGTTAAAAACAAATTCAATGTGCTGCGGAATCGTGTTGGACAAAACAAATCGCCGGTAGGAACTCTTGAGCGTTTGACTCAATTGCAGCATCGCATCGTCAATCGTGAAGATGTTGGAAAAGATTTCGTCAAACTCTGCACGGCTGCCGGTGAAGTGCAAATCATGGGCGACGGTTTCAAAAAATTGTTGCGCTGTCAGTTGGCCAACTTCCAACTGCGCCAGAAATGGCGTTGCGACAAAATAATCTTCCAACTCTCTCCGGCTACAACCGGTGCGTTCACACATTCGCTTGCGAGCAATTCCCCAGTCGAACGGCAAGAGCACATTGCCGAGATCAAAGATGATTGTCTCAATCGGTTTCATAATCGTGCCAATACTTCCGCCGTCGCAGTGTGTGCCGCGCGCATCTCCGAACCGACTGCGACGAAACCATGACCGAGCATCACGACAAAATTTCCGGTGCCAAGCGCTTGTACGGTTTCAGTCGCCATCGCCGGTGTTCCATAGGGAATTTCGCGGGTGGTAATTGCCACACCGGTCGCCTGTAACGCCGGTGTGTAATGACCGTGGAAAATAGCGTTCACATCTGGACGTGCTGCATAAATCGCGGCGTGCATCCGGCACTCACTGGATGGTTCATGCAGGCCGGCCACGCGAACTTCTTTGTCGCGCACGCCGAGAACTTCGACAAAATCACCAACTGTCAATGTTGATGGATCGGTGCCGGTGGGGGTGATGATAAAACCATTCGCAGTCCGGCAGCTTAGGTTGCCGACGGCTTTTGCAATCCAACCAGCTTGCGCCCATTGCCGGCACCAAGTGAGCAATTCAACGGTGCGCGCATCGGCCGGTGGTTGCCGGTGAATGAAAATAGTTTGGAATTTTGTGCCGACGTAGACTTCAGCCATGACCGGCCTTCCGCATCTGACTCGGCTTGAAAATACCGCGTTCGGTGATGATACCGGTGAGATACCGAGCCGGTGTGACATCAAACGCTGGGTTGCCGGCGCGTGCGCCGGGCGCGGTGATTCTTTTTCCGGCGAGGAAAAGAACTTCTTTCTCGTCGCGCTCTTCTATCGGAATTTTGTCACCGGTGGGACAATGCAGGTCAATCGTCGAACTCGGTGCGGCGACATAAAAGGGAATGCTGTTTTCTTTGGCGAGCACCGCTTTTTCATAGGTACCGATTTTGTTGGCGACATCGCCGTTAGCGGCGATTCGGTCGGCACCGACGATGCAGAGATCGACTTCGCCGCGTCGCATGTAAAAGCCGGCAGCGTTATCGGCGATGACTTTGTGCGGGACTCGTTCTTGGAGGAGTTCCCAACTTGTCAGATGTGCGCCCTGACAACGCGGTCGGGTTTCATCTACCCAGACGAACACGTTCCGTTTCTTCCGGTGCGCGAGGTAAATCGGCGCGGTGGCGCTGCCCCAATCGACGATGGCGAGCCAGCCAGCGTTACAATGGGTGAGAACGCGAGTGCCGCGTTTGAATAACGGCAAACCAACGGCGGCGAGCTGCTGCATCCGTGTGACGTATTCATCGGCAATGCGTTTCGCCTCGGCGACAGCGGCACGCGCAGTACCGGAGGTGACAAGAACTCGGTCAAGCGCGTGTTTCAAGTCCACAGCGGTCGGGCGTGTGGTGACAAGTGTGTTGTAAGCTTTGGCGATGTATTCCGCCGATGAATCTTCCAGAAATGCCTGTGCCATTCCATACGCCGCGGTCGCGCCAATGGTACCGGCCCCGCGAATGGTCATGTTGCGAATGGCCTCGGCAGTTTCCCGGTGGTTGCGAAGGTGTAGCAGTTTGAATTTGTGCGGCAACAATCGTTGGTCAATGACGACGACGTGCCCGCCTTCCATCCAGACAGCCCGGTAATTTTTGCCATGAACTTTCATAATTTTCGGCGTCCTTCCAAAGCGCGGGAGAGCGTGACTTCGTCGGCGGCTTCGAGCGTGCTGCCGGCGGGTAATCCGAGGCCGATGCGTGTCACGGCGACATCGAGCGGTTGGAGTTGTTCGGCGACAAAATGCGCGGTGGCTTCGCTTTCGACTTCCGCGCCGAGTGCGAGAACGACTTCGTTTGGTTTTTCTTGCCGGACGCGTTCGATGAGCGCGGTGATACGGAGTTGTTCCGGACCGATGCCGTTGAGCGGTGAGATGCGTCCCATCAAAGCGTGGTAAACGCCGGTAAAACTACCGGTCCGTTCTAGCGAGAGAATATCATTTGGCCCTTCGACAACACAGATAATGGATTGATCGCGGCGGGTGCCGGTGCAAATTTCGCACCGGTCGAGTTCAGTGTAATTGCCGCACCGGGAACAGTTGTGAATTTTGGATTTGGTTTCGAGAATTGCTTGCGCGAGGTTCCGGCTGGTCTCTGGGCTGGCTTTCAGCAGGTGCAATGCGATGCGTTCGGCACTGCGTTTACCGATGCCGGGCAGTTTTGCCACGAGGACAATTAAATTTTGAACGGGCTTAGGATAATCCACGCGAACTTTCTACTCATTCCCTCCGGTGAAGGCAAGTGCGGGGTGGGGAACTTGAAAGTCGGCAGAATTCTGTTATCTGTATTGCACACCAACCAAAAGGAAATTATCCATGGCTAAGAAAAATCTATCTGCTCCGGATCTCACCCAACGTCCGCCGCGCAGTCCGCGTGTTCGGATTGGCGGCTATGCGCTATTGGCGCGTTGCCTTGATAAAGGCCGCGCGACGCTCATTGGAAAAAATGGCGAATATTCTTTCGATTGTCCCTTGGATCAGCACATTCTTAAATTCGCCGGCATCAAGGCGACGGATCTCAAGAAGCAATTAGCACTCGGCAAAGGCGACGAAGAAATTTTGCATTGGATTAACGCCAATTCTAAAACCAAACCCACCGCTTGGGAAATCGCACAGTGGAGCGCGTATCAGGAACAACGCGGTCCGGCCGATTTGAAAACCCGGAAATATTTTAACAGTTATTTGGAAAAGCTCAGCCAGACCCGCGATGACATCAACACTTGGTTTGATGTCTTGGATTTAGATGACCACGTGACCTTCGGAGGAAAGGCATAAATCATGAATGAACCTGTGATTGCAGATAAGAAACCCGCCGTGCTCGAATTAACCGCCGGTACTTATTGGTGGTGTTCCTGCGGCCAATCTAAAAAACAGCCGTATTGTGACGGTTCGCACAAAGGTACCGGCTTTGCCCCTCTGGAGTTCAAGCTTGAAGTCAACAAGCGAGTTGCGCTCTGTCTTTGCAAACATACCGCCGGCGCGCCCTACTGCGACGGCGCGCACAAAAAACTATAAAGGCTACATTCCGAGACCGGGGGGGAGACTCATACCAGCGGTGACTTTGCTCATCTCTTCGGATTGAGTTTTCTTGGCAGTTTCCAATGCGTTTTGCACCGCACTGAGAATTAAGTCTTCAAGCATCTCGGCCTCTTTCGGGTCGATTACTTTCGGATCAATCTTAATGCGGGCGAGGGAACCATCGCACCGTGCGACGGCTTTGACCGCACCACCACCGGAGGAACCTTCGACTTCGCGTTTGGCAAGTGCATCCTGCACTTGCGTCATCTGTTCCTGCATTTTCTGCGCTTGTTTGAGAAATTTACCGAGACCGGCCATAATTTTTTCCTTTTATTTTCTGACTTCGACGATTTGTCCTTTGAAAATTTCGAGTGCTTTTTTGATTAGCGGATCGTTTTTGAAATCACTGGCGTTGACGATTGGTGCCGGAGGTTTCGCTGCGACGGCGACCGGTTTTATCGCCGGTGCAACAGAATCAGCAATTTCAAATTTTAATGAAATGTCGGTGTGTAATTTTTCTTTCAGTTTCGCCTGTAGGATTTCCCGGTTGCGAGCGGTATCCACGAATTCCCGGCGTTCGGCAAACTCCGGATCGAAACCGATGGTCAAGGTGCCCGCTTGATGACTAAGCGGTTTGGTGCCGACAAGGTAAGTCTTAGCCAGCGGCGTAACTTTGCCGAGATGTTCGACGGCATACGTCCACGCTTCGTCGAGTGATGCTGGTGTAGTCTCGCGGACAAGATTGACCGGAGCCGGTCGCGGCGAGGAAGCCGCTGCTGCCGGTGCTGATCCCAACTGGCTTTTCAACTCGTTCAGCTTTTTGAGAACGCCTTCGAGTCCAATCAGCTCGCGAGCTTTGATGGCGCGAACGAGAGCGATTTCAAAATAAATTCGTTTCGATAAAGCATACCGGAGGCGAGCTTCGGCGCCGGCGAGCGCATCAATGATGCGCAGCACGGCATCGGAATCAATTCGACCGGCTTGTTGCTTTAACAATTCCAGCTCCATGTCCGGCACGTCCACCAATTCCGCACCGGCACCACCGATGGTTAACACGAGGAGATTCCGGTAATGATCGAGTAAGTCGGCGAGCAAACGTTGTAAATCTTTGCCGACTTCATCGAGTTCTTTCAGAGTTTTCAGAGCGATGTTGGTGTTGCCGTCAATGATCGCATCGGTGAGCGCGGCGATTTTATCTTGGGCAACAAGACCAAAAACGGAGAGCACATCTTTCTCGGCAATCTTATCGCCGCAAAATGCGATGAGCTGATCGAGTGTACTTTCAGCATCACGCATTCCACCTTCTGCACCGCGCGCAATAGCGGTCAGAGCTTCGTCGTCAATCGCAACTTTTTCGTCCTTGGTGATTTTTTTGAGATGATTCACCAACAACGTGGACGGAATCCGCCGGAGATCGAAACGTTGGCACCGGGAGAGAATTGTCGGTAAAACTTTTTGCGGGTCGGTGGTGGCGAAGATGAATTTGACGTGCGCCGGTGGCTCTTCCAGTGTTTTCAGCAGTGCGTTGAACGCCGCCGTAGTGAGCATGTGAACTTCGTCAATGATGTAAATCTTGAACTTGGCGCGCGCCGGCGTGTACCGGCAGGTATCGCGGAGTTCGCGGACTTGCTCGACGCCGTTGTTGGACGCGCCGTCAATTTCAAGAACATCCAGCGAGTTACCGGCGGCGATTTCCTTGCAATTATCGCATTTGTCACACGGCGTGGCGGTCGGACCTTTGATGCAGTTGAGCGCCTTGGCGAAAATGCGGGCGATGGAGGTTTTGCCAATACCGCGCGGGCCGACAAAAAGATAGGCGTGAGCAAGCCGACTTTGTTCAATGGAATTTTTGAGCGTGGTCGAGACGTGGTCTTGGCCGACCACTTCGTCGAATTGCTGCGGTCGCCATTTTCGGGCGAGTACTTGATATTGTTGCGCCATTGGCTAATTCACTTGTCGAAAATGATCGTGCACCCCGGCTCGACTAACGCTGTCGGTTTGCTTACCGCAGTTAAGGCTCCCGTTAGGCGACCCGACGGCACAAGGAACATCAAGTTTACCGTTGCTGCCTTCCGGCTCTGGCGGAGTTCGCCCGCATCCATTGCATCGGACCCAACGCTCAACGCTGCCCTGCGATTTGCGTACCCACGGCGCCGCCTCCCCGGGGAATTCAGCCCAGCTAGAGCGGGTTGCTGGTGCAGGGAACCGCTACCTCCCCACCTAGCACGACCAAACTTGTCAAAAAAACTGGAGCCGATGGTCGGGATTGAACCGACGACCTACGGTTTACGAAACCGTTGCTCTACCAGCTGAGCTACATCGGCGTCCGAAAAACTGTTGCAACATTACGCCATGACCGGCGGACTTGGCAAGTAATTCATCAAACGGTTATGCCCATAGAATAATAATACGATTCAGAAGTGGAATACTGACAATCTGCCTTGCGTATTTCTGGAGGATTGATAATAAAAGATATTATGGATGAACTTAGAATTGGCGTGATTGGGGCCGGTGGTCGTGGCGGATTAGCTGCGCACGCACACAAACCAGAAACCGGTGTGCGACTTGTGGCAGGAGCGGACATCGTTCCTGAAACGAGAGTGAAATTTAAAGAACGCTACGGCCCGGATACATTTGTGACTGATGATTATCATGAATTGCTCCAACGTGCCGACATTGATGCAGTCTTCGTCAGCTCTCCTGATTTTCTTCATGAAGAACATGCCGTCGCCGCGCTCGAAGCCGGTAAACATGTTTATCTTGAAAAACCGATGGCCATTACCATTGAAGGTTGCGACCGGATTTTGCGTGCTGCGTTTGCTGCCAAACGAAAAATTTATCTTGGGCATAACATGCGCCACATGTCATTTGTTCTCAAAATGAAGGAGTTGATTGATAAAGGTGCAATTGGTGAGGTCAAGGCTGGCTGGTGCCGGCACTTCATCTGCTACGGTGGTGATGCTTATTTCAAAGACTGGCACGCCGAGCGTAGTAAGACGACAAGTCTGCTGCTACAAAAAGGTGCCCACGACATCGATGTTCTCCACTGGCTTTGTGGTGGTTATTCTACTCGTGTGAATGCCATTGGGGCTCTGACTCTCTATAATCAAATTCAAGACCGCCATGCCCCTGATGAACGAGGTGATGCAAGCTGGAGTTTTGACCACTGGCCGCCACTGGCTCATAAAGGATTAAATCCCATCATTGATGTCGAAGATCTTAGCATGATGCAAATGCAACTCGACAACGGTGTTTTCTGCTCTTACCAACAATGCCACTACACGCCCGACGGCTGGCGCAATTACACAATTATCGGCACCGAAGGCCGGATCGAGAACTTTGGTGACAGTCCCGGCGAATGCGTTGTGCGCCTCTGGAATCGCAAAAGCTTTTATAACCCCTATGGTGATGAACAGTTTTTTATGCCGGTCGTAAGCGGTGGTCACGGTGGTGCCGACCCCAGTATCGTCGATGAGTTTGTGCGTTATGTTCGCACCGGTGGCAAAGTTACTACCTCACCAATTGCTGCGCGTTATAGCGTGGCGGCCGGTTGTCTCGCTGCGCATTCACTGCGGCATGGTGGAATTCCTATAGATATCCCTCGGTTATCCGACGATTTAATCGCCTATTTCACAGCCGACGTCATGTGATAATAAAGTGAGTTGCTTTTAAATTGACTTAACGAGACGCTTCAAGTACGTGAAGAGTTCATCTGTTATTAACCCAACTTGGCAGCAGAAAATAGTCGCGGATGCGCTGTGGATCTGTTGCTGAAACTAAAAGGATGGATGCTATATGAAAAAGTATAATGTAGTTAGCGTGCGGCTGTGTCTGGCAGGTCTGATGGCGGCTTTATTAGGCGCGGTTGCTATCGATGACCAGAAATGTTATGCGGAAACAGCAGTTGCACCGGCGGTGCGCAAGGCTAAATTAATCGCACCCTCCACTGGTTCTCTTCCGAGTGATGTGACCCGTGTGGATGCTTCACTTGACGAGAGTAAAGAGCTTGGACAAGTGGCATTAAAGGCGACTTTTGAAAAAGGTGGTTACTTTGGCGACTACAATCTGAAGATCAAGGACTGGCGACCATTTACCTATCTACGATTCAAAACCTTCAACCCTGACAAAAAACCGCAGAGCTTAAACATCACGATTAAGCACGCGGGAACTACAGGCTATCCAACCCGGTTTGAGCAAAACATTCTACTTCGTCCCGGTGTTAGCCAACAGGAGATTCCTCTTACCGGTCTGGCTAATAACGACGGCTCAGCAGCAGACTTATCAGTGGTTAAAATGCTAACAATCTCCTTACCTCAGGGTGGGTTAGTGTATTTTGGCGATTTCACACTCGAGACTGGTGACTAAAGAAATCAACACAGGTAGCGAGATATACTATGAAACTTTCACATACAATCGTATTTGCTACCTTGTTTGCGATTGCAGTTAGTTCGGTGCTCGGAACAGAGCCGGAGGCAGAACGGCTTTTGGATGAGCAATTATCCAGCCTCGGCAATCCGAGCGTTAAAAACACTGTGCGTTTGCTTCGGCGGTTAAACAAGTTTTTCCTCCTTGATCACGAGGAAAGCTTGGTACCGCCGAGGCCTACGACAGAACAAACTCAGACTGGATACATTTGGTTTAACCGGAACTACATGGAAGAGGTGTACTATAATAGTGTACCTCGTCCAACGGAGATTGGTGCGGAGCTAAGGCTTTTCGCGACTCCGGGTGAATATGAGCCGGCCACTTTTGCAGTCTGGCCGTTAACGGATCTAGCCGGCGCGACAGTTTCGGTAAGTGATTTACGCGGAGGTGGTGGCACCTTGATTCCAAGCAGCCAGATTGAAGTGCGCATGACGCGCCAGCTTGCACGCGGCTTGGAGCGTTTTACCTATATGGTCGGACCGGAAGCATTGACACTTCTTGAAAAAGGAGTGGATATTCCAAAGGGCCGTACGACGCAATTCTGGCTAACATTGCATGTGCCTGATGCGCAAGCGGCCGGAGAATACCATGGAACTGTACTATTTAAGTCTTTCAACCGTCCGGCATCTGAAATTCCACTGCGAGTCGTAGTGTTGCCATTCCATTTACTGGAAGATTCCAACACGGCCTTTGGTTGGTGGTATGAGGGGAAAATTGCTGCCACACGTGAGCGGGAAATGCTGGATCTTCATGCTCATGGCTGCAATACTTTTACGTTGCCAAGTCCGACAATTCGCTCACTCTCCGCTACGCAGGCAGACATTGATTTTACAGCTTGGGAACAGTACCGCACCTTGTGCGCCAAGATTGGCATGAAAGGAGTCAGGCAAACCGGTGTGGGTTTCATCACTGCTTACCTCGTTACACATGGAATAAAAGAATTAGGAGTAGGTTTTGACGCACCGTTTGTTACGGCGATGCGTGCATGCAAACAATGGCTCGATGAACGACCAGACTTTCCAGTTGTATTCAGTATTTTCGATGAGCCGCGGGAAGCCATACTCAACGCTTGGAATCGTACCTACGACCAAAGCATGGCCTATATTAAACTTTGCCGCCAAGTACCGGGAGTACGTCTTACGGTTAATCCAGTTAGCGATGCGAGTGGGAGTAAGGATTATACGCCATTTGTAGATGCGGTAGATATTTTAAGTACACATGCTTGGAAGGGATCAACTAAATTAATGGCCCGCACACTCAAAGCCGGTCGCCCTCTCTGGATTTATAATAATGGAACGTCACGACTCTCTTTCGGTTTTGGAGTTTGGCGGACAGGTGCAGTTGGTGAATGGCAATACATCTATCCATCTGGCACTGGAACGGATGACGCTTTCTCTCCAATTCCTCTACATGGCCACGAAAACGAGGGTGAGCCCAATACCGGTATTTATCCGATTTATCTATTTCCCGAACGGATCGTAACGACTCCGCGCTTTGAGTGGGTGCGCGAAGGAACGGACGACTATCGGTATCTCTATACTTTGCGTGAAACCCTTAAAAAGGGGGGGTGTCCAATAGCGACTGTAGCGGCCGAGAAATTATTCCAAGAAATCCGTGCGATTGTACCAGAATACCCGGCTATGGGATTGATAACTGGCACAGAAGCGGGAGGCTCCGGAGATCCATCTCAATTGCTATCCTACTATGAGAATTTTCGGTGGCGATTGGCACTGTTGACTCTACAAGCGCAAGATGAAATCGCAAAACGCACACCGACTGACTCGCAATGGGAGCGTTTTAAAAATTACCCATTCGGTAAGTTATCTAGCGCGACCATAAAGTAAACCAACACTTACTTGGATCGTAAGGTTCCACTAGAATCTACATTTCAATGGCGACATTCTCTCAGTCTTTGGATTCAACGTCTTAATAGATATTTGACCGGGACGAAATTGAAGTTGTGTCCAAATCTGACAAAGGCAACCCCCTTAAGAAGGATTCAGAGCGGACCATCGAGATGCATTCCAAAGTGAGGGAAATCTTGCTGGCGTGGAAAACCCACTGGGAATCCGTGCTGGGACCCATAACCACACTGCATCAATGGGTCTTTTATCATCCACTTCAGCCGACCAAACACGTGCATGGCTTTCGGACAGCGTTTGAGACTGCACGGAAAGAGGCCGGTTTGGCCAAACGCACTTTAAAGGCAAATGGCACTCAACCTATTGCCGAGCCTGTATTATCAATGGCCCCATTCGACTTCGCCGTTGGTATCTGATCCGTTCCTTTCTGTCCGTTTTCTCTGAAACCTCACCGGTTCGCATCCGTTCTGCGTATTTCGGTGAAAGTTGCCACTGATTCCGGTTTTAAGTTTCCACGCATCGGAGCGCAGCGACGCTGGCGGTTGTGTTCATAATAAAGTGGAATCTTTCTGTCAAGTTTATGTGTT
>CAINDI010000054.1 GCA_903847335.1 uncultured Verrucomicrobiota bacterium | reverse complement strand
CTCGAAAGCGGATTACCGGACGAAAATCACCTTACCGGGCGGCGACGTGGAACAGAAGCCGACCGTGATTGAGCAGTTCGCCTACTCCGACACTTGGGCGGACGGGACGGCCAGTTACCTCGCCATGATCGTGCCCCGCCTCTGCCTCATGCGCGAACTGGCTTCCGAGCAGGGTTCGATTTACGTGCATCTGGATTGGCACGTCGGGCATTACGTGAAGATTGTTTTGGATGAAATCTATGGGAAAGAGCTTTTCAACAACGCGATTATCTGGAAACGGAGTTCAAACACATCAAGCATTGGCCAAATATGGAAGCGCGCACACGATCATCTGTTCTTCTATAGCAAGACTGCGGACTACATTTTCAACTTCCAATACAAAGACCTCTCTGAAACATCCCAAGAGCTTTACCAAAACCGTGACGAACGCGGCTTCTATCAGCTAGTGCCAATTTTGGTGAGCGGTCGAAGGAATGGACTCACTGGGCAGGTATGGAAGGGAGTTGATCCGAATACGCGAGGCAAAGGCGGTATGCATTGGGTCACTACGCCCAGCAAGCTGGATGCATACTTTCAGCAGGGGTTGATTGCGTTTCCGAAAAAAGAAGGTGGCATCCCACGCCTAAAATACTACTTGGATCAAAACAAAGGCGTCGTCGTTTCTGACCTTTGGGATGACATTAGTTTGATTTCCTCCTCATCGAGCGAATCTGTGAATTATGATACTCAGAAGCCGGAATCACTTCTCGAACGCATCATCAAAGCGTCGTCGAACGAAGGCTCAATCGTTGCCGACATCTTCGGAGGCAGCGGCACGACGGCGGCGGTAGCGGAGAAGTTGGGGCGGCGGTGGATTACTTGCGATCTCGGCAAGCCCGCGTGCATGATTATGCGGAAGCGGTTGATTGACCAGGACGCCAAGCCGTTTCTGTTTCAAGCCATCGGCGATTATCAGGTGGAGGCGGCGCGTTCGACGTTGGGGCGCAAGTTCCGCGTCGGCGATCTGGCGCACATCGTTCTGGGGCTGTACGGCGCGCTGCCGTTACCGGCGGAAGACAATCCGGGGCGGAATCTCGGCAAGCTGCCGGAATCGCGGACGCTGGTGTTCGTGGATTCGCCGCAGAAGTTGACGGGGCTGGCGACGTTGAAGAAGGCGCAGGAGTTGCGCGGCACGCATCTGGGCGGCTGGGACAAGGTGGTGGTGCTGGGCTGGAATTTCACGGCGGACATCGGGCACGCGATTGCCGGGTTGAATGATGCCAAGCTGGAAGTGCTGGTGATTCCGCCGGACTTGCTGGACCGGTTGAAGAAGAAGGGCGACAAGCTGAAGCCGGAGGAAGTCCGGTTCTCGACGCTGCAATATCTGACGGTGAAACCGATTGAGCGCAAGAAACTGGACAGCGGCGAGGCGGTGACGGTGGAGTTGGACAATTACGTGTTGCTGTCGCCCGACGCGCTGAATCTGGAGGCGAAAGACAAAGAGCGGTTGCAGGCGGTGGTGAACCGCGACCCGCTGGCGTTGATCGAGTACTGGAGCGTTGACCCGGACTACGAGTCTGAACCAGACGGGCACACGATTTTCCGGTCGGTGTGGCAGGATTACCGGGGCAACCGGGAGAACGACGACGAGAGGGGAAAATTGCACGTTGTCCGTAAGGCGGTGTTGTCGGGGTTGCCGGTGAAACAAGGCAAGCGGCGAGTGTGCGTGCGGGTGGTGGACGTGTTTGGGTTCGAAGCGGAAGTTGTGAAGGAGGTTTGATTGGGAAAGTGAAATTCGATTTGAATAGCAACAATCCATCCACAACGAAAGGCGGGCAGTAATCGTGTCAAACTTCAATGCAAAGTCCGAAGCCGTCAACCGCATCGCCAGGATGCCGATCCCCCAAGGCGACGAGCCGTTGACCGGTCTCACCGTCACGCTGTTGGCCTTCGAGACGGACGGCGTGGCCGCCGGTCTGGTCGGTGGCAACAGCGCGCAGTTTCAAGCAATGGTCATTAAGGCACAAAAGAAGCTGCTGCGCCAACGGGGGGCTATTGTCAAGGTCGCCACGATCCAACTCAACACCGTGCTCCAGTGGGCCGGTGACGAGCCGAAGCCGCTGACACTTTTGGACCGGCTGGTGTTTGTGGCGGAGATGTTCAACGCGGCGATCAGGAATCACCGGGTGCTACCGGTTCGGAACGACGACTTCCACCAGCAGTTGCAACAGTTCATCAAGGATGCGAAGGCGAGTATCTTTCTCGCAAACGAAACGCCGGCCGTCAGCACTGCGTTCCCCACCTCCGCCGTATTTACTGCGTTAGAGGAATCCGAGAACGCTCGACACATGGCGGAGGAGCAACTTGTCCAGGCTAAAGCAAAACCAATTCAATTTGCTATATCGCAATGGCGAAAAAAACTAACGGGGCAAAATGAACCACGTTACCACCACACTTGCCCCATCGTTCCTGCGAGTAGCGGTGAAGGAGGTTTGACGCCATGATGCTTGGCTTACCATTGGTCCGGTCATTACAGCCGAAAGTTCAAGCGGAGTGCGTCGGGCTGGAAAATGGCGACGCGCCGATCTTAGAGAAGGTTTCGCCGGTCACTGCCGATTTGCTCCGCTGGTGGTTGCAACAGGATTGCATTGACGGGCGCACGGTCAATTTCCATGAAGGCCAACGGCAAGCGATTCTGAATGCAATTTACGCGCACGAAGTGTTGCAGCCGGAAACGTTGGTGGACTTGTACCAGAAAGTTGCGGCGGAAGAATTACTCACGGCGCGCCGGTATGAAGAAGTCCAACGCAGCGCGCACCCGAAGTATTGCCTGAAGATGGCAACGGGCACCGGCAAGACCTGGGTGTTGCAGGCATTGGCTTACTGGCAACTGTTGAACGCGGCACGGGCACCGGAAGACGCCCGGTTCACACGCAATTTTCTGGTGGTCGCACCGGGGTTGATCGTGTACGAGCGGTTGCTGGATGCGTTTCTCGGCAAAGAGCGCGACGGCAAACGTGATTTTGCCACATCGGACTTGGCACGTTACCGGGACTTGTTCGTGCCGGACCGGTATCGCGACGAGGTGTTCCGGTTCGTGCAGGGCAATGTTGCCTTGCGCGACGAAGTCGGGGTGAAGGTCACGGCGGGCGGATTGATTGCGGTCACGAACTGGCAGGCGATTCAACGCGAAAACGAAGAACTAGACGAGAGCGACGCCACGGTGGAAGCGCCGGGCATGTTACCGGACCCGAAGAACGTCGCGGCGGCGGCGTTGCCACTGTCGCCGGGCACGAGTGCCGGTAACTCGCTGGAGATGTTGAACCGGCGGTTTGAGCGCGGCGGGGTGTTGCGGTATTTGGCGGAGTTGCCAAGTCTGCTGGTGTTCAACGATGAAGCGCATCATATCCACGAAGTCCGCTCCGAAGGCGAACTGACGGAAGTGGAATGGCAGAAGAGTCTGCGGAAGATTGCGGAGAACAAAGGGCGGCGATTCATTCAGGTGGATTTTTCCGCGACGCCTTACAACCAAGTCGGGACGGGGCAGAAGGCGAAGGCGGTCTATTTCCCGCATATCATCGTGGACTTCGATTTGCGGGCGGCAATGAAGGCGGGCTTGGTGAAATCGCTGGTGTTGGACAAGCGGCGCGAACTGGGCGCATTGTCGAATGAGGAATTGCAGTTCAAGGCCGACCGTGACGAGAACGGCAACCCGGTGTTATCGGAAGGCCAGCGCATCATGGTGCGGGCGGGACTGGCCAAGCTCCAGAAACTCGAAAAAGATTTCGCGGTGATTGACGGCACGCGGCATCCGAAGATGTTCGTGGTTTGCGAAGACACGGAGGTTTCGCCGTTGGTGGTGGATTTTCTGAAAGACTGCGGACTGGATGATTCGGAAGTGTTGCGCGTGGACTCGAATCGCAAGGGCGATTTGCCGGAAGCGGAATGGGATGAGTTGCGGGCAAAGTTGTTCGACATGGACGCGCACGGTAAGCCCCGCGTGGTGGTGAGCGTGTTGATGCTGCGCGAAGGCTTCGACGTGAACAACATTTGCGTGATCGTGCCACTGCGGACGACAGGCGCGAAGATATTGCTGGAACAGACGGTCGGGCGCGGGTTGCGGCTGATGTGGCGTGAGAATGAGTTCGAGAGCCAGAAGGCGGAGAACCGGCAACTGATTAAGACCGGGCAAGAGCCGAAGAGCATGATTGATGTTTTGAGCATCGTGGAGCATCCGAAGTTCGCGGAGTTCTACGAGCAGTTGCGGCAGGATGGTTACGAGTTCGCGGAAGCGTCGCCGACAGACACCGGCAAGAAAAGTACGGGGGATTTGATTCCGGTTGGGCTGCGCAACGGTTACGAGAAGTTCGACTTCGCCATTCCCTACATCATGCGCGACTGCGACGAGGAGATCGTGCAGCAAAACCTCGATGTGATGACGTTGCCGGTGTCCCCGCTGCCGTTGGTGCAACTGAAGGCGGCTATCGGCAAGGGCGACTTGTTCCGGTCCGAAGACTTGCAAACGGGCACGCAGTTCGGCGATTACCGTGTGGACGGCGGCATAATGACCGCGACGGGGTACAACGACTATCTCGCACGCATGGCGCGCCGTATCGGGGAGAGTCTGAGCGCGCCGGTAACTTCCAGTTCCAAGACCTTCGCCAATATCACGGCGTTCCCGTTTCTCCAAGTGAACCTGCCGCAACTGACGGGCTGGGTGGACGGGTTTATCCGACGGCGATTGTTTGACGCGGAGTTTGACCCGCACGCGGACGAGAACTGGCGGGTGTTGCGGCTTGACCCAGTGGCGAACCATATCATCCGTGAGTTCGGGCGGAAGCTGCCGGAGTTGACGGACGTGGCGACGCAAGCCGCGATGGAGATCCGGCATCGGCAACTTTCGGAAGTGGACCGGCTGACCATGCGCGCGGAATTTTCATTGCCAGTTGAGAAGTGCATTTACGAGCGGTTGCCTTTCCCGTCACGCAATGGCGAACTGGAGAAGGCGTTTATTGAGAAGGCACAGAGCGACGCGACCGTGCTGGCGTTCTGCAAGATCAACGAACAGAAGCACACGTTTTTGCGCCTGCGGTATGTGAAGGAATCGGGGTTACCGGGGTTTTACTGGCCGGATTACCTTATCCGCACGGCGACGGCGATCTATCTGGCCGAAACCAAAGGGCAAACGTTCTTGGCGCTGCCGGACGTGGAGCGCAAGCGCAAGGCGGCGGTGGCATGGTGCGACCGCACGAACGAATTGCCAGCCGACCAACGCGACAGCCGGCAGTGGAGCTACGCGCTTGTCGGCGAGGATTTGTTCTACAGCTTCAAGAACAAGGGGGCATCGTTGGAGGAGATTCTCGACTTCGCACGTTTACGTCCAAAGGCAGCAGACAAACCCATGCTTCTTTGATGGAATCCAACCTAGTTGTTTGCCCGTGTTGCGGGGCATCTATGAAAAGCGAACGCCTTGACAGACACATGTCTGCGCGATGTCCGAAGGCATCGGCAGAGGTTTTGGCAGCCCGTCGCCTCCACTTTCTTGTGTTGCACGGCCTCGCGTTCCAGCCGAGTGGTGGCATTGATGCTCCGCGGCCAAAGAGGAGGAAAAGTAAAATTAAAGGCATAGGCTGGCAGCAGATGCATAACATCGAAGTAGGTGGCGAATACGCCGCTGTTCGCAAGTGCATCGGGTGCGGCAAGCCAGCAGTTCCGGGAGACGACTACTGTTATGGTTGCCAGTCATGACAGCGACTATCAATCCGATGAGCCTACTTTTTTGTGAACTGTGACAACCCACCACTCAATAAAAACATTGCCGTCGCACCTGAAATATCTCCAAGATTTGCACTTGGTTGAGGAAAGGCATGGGAATGTCCGCTTGTATCCCCATACCGAGCAACTAGGTGAAATCTATCGAGCCGTTCAAACGGAGTTTAATTCGGGAATCACGGCACGGATGGGGAGAATCGACGACCGGGCTGATGACACGAGCAAACACGATTTGTATCAAATGGTATTTGGATTTTGCGCCTTTGGAAACGCTTTACGGGAAGACCAGTTGATTCTGTTCCCTTTTTTCACTCCGACATGTGTGACCAAACTATCCCTTGTCCAGCATGTTGAACAATCTGAATCTGGAGGAATCCGGCATTCGTTTCGGTTCTTTGCCGGCAAAGAATTTCTACCTGACATATACTTGTCAGGGAAAAAAGTGGCTTTTGCAAGTCACGTCTTGGACCGTTTTCGGGAAAGAATGCTGGCTGGCGAGGGACAGTGTCTTTCGATGTTTCTGAACGCGATATTTCGCGCACCATGGGTGGGGGTGATGCAACCGAATAACTCCGGGGAAGCGATGGCATTAATGACGGAAGACGGCTATTTCAGCGTTTTGCCATTTGAGGAAACCGATTCAGAATTTTTCTTCAAAACATTTTTGACGAGGAATGAGTTGAAAAGTCTTTCGGTTATCGAACCATTTCGCAGGCTATACTGGCATTATGGTCCGCAGTTTAATATTCCGGGATGGTATGAGCCGCTAACGGCAGTAGTCTTGAAAATTATACTTGAGAAATACCATGGTAAACAAATTAATCGTCTCCCAGAGTTGTATGAAGTGGCTAAATTTTTTCGAGACCGGAAAAACTCTTGGCCCAGGTATGCCCGAGATGTGAGGAAAAAAAGGGATTTGGGAAAACTTTCAACAGGCAAGTGTAGTTTTGGTCTGAATTGTTATGGTCCGACGATGATGGCGTTCGGAGAATGGGATGCCCTCCGTGATGAAATCGAAGCATGGTGGAAGGCACAAGTTGAAAAACAGCAAGCGACGTTTCCGCAACCGTGACAATCGCCCCCTACGAACTTTATTGGGATAAATTGTGATTAGCTGGTGGTCTGACCTTTCTACTGCCCCCCGGACCTTTACGGTGTACCACTCGGAACGGGCAAATGCCTCGGAAGAACCTTTTCGGTATTTCCACGGCCAGCCGCCCGCCCGCCTTGTCGTCAACCGTAACGCGATATAAAGCCGCACCTTTTCGGTATACCACTCCGCGGTGCGGATCACTGGGAAAGAACCTATGGGGATACAATTCCAACCACCGCCCGGCCTGTCACGATACCCCGCCTTGCTTCGTAATAATCCGCCAAGCCACGATCACCGGCACCACGGCGCTATGATAGCCTTGCCCCCGCATTTTGCCTTCTGGACGATGCTGGACGGCATTGGACGCTTTATGCATTTACTTTATGCATTTGGCTTTCAAGATCGTAAACAATGAAAAACAGGCGGTTTTATTGATGTTTTGAAGATGGTGGACGATACAGGACTTGAACCTGTGACCTCTTCCATGTCAAGGAAGCGCTCTAGCCAACTGAGCTAATCGTCCAGCAATCAAATTAACGTAATGTTGACGTTAAATTGTTGAATTTCCTAAGGAAATCGACGTTTTTAAGCATCGCACATTGGGATAATTTATTCAAGTCAGAAATCCTCATAGCCGGTTTTTGACATGTTTTTAGCAGGATTTTACGGCTGACCTTGATAACTAAACTTGATAGCTGCTTGAATGGGGGTGATGGCTTAAATCAATCCGGCTAAAGCAAAACTTGATTTGCCATCTTGGCGGAATAACGGCGAATTAATGCCATTTTGTCATAATTGCGACGGCACGACTCCCGAAGTTCTAAATTCACGATTATCTCTATTAGCCTTGCATCAGGCAGCTAACAGATGTGATTGGTAATAAACCAGTATCTGGCTCGATAATTGCTACATAGTAATGTTACGTAAAAAACGGTGCCAAGTTTGCGCCGGGTTTTACCTTCACGAGTGAGGAAAATATGAATACAACAAAATTAATACGATTGTCTTTGGCACTGGTAGTCACGCTGATGCTGGTTGGTGTGGTGCGAGCGGATGTGATTTATACGACAGGTGTAAATCTACAAGTGTTTCCTAACAGCTACTTAGGGCTCATGATTGAAACTAATACCTATGCATTCTGGACAAATGGATACGACAACTTTAAGACCGATTCTGACCTAATAATCCGCAACTTCACCGGGGTTGATACGGAATTTATACCGGGTGATAATAATCTTTTCCGAGTGGCTTTTCAAGCCGGTCAAGCCGACGTCCCGTCTGCCATTAAGTATGCAGCCGGTGAGACGATTGGACCGTCTTCAAACGGCTATGGTTGGGGATATTTAAGTCAGTCGGCAACTGAGCACTCGTGGGGAGACGGTGAGCGTGGTTATGCGGGAATTGCAAAATATTCATGGCAGAGCGAGACATATCAATATGGCTGGGTTGATATTGGTCGTAGTTACGACAATGGTGTTAGTGGATCAGTTTACACTGTGTACGGCTGGGCATGGGATACTACACTGAACGAAACTATCAATGCAGGTACTTTTGTAGGTAATGTCATTGGCTCTTCATCCGCCGTCCCCGAACCCTCCTCATTCGCCATGTTAGCCATTGGTGGATTGGTTTTGGGTGGATATGCTTGGCGGAAGAAGAAGCAACAGACGGTTTAACCGGTAGTTGTGTAATTTGATTCTACGATTTTGGTAGTAATCGTGTGATTTGATTTTTCGTTCCAACACGGATTCCTTTTTCTGTGTAAGTGGTATTTAGATTTTTGTCATACCATCCCTTACAAATTCCGTGATTATCGTAGATTCTAATTTGGTTTGATTGTTCCGTTGTCCAACCAATTAGAATTCCTTTTTTATCGTGATATCGTGTTGTCATTGAATGTAGTTCCTTTCCGGTTAAGCTGCTTTCAATAACCGGTGAATTTGGGTTGGTGTAAATTCACAGCCACGATTGGTTTTGATACCACGCAGATTTAAGCACAAAGCAATTTCCGATAATTTCTTAAAGCCAGTCTTTTCCATTGTCTCTGAAACAAGTTCACGAAGCTTGGTGTTCCGATCCATCGCAATTTTCTGTCGAGCTTCGATAGCTTTGGGAATAGCTGTTCGGTAATGTGGATTTCCTAATTTAACACCACGACGTTTTGCAATTTGCAAAGCCGACTTGGTGCGTAAACTGATTAAATTTCGCTCGTGTTCGGCTACGGCAACCAGAATGTGAATCAAAAACGAGGTAGCGTGCGGATTGTCGGCTGCGACAAAATTAACTTTGGTTTGTTGGAGTGTAGTAACAAAATGAAGATTACGGGTAAGCCGGTCAAGTTTTGCAACAAGTAAAGTGTATCCGTGTTCCTTACACTGCCGGATGGCTTCCAATAGAATTGGCCGGTCAGCATTCTTACCGGATTCAATTTCGGTCATTTCCGTAACAACCTCACCACCGGATGATTGAATGAATCTTGTCACCGCATCTGATTGTGCTTCCAAACCTAATCCACTATCACCTTGCCGTTGAGTACTGACTCTTCGATAGACAATGTATTTTGTATCCATATGTCTGGAATACCGGCTTTCCTGATAAGCACAAGCACTATTTACATTACAAATCACTCGTAATGTCCTGTAAATAAGTGTGATGCGACTTATCTAAACACCTTCAAGAGCACCGCACATTCAATCAATAAACACCACAGGTTACATCTTCAGCGCCGGCGAGAGTAATTACACCACCTGACATCAGAACCGGTCTATATTTCATTTTAAACTGAAAACGATGTAACCCTTCCTAATAGTCTAAACGATATTTCCACCAGCAACTGATGGTGGATTTGAATGATACTTCAATAATTCACAATAGTTGTAAGACATCGATTGACTACCAAACCATTTTGAAAATCTATTAGAAAATCCAGTCATCTATGTAAAACTGGGTAGATCGAGTAACGATTAGAAATTATTTTCTATATTCAGAAGAGCATCACTTTCGAATTTGACTTCGATGGCGCAGAATATCACGGATACGGCGGATTCTCTTTTGTTCCATTTGAATTTTCTGCCGGTATGAATCAATCCGGTTTTCACTAGATTGAATTTCTTGATTTTCAAATCCTTCAGCCATTGTAGTTCCAGAATTAATTAGCCGTTCAATATTCTGGGACACTAAATCCAATAATCTGAATAATTTTTCATATTCGGCTTGGGTTAATGGCTTGGTGTTCATTGAATGCTTGTTGGATTAAGTAATTCATCCATGAAGCAAATTGTATGCTCCGGATCTAATTTTCTTAATTCCAGCAATAGATTTACTAATACTGGATCTCGATTCTGGTAATGGTTTCGGATTTGTTGTTCTTCAATTTTGTTGTTTTGTTGGTTCATATCATTTCCTTTAAGAATAAATAGAACCAAGAAAATATTTTCTTTAAATTATTTCAGTGGTGTTTAATAAATAATTACTTATTAAGCATTTCTAAGCACCGGTTGTAATTCCCTTATCATTCGGTGTAAGCAGAGACAATCCCCCCGTAGAATCTGTTAATAAAAACAGACTACAGGGGGAATTGTCTCTGTGTAATTTCTTATCACTACGGAGCAGTGTGACTTAATTAAATAAGTTGGAGTCTGCTTCTCCACAGAAGATTGTAAACACCAGCAATATGCTGGGGCATTAACTATTCTCTTCATCAAGAATGAAGATACTTGGGCGATTAATCCTGTTACCCGTGAATTGAAGATACTTTTTTCAACACAACGCTAACGCCATCCGGTTTATTAAACCATCATCGGTGTCGTTTCAGATGTTATTGTTTAGATAACAACCATTGTTAATTTGTCGTCTTATTTCTTCGACGATATAGCTGGTAACAATCTTGTACCATTGTCTTCTTTAAGACTAACCCCTTGCTCGCGTTACATTGTTTATGCTTGTCCAAGTTGGGTTTTTTTATTCGGTTTTGTTAATTAGTTAAATCGGGTTAATTAATAATTGGTTAATTGGTGTAAATAAAAAGAGTGTGTTCAAATGCTTCCTGGAAATGAAAGACTCTGTCTCTTGAACACACTCTAAATTGTAACTTGGTCTTTTCATTTCCGTATATACATATTAACCGATTTAACAAAACCGATAAATTTCTTTTAAAAGTTTTGGTTATCTATATTTCACCTTTTTATATTCAAGTCGGATTCAATTTGAATAAATACAATTACACTTTGATGCTTGGATGGGGTGTTGATACCAGCCGGCTGGCGAACCACTAAACATATAACCTTATAATTCGATTGGTGGGGAGTCTGGGATGACTTTGAAGAGCATTAAAGCAATCAAATTATAGAGTTAAACAAAGTTATTATAAATCTCTTCTTCAACTTACTAATTATAATTCTATTCAATCTATCCATCATATGTGGGGGTATAAGACACCTGATATTATAAATCGATTCACTGATTCACGGCTTGTGACAGCACCACAACATTAACCGGAGCATTCCATGTAATCCGTTGGGCAAAGAAATCGGATGCTTCTGACCGGACATGACCATAAGTGCGACAAACTAATTGTCCACCATCTGAATGTCCAAGCCAAGCCGCAATGACATGTGGCGGAACACCAGATTCAAGTGCAGTAGTACAAAACATATGCCGGAACTTATGATGCGAGAAAACCGGTATCACTAACTTATGACAAGCTTTCTTAATCGCACATTTACCATTCTTAATCTTAATCAGTGTTGAATCCGGATGGACATCATGGTGCCGATTCCGTAACCCTTCAAGGAAAGCTCTTAATGGTGGAAACAATGGAATGGTACGAGCTTCACCATTTTTGGTTTTACCATCAGATCCAATAGTTAATGCGCCGCGCTGAAAATCGACATCTCGCCAACACAGACTAACTGCTTCACCTAATCGACAACCGGATGCGGCCAATAATTCCACTAAATCACCGGCTTCACTAAGATGATTTAGGCGGAGTTCAATCAATAGTGCTCGGAATTGTTCCCGTGTCGGGACAGCAATTTGTGGTTTGGAAATTTTGCGGAATTTCAGGTGAGTCGTTGGATTCCGTACTAATGCTCCCCGTTCGACTGCGAATGTGAAAATCCTTTTCAGCATTGCGGCTTCTTTGTTAAATGTACTGGGCTTGGTGGCTTGACTCCGGTGAATGCTCCACATATCCACATCGGTCCGGGTGATTTTGGAAATGGTTTGCGGAAAGTAAATCGCCAACGCTTTGATACACCAGCGGCAATTATTCAAAGTCCGTAGAGCGATGACAGCTTCAATGGATTGAAGCCAAGACCCCGCAACTTTTGTGAATGGTAAACCGGTCAGTTCGGTATCACGACGGGTGCTATCCGTATCACGGATTTCGATACGGAATTTCTCAAGGCGAACACGAGCCGTAATCTTGTTGGTGGTTTGAAGACTCTTACGAATCTGTCTACCATTCATCGTGACGACGGCATAGAACACATTGAACTTGTTACTACGGTAGAGGTTGTCGGAGATCCGAGTCAGGACTTGCCGTGGTTTAGATACGGCACTAACGACACCCTTGATAGCTTCACTTGATAGCGTAATAGTAAATCCAGTAATTACACACGCAATATACTGGTATTGGCTGACTTATGTCAAGGAAGCGCTCTAGCCAACTGAGCTAATCGTCCGTTCAAAGCATGGGCATAGTAATTGTCTCCTGCATTCATGTCAACCTACCTCTGTGGCAATCACTCTCCACCACCAAGTTTGTCGCTGAGAATTGTGATGGCCGGAATTCTTGGTGAAAATTAACTTGTGGACATTATAAGTTAGAATAATAGGATAAGTTGATGACGATTGATATCTAATACCTCGCGATGGATGGAGTATATGGAAAGTATCAGCTGAGAAGGAAGGAGAATGAATGAACCCGAAGAAAGTCGAGGAATATATCGCACTCCACCCGAAGTGCGACTGCCCTAACTTGAAGTGTGAACAGCACGGACACTGTTTTGAATGTGTGATGGTGCATAGGCATTTCGGCAACCATGTCCCGCACTGCCTCCAGTTTATGCTTAGGGACAAGGTGAAGGAGCTCGCGAAGGTCGCGGAGATGCGGATAGCTGAAGAGGTACCTCGTCAACAGAAACCTGTGTGACCGGCGGATTGACAAGCCATCACACGAATTTACTAGCGACCGATTTTACCCTCTCGGAAGTAATCGTAACAACTGGTCACTTTGATGACTAATGGCTTTACCGGTTCTATCTAGTGTGACGTCGGCAGGCTCTTATACCCAACCGCAAAGTTTGTAACCGAAGATGGCTGTGAGTTCGCGGAACATTTTAATGTGGGTAATCAGATTGCCCCAAAAACCGTACCGGAGCGCGGCGAATAATCCGGGGTCGGCTTCAGCACCAATTCCAGCCGCATTCAGCCCGGCGACTCGCTGAAATCCTTGCTTGCGAAAACAGAGCATCGCGCGGCGAACGTGAAATTCTGAGGTGACAACTAGCACCGGCGCATTCAGCACCGCTGCGCCGAGCATTTGGCGGATGTTGCCGGCTTGTTGGTAGGTATTCAGGCCACGCGTTTCCATCAACACCTGACCGGCGGGAATGCCGCGCATTACTAGTTCATCGCGAAACCGGCCCACGCTGCTGTGGTCTGAGTCTTGATCCGCTGGCATGGCGACGATAAAAGTCGTACCGGTGAGACCGCGACCAAATTGGGCGGCATAATAGGAACGAATCAAACTCGAACCACTTGGAATTCCGCCGCCGCTGAGCACCACCACATACCGGGGCGTTTCGCGTGGGTAACACGCCGAACCGTCGAGCCATTCCCATAATGCTGGCGGCGTACCGGCAAACGCAAAAATCAATTGCACAAAAAATAATCCACCGGCGATTTGCCAGAGGCGGCGAGTTAATTGCAGCTTCATTCGCCAGCATCTTACGGAATTGTGGCCGGGAAGAAAAGGCTTCTCCGGCGGCAGGCGGACGTGTTACATACGCGACCTCATGGAACTCATCCACCAAGCCGTTGACCTGTTTCTGCATCTGGACAAACATCTGAATACGGTGATTCAGAATTATGGCATCTGGACATACGCGATTTTGTTTCTGATTATTTTCTGCGAAACCGGACTGGTGGTGACACCGGTGCTACCGGGAGATTCGCTCTTATTTGCAGCGGGCGCATTGTCCGCAACAACGGCGCTCAGCCCGGGGTGGTTGATCGGTTTGTTGATTGTCGCAGCGGTTTTGGGCGACACGGTGAATTATTGGATCGGCCATTTCTTTGGGCCGAAGTTGGCGGCGAAATATCCGCGTGTGATTAAGAAAGAATACCTCGACCGGACGCATGCGTTTTATGAGAAGTATGGTGGCGAGACGATTATTCTTTGCCGGTTCGTGCCGATTGTGCGGACGTTTGCGCCATTTGTTGCCGGCATTGGCAGCATGACGTATCGAAAATTCATCGCCTACAACATCATTGGTGGCGTGATTTGGGTCACGCTATTTATCTTCGGCGGCTTTTGGTTTGGCCGGTTGGAGTTTGTGCAGAAGCATTTTGGCATCGTGGAACTAGCAATTATCTTTCTGTCAATCCTGCCGATGGTGATTGAGTTCTTGCGTGCACGTAGGAAAGTGTGATTAAGTAGCCGAAGTCGGGTTCGGGACGTAGCGCAGTTTGGTAGCGCGCTTGGTTCGGGACCAAGAGGTCGCGGGTTCAAATCCCGCCGTCCCGACCAAATTTAATGGAGGGTTTATGAAACGTAGCGTTTGGATGTTGTTGATATGGGCGTTGCCAACGGCGGCAATTCTTGCTGCGAGTGTGCCAACCGCCAAAAAAGTCGCTAACCTCGCCGATGATGAAGTCAAAACCGGCGGCCAATTCCGCGTCATCCGCCTCGAAGGCGAAGATGCTGACAGTGATTTAGCTCCCCGCCAGTGGGATGTCACCGTCTATGACATGCGGCGCGGAAACCACGCCACCACCGTTCGTTTCAAAGACGGTGTCGCCGTCAGTCAAGCCGGTGCCGTTCGTGTGTTCGACGATGCGCGCTGGTCACAATTCGGGCGCAACTTTACCGGTTACGATCCCGCTGAAATTCTTCAATTCGCCCGCTGGAAACTCGATTCGTCCGAGGTAATTGATCGAGTTGCCGTTCTACCGGGCATGGAGAAAGTCAAAATAACCGACGTTAAAATGTCGCTCCGTAAATTAAGCGATGGCGATGTGCCGGCGGTTTGGCAAGTGAAAGTCAAAGCCCGCTCAAAATTAAAACCTGGTCGCGAAGGCTGGATTGGCGTCGCGGAACTCAGCGCCGAGACTGGCGAAATCATCCAAAATACGCTGCATCCCGAGCGCGTGTCGGAATAACCGGCTTGGAATGCGGCAGCGCGCGCACGTTTTTTACGCCGGACGAGTGCAAGGTGTCGGCTTCCGGTACAGTGCTCGTGAAGTCGCGTGCGGCTTTGAGGTCACCGGTTTCGTTCGCAATCTACCGGACGGTCGCGTCGAACTTGTCGTGGAAGGTGAAACGGACGAGACGAAAGCCTTTCTCGCCGGGATTCACGAAACTCAGCTCGATAATTACATCCGCACCGAAGATGTCAACTGGCGACCTGCCACCGGTGAGTTTACCGATTTTGAGGTTCGACGCTGATGCCCGCCCGCTTTGCTGAGAATCTGCTCGACAGACCACCGGTAACTCGGCTATTTGCCATGCAGTTGGTTGCGTTATGAAATTTGCCGTTCTCAGCGATATTCACAGTAATCTGGAAGCCCTGCAAGTCGTCCTCGACGATGCGCAGAAAAAAAAGTGTACCCACCATGTTTGCCTCGGTGACATTGTCGGCTACGGCGCGAATCCGTCCGAATGTCTGGAGCTAATCCGGAAACTCGATTGCCCAACCGTCATGGGCAACCACGACGAATATTGCGCCGGCGACATCGACCTGACCGGTTTTAATCCGCTCGCCGCTGAAGCTATCAAATGGACGCGCGAACAATTGAGCGAAGACCAGCGCACTTGGCTGCGCAACCTTAAATACATCCGGCAAGTCCAAGGTTTTACCATCGTCCACGCCACGCTCGACCTGCCGGACAAATGGGCCTACGTTTTCGACAAACTCGCCGCCGCCAACAGTCTCAACTGTCAGCAAACTCAAGTCTGCTTCAACGGTCACACTCACGTTCCAGTCGGCTTCGTGCGCGGCCCCGCCGGCATTCAAGCCGGTTTGTACACGCGCATCAAAATCGAAATCGCCCGCAAATATTGCATCAACGTCGGCTCCATCGGCCAACCACGCGACCGACAAACGCAAACTTCCTACGTCACTTTCGACCTCAACGAAAATCTTATCGAACTCCACCGTCTCGACTACGACATCGCTGCAACCCAAGCGAAAATTCGCGCCGCCGGCTTGCCGCTTTCCCTCGCCGAACGGTTGCAATATGGCCGGTAATCCGCCAGACCCGCGGCGGATTCTCATTCTCAAACCGAGCAGCCTCGGCGACATCATCCACGCCTTACCGACCGCCAACCTCATCCGCCGCCGGTACCCCAGCGCCCACATCGCCTGGCTCGTCAACACCGCCTTCACCTCGCTCCTAAAAAACTGCCCGGTCATCAACGAAGTCATTCCATTTCCACGGCACAACCTCCGGCAGTTACCGGCATTAGTGAAACGCCTCCGGCAAGCGCGCTACGACCTCGTTGTGGATTTACAAGGTCTGTTGCGGAGCGGTTTACTCGCAGCCGCGACCGGCGCCCCACGCCGACTCGGCTTGAGCGATGCCCGCGAAGGCGCCGGTTGGTTTCACAACGAAATTGTCACGGTCACGCCGCAACACGCCATCGACCGGTATCTCTTAGCCGCTCGGCACCTCGGTGGCGCCGCCGGGCCGATTGAATTTCCGCTCGGACTCATACCGGAGTTTTCGCCCGCCGGTTGGATTGCCATCAACGCCTCCGCCCGCTGGAAAACAAAATTGTGGGGCGACGAAAAATTCGCCGAACTCATCCGCCAACTTCCGCAAGACCGGGTGGTCTTGACCGGTAGTGCCGCCGAAGCCGACCGGATAAAAAAAATCGCGCAAGGTTGCCGGTGCGTCGCCGGTCAGACGGATTTACTGGAACTCGCTGAACTGTACCGGCGTTGCGCCGTCGTCGTGACCAACGACAGCGG
>CAINDI010000053.1 GCA_903847335.1 uncultured Verrucomicrobiota bacterium | reverse complement strand
GACCCGCAGAATTGAAGTATGCCGTGGTCTCACACCTGCGGTTCCTGCAGCGGACACCAGAATTAATTCGCTCGTTCTTTCAGACGGCCACCACCGCGTACGCGGCCGTATGATGTCTATACAATTATGCACTCCTTAATACCAGCCGCAATATTTGATCCACCGGCCGAGAAAAAAGTTTTGGCGTGGCACGAAATACGCCGGTGCCTCTGGATTATGAGCAAGCAATTTGTAAATTTCTTCGCGAATTTCTGGCGTGGCGCGTTCGTCTGTATCGAGGCTGAAAATCCAGTCATTCGCCGCATGAGCAACAGCGTCGTTGCGGAGTTTACCAAACCCCTCAAACTTGTGTTGAAACACCTTGTCAGTGAACTCCATCGCAATGGTGGCGGTTGCGTCAGTGCTGAATGAATCCACAAAAATGATTTCATCAGCCCAGCGCACACTGTCGAGGCAGGCGCGGATGTTTGCCTCATCATTATAGCCAATGACGACGACCGAGATTTTTGGAGTGGGGTTCATACTTTCATTACCTCTGGGTTTGCAATGGCAATGGCTCGCGGCTGGTGTAAAACGGATACCGGTCATCTCCGGCTTCGCGCCGGCTCTTCCAACGCTTGTAACTCCAGAGCCAATATTCTGGCTGTTTACGAATTACGTCTTCGCAGAAACCCAGACACCGCTGAGTAATCGCCTGAATATCCGCGTCCTTATCGCCGGTCGATGTCGAGTCAATGACTGGGCCATAGGTAATGCGATACCGTCCGCCCGGTAATGGATACGCCACCGCACCGACGATGGCAGCGTTGGAATGTAATGCCAACTGCGCCGTTGCCGGCGTTGACAGCGCCGGTGCGCCAAAAAAATTACACCAAATTCCGCCGAGCGTCACCGGCACGTGCTGGTCAATCAACAAGGCGATGTACTCGCGGCGCAACAGCGCCTTCAAGAGTTTACCGGCGGCATGCCGGCGCGGGACAATTCGATTACCGGTCAGCGATCGCAGGCGTGCAAAAATTGTTTCGACCGCCGTATTGCGCATTGTCCGCGTCGGAATGGTCATCGGAATATCCAATAATCCGTTGACCAAGCCTAGCAGCTCCCAGTCGCCGTAATGCAGCGTGATAAAAATAATTGGCCGCTGTTGGGCTTGTAAGTTGCGCACCAATTGCAAGCCGGTTTCATCCACTTCCGCGACTGTCTCCAGCGTCTGCTGGTTGAGCCGGGGCAGCCAGAAAAACGTTAAGAGCGTGCCGACAAAATTCTGACACGACTGTCGAGCAATGTGCGATTTTTCACTGGTGGATAGCGTTGCGCCATAAACTAGATCGAGATTGGCGCGCGCAATTTTTCGCGCCGACGGCACCGTGTAATACGCTAGCCAGCCGACAACAATACCGGTGCGGCGCAACAATCCGCGCGGCAACACTGGCCCGACTGTCGCCAACGTTTGTGCGCCGATTGCTTCCAGCCGGTAGCGCCAACGTTTCCAGCCGGTGACGATTTCGCTCATGCTTGCTCCCGGTAAATGCGCGGCACACGAGCGGTTTTTGTGATGCCGCATAAAACTTCCCACGCGATTGTTTCCTGCCAATCGGCCACTTCGGTCGCGGTGATTTCTGCCGCGCCTTGCCGGCCGATGAAAACCACTTCGTCACCGCAATTGACCACCGGTAGATTGGTCACGTTTACCATGATTTGATCCATCGTCACGCGTCCAACCACTTGGCAACGTTGACCGGCAATCAGCACTTCGGCTTTATTCGAAAGGTGCCGGCTGAAACCATCGGCGTAACCGGCCCCGACGGTGGCAATCCGCATCGGCGCCGGTGCAACAAAGGTCTGGCCGTAGCTGATGGTTCGTCCAGCGGTAATGGTTTTTACGTGGGTAACCAACGACTTAAAGGAAAGTACCGGCGAGAAATCTTCTGCGCCCGGTGCAATCCCATAAAGCGCTAACCCCGGTCGCACCATGTCGAGTCTCGCTTCCGGTAAGTTCAGTAGCGCGGCACTATTAGCGGCATGTCGCAGCGGATAATCACGTGTGATGGCGAGAAATCGTTTCAGTTGACGGCGCGTCTCCGGTAGGTTTTCGTCCGCGACGGGAAAGTGGGTGAGCACTCCGGTGATTTGCAGTTGTGGCAGTGCCGCAATTTGCTGGAGTGCCATGCCGGCATCTTCGTGCCAGAAACCGATGCGGCCCATGCCGGTATCAATTTTGACGTGCACATCCAACCGCCGGTGCGCTGCTGCCGCAAAAAGTTTTGCTTCGGCGAGCGAGCAAATCGTCGGTGTGATGTTGTTTTCAATCAGCGGCTGAATTTCAAATGGCAAGGCGGAACCGAGTGATAAAATTGAAAAATTTGGCCCGACCACCCGCCGGAGCGTCAACG
Source organism: uncultured Verrucomicrobiota bacterium (assembly GCA_903847335.1). Lineage (GTDB taxonomy): Bacteria > Verrucomicrobiota > Verrucomicrobiia > Palsa-1439 > Palsa-1439 > CAINDI01. The sequence goes on along the minus strand of CAINDI010000053.1, from coordinate 10,882 downwards.
CTTCAGTGAGATTGGCGATGGCGAATGCATCGACACCGGAGCGAAGTAATGTGCCGGCAATCTCCGGTAAGCCGTGGCCGTAAGCGTCGGCTTTGACGACGGCCATTAACTTCGCCGAACCGATGCGCCGACGAATCGCGACGACGTTCTGCCGCAATGCCGCGAGATTAATTTCGGCCCAGCACCGGGATTGCGTTGGCGATGTCATGGGTTCAATGCGGAGCCGTGACCACTTCGAAATCCGCGACCGTTAAGCGATTCAGCTCGTCGAGAACAAGTGGAATGCGTTCGTCGGGAGCGACGGAGATGGCGAAAATTGCGCCGTTGTCGGCGACGAACATGCCATATTTTTTGAGGGCTTTGAGAATGGTTTGCACCATCGGTGAGAAATTTTCGATGTAGTAATTTTGCCGGAGACGAAAGCGTTCTCCCATGCGTGGAAGATTTTCATCGGTGAGTTCGCTGGCAAAATGGGTCGCCGGTGTGACGTAAGCCCGACGCGATTGCGGGACGGTTACACGGAGTGCGTGATCAATTTCGCCGCGCATCAGTTCGTCGTACCGGACTACGGCTGGGAAAATCGGCAGACCGGCGGCATCGCTGGAAGTCCAACCATCCGGGCGCAGTTTGTTCGAGCTGAGGTCAAAGATTGAGGCTTGCGCTGCTTCCCAGCCTTGCGTGGTTTTTCGCATTGCGTAAAACTCATAAAGTTTTTGATTGTATGGATCCACCACGATGGCGTGCCGGTCGCCGCCGAGATTGAGCGCATCGCGTTGCACATCGTCAAGTGTGAGCGAGCGCAATCGTTTGGAGCGTTTGTAAGCCACCGGCCAACCTTCGATAGGCACGTGAGACGGTAGGGGATATGGACCTAAATCTGACTCGCCGAGATACGCCAGTTTGACGCCGGTATGTGGCGCGTCTTTCGGTACGATGATGAAGCCCATGTCTTGGTTCGCTTCCAATGGGCGCCCGGAGCCGACTGCGCCGATGATTTGTGCTGATTTCGGGTAGACCGGCCACTGGCTGATATCTGCGTGCCAGAGGTTATCGGCGGGAAAGATTTGCATCGCGGCGAGAATGGCGTCGGCCTCCGGTGTGTTGAAAGGGACCGGTGAGTAGATTGGTGGTAACGGTTTGGCAGCTGGTGACGGTGCCGCAGTTGGGGTGGTTTTTGTGCTGGGATTCGGTGGTAATGCTTTTTGCGTGACGGTCGGTGCGGTGAACTGTTGTGTGGGCGCGGTGAATTGCACATTCCGTCGGGCAATGTCGGAGGTTGTCGGATTAGGAATGGCGGCAGATGGTTTGAACGGTGAGATGGTTGGTGCCGGCGTGCTCCGTTGGATAGGTGGCAATGGTGCGCCGGCCACCGGAATTTCGATGGTCGTGACTTGCGGGACATTGACAGTCGGCACGTTGGCTTCGGGGACTGTGATCGTGGACGAATACGGAACCGGCTTGTTCGTCAGGCCGGGAGTGGTTGGCCATTGGCTCCACGCCGCCGGTGCGCAAGCTAAAAAAATGATGAAGCGTCTCAACACGCGCACAATTTAATTCATGCGAACGAGGCTGTCGAGAACGGAAGCCGCTTTACGCTGGACAAACCGTCGGTCTTTGAAATATACGCGTTGCCATGCGCCGCGCTTTTACTTTGATTGAATTGCTGGTGGTAGTCGCAATTATCGCCATCTTGGCGGGGCTGTTGTTACCGGCACTGAGTTCGGCGCGGAATAAAGGAAACACCAGTCGCTGTGCGTCAAACCTCCGGCAGATCGGCCTCGCTCGGGAAATGTATGCCGACGACTATTGCGACAGCTATCCAGTCTCCGGTACCATCATTCCGTGGGGCACCACCGATACCGCTGATTTTCATATGGCAAGTTGGATGGAACAATTATTTCCATATACGAAATCGCAGGCGGTTTATCGTTGTCCAATGGATACTCAATCGCAATTCAGTTATTTCAATGGCGTTCGCGCGGCGTTTATCGCCAACAGCGGAGCCGCCGGTTCGGTAAAACGCCAAGGTATTATTTATTCGCAGACATACGTACTCGGTGGCGACGCCGGAGGGTCGGCTTTCAGTGCGTTAGATGCCGATAAAGATGATTACTCTCAAGACTGTGTGAGTGGAAAAAATAGCGGCCAGCGTCATCTGAATGGAGAAAACGTTTTGTTCGCGGACAATCACGTCAAATGGTACAGCGGCTTCGTCAGCAACGACATGACTTTCCGGTACGATTCAATCTCCGCTTGGTAAACGGTTTTTCACCAGCGACAGCGTCGCAATCTGCGCCAGACTCGCCACCACTGCAAACGCCGCACCGGCCCAGAAAATACTTGCCGGTGCTTGGGTAAATCGCGCTGCCAATCCGCCGAGCGCCGGTGGAATCATGAACGCAATTCCGATGACCGCTTCGTGAATACCGGCGTTGCGCGCCCGCTGGCCAGGTTCTTCGAGGCTGTAATACAAATGGTGCGTGTAATTGCTCGCCGCCGCCGCGCCGAGCATCACCGCGCCGGCGGCAATCACCGGTACCGACGCGGAAAGACCGGTCATCACCGCGCCCACCGTTGCCACCCATGGACAAACTCGCACAATCCACAACCGGTGCGGCCAGCGCGTTCCAAATCCGTGCAGCGCGAAAGTTACCGCCATTGTCAACAGCATGATTACCACAAAGCTACCGGCCAGCGGTTTACTGAACTGGCGCAGTTCGCAGAGGTATCGTGGCAGAAAAAAACAAACCAACGCATACATCCCGTACGTTCCCAGTAATCCCAGCCGCGTGACCCACAGCGACCGGTGCAATCGTTGCCGGGAGCTTTCCGGGAACGCCGCGATGTCCGTCGCTGTTGACCGGCGGAACCCGGCTTCCGGTGAAACCGTCCACCACGTCAACGCCATCACCACCACCGTCAGCCCCGCCGAAACGAAAAACGGCACCGCCACCGTTTGCGATTGCAACAAGCTGCTCGTCATCTGGCCAAACGCATTCCCCACGCTGAACGCCACGCAAAAGTACGCTGTCGATTGAATCAGCGACAGGTGCGTGTGCAAGCCGGTGGAAGCGTGTTCCATTGCCGCCCAAAACAAACAGATTGCCACCAAGTAGCCGCTCGCCAAGACATACACCTGCCACAGCGCATCGGTGAACGGCAACAACACCGCCATCCCGCCGCACACCGCCAACGTCGCCAACATCACCCGGCGCGGCCCGACATGCTGCGAAATCCAACCCAGAAATAAACCCGACAGCACATAGCAAAACGAAGTGCACATGAACAAAAATCCCACCGCGTCCAGCCCCGCGCCGAGCGTCTGGAGTTTGAACGGCAACGTCGCCTGCAACGCCAGCATCGAAACCGACATCAATGTCGCGATGCCATAGCTGACAAACGGCGGATATTCCCGGTGGCTGACAGTCATAGTGCCGGCAACTCTACCGGCAACCGCGCCCGGGATGCAAGCGGCGACAATATCGAGATCTCAGAGACGGGTATGGATGTGGCTTGTCACGAACAACGGTTATTTTACCGGCCACGCGTGTGTGGGCTGACGTAGGTACCATTGCTCCGGTAGTAGCCACGAATGTATACCGCGCCAGTGTAAGATTGTGGCTGTGTACTTTCGGCTACTGGTGGCTGATCTGGCTGCGGGGACGGAGTCGGCTGATACGCTGGAAGTGGCTGATATGCTGGAGCAGGTTGCGACATTTGACTGACTACTGCAACCTGTGTCGCGAGAAAAGCAGCGCGAGTAAATGCCCTTGCCTCGGTCGCATTATATCCTAAGCGTTGCCGGAAATCCGGACTGAGTTCCTCCATCGGATATGTCGCGACTCCTATTGAGTGTTTGACTGTTACCTCAGCCGCATTTCGTCTGATTATGTGAACATCTTTGTATTCTTGTCCAGAGATAGTCAGTGTTGGCACACTGATTTCTGCATAGATAACTGATGGCCGGGACAACGAAATATCCGAACGAGACCATCCCGAAGGATTGGTGGTTGAGTTCGACAATGCAACCGAGTTTTTTGGAACCGATATTTCAGATAGTTCCTTTCCTGTTGCTTTTGCGGCCTCCAACGCTTCAGACGAGTATACCGAAACCCACCAACCACCGTACGCATCCTCATCTGTTGGTGGGGTGATTTCTAGTGTGAGCCCATCGACAGTTTTAATGTCTTTGTACATTTTCATTTCACGCAAAGCCCCGCGAAGCTTTTCGGTGGGAAGAATATCCGCAATAAAATTGATGCAGTTTTTCATGGCTATGTAATCGTTTAGAAGTGTTTTGTATCTTCCAACTTCTATACAAGCCGGTCGATTCGGATCGCCATAAACATTTATCTCATAATCTTCGGACTTAAATGAAGAGTAAGGGACGTTTTGGAGCACCCCTTTATCAATGACCGTCGCCGGAATCTGTTGAAAATTTCTTGCCCACGATAGTTTGCCAAGTTGGTTTGTTACCTCGTTGGCCGATGGTAATGCTAAATCTGTAGCCAATGCCCTGAAAGTGGTTAAAACTAATGCCAGCAATACACCGGTGAAAACTTTTCGGCTCATCTGTGCCTTCCCCTGATTTTTAATTTACCTTAGAAGCCCATTCTTTCAGTTTGGCTTTCGGCCAACTGAAAGTTAATTCTTTATGAGTTTTGTCGTGGCGCAACGTCGGCTTGAATAAATCTGGGTCACTCGCTGCCGCCGCACATGCTTTAGCAATGCCGACTGTACCGAGGTGAATAAAATCTTCATCCGCTTGAAAGGCATCATCTAATTCAATCAGTATCCGGCAGCTTAGCGCATCACTATTTTCTAAATTGATCTTAAGTTCATGTAATTTTTCTAAATCGTGGAGACTAGCATTTCGATTGGTTAATGCTAAAACTTGATCAAGTTCCATGTACGTAAATTTTTCGTCGTCTTTTAGAATAAAGCCAAGACTATCCAGTTTGCTTAGCTGTGCTTTGCTGGGTGTATTCACAGCGAGCGCTTGACCAATTAACCGTGAAGCATCTCCTCTGTTCAATTCCTGAGGATCGAATTGAACACCTAAGTCAGAGAGATATGCCATCTGTGCTTTTGTTGCACGCGGTTGGATAGCCGGTTCTTCCGCTGGTTGAACGACCTTAGGTGCAGGTCGTGCTGTGTTTCCAAGATGTAAGTCGCCTTTGACAACCATTTGAATTGCAAAAGTCCAAACAATTGGATTGCTAACGCTATAAACTTGGGCTTTCCCTCGTTTCTGTGAGCTGACCACAAAAGCTGCGCCGCCATACGGTCGTGCCGAAACGATGTCACTGATGGCTATAACGCGTTGCTGAAGTTGACCGCTAAAAATTAATCGCTGGTCGGTAAGAGTGACACTTCCTGAATCGATGTTTTTAAGCTGATCAAAGGATGTTGATTCTCCGCCGCCGATATAAATACCGTGTATGCGCGTCCCGCCTCCGCCATAAACTCTCACGGCTCTAGCTTCCGCCAGCGTGCTCCCTTCTTCTAAAATCGCGTGCTCACCCGGACGCAGTATCACAAGCGTATTCGGTGGCACGAGACTACCGGAGGCTGCTGCATGATACCAGTCCTCGGCTTCTTGAACCATTCTGTTGCTCTCGTCTTCGGTAATGGGTTTCGGCTTCTTCGACGCATTGATAAACAACATCAGCAAGGCAAACCCGCCGACAGCAATAACTGTGAAAAGTGTCGAGTCGCTGCTTGATGAGCTATGTGAACGGCTTGCGAAAGCCTGCACTACCAAACTTGGCATTAACAAGATTAAGCTACCGGCAATAACTTTTCGGTTGGCGCTCATTATTTTCTCTGGTTCAAGCTAGTAATTTTTCCGCTTGCCGATTGCATCGGTTTCGGCAGGTTATTTTCAATGCTTTTAAAAAGCTGACTTCAGCCTTCTTATTCCGGTGCCGTAGTGAAGGCAAGCCGGAAAGCTGGTTCAGATTGTCAATCTGCACAATTCAATGCCGATTTGACTTTTGCCGATTGTCGCTTTACTCTCACCACCATGCAAGGTCACCGGCAACACAGTTTCGCGACGGCGTGGTTTTATTATTTTAGCCACTGCCCGCGGGCTCTGTGTTGACGAATCAACGAAACGTCAACCGTCCCGCAGGCGCGCGGGGCGGTTTTTTTGTGACCGGCCCGGACGCCCAAGCAGAACAAAGGAATCGAACATGATTGTCGTCTTAAAAATTGGCAGCCCAGAAGCAGAAATCCAGCAGGTCGCGGAGGCCGTAAAGAAATTTGGCTACGAACCGAAGTTGATTCGCGGCGTCGAGCGCACCGTTATCGCTTGCGTAGGCGACGAACGCGGTCATCACACGCTCGAATCGCTCATCGTACTCCCGCAAGTGGAGTCGGTCACGCCGGTCCAGAAAAAATATAAACTCGTCAGCCGGCAATACCAGCCGCACGACACGATTATCGATGTCGCCGGTGCGCAAATCGGCGGCAAAACATTTCACGTCGTCGCCGGTCCCTGTTCCGTCGAAGACACCGCGCAAACCGTCGAAACCGCCAAGGCCGTGAAAGCCGCCGGCGCGACACTCTTTCGCGGTGGCGCATTCAAGCCGCGCACTTCGCCGTATGATTTCCAAGGTTTAGGAAAACCGGCCTTGGAAATTTTGAAAGAAGCCCGCCGCATCACCGGCTTGCCGATTGTCACCGAAGTGATGGGACCGCAAGATGTCGAGCTGGTGGCCAGCTACGCTGACGTGTTGCAAATCGGTGCCCGCAACGCACAAAACGTTCCGTTACTCGCCGCCGCTGCTGCCTCCGGTAAGCCGATTTTGCTCAAACGCGGAATTTCTGGTCTGGTGGATGAATGGTTACTCGCCGCCGAATATATTTTCGTGCATGGCAATCACCGCGTCATTCTCTGCGAACGCGGCATCCGCACTTTTGAGCACGCCTGCCGGAACACCCTCGACTTATCAGCGGTCGCCGTGGCGAAAAAAGAAACACACTTACCGGTGTTCGTAGATCCCAGCCACGCCGCCGGTCGCGCCGACATGATTATTCCGCTCGCTCGCGCCGCTGTCGCAGTCGGTGCCGATGGTTTGCTGGTGGAAGTTCACCCCGACCCGGCAACAGCGCTCAGCGACGGTGGTCAACAACTCAAGCCCGCGCAATTCCAGCAATTGATGGACGAACTGCGTCCGATTGTAAAGGCGATGGGGCGGCAGTTGGTAGTCGGTTAAACCCGGCTCACGCGCCAGAGCAACCAGATGCCGAGTATTTCGAAAATGAAATTCGGCGTCCAGAGAATCGCTTCCGGGAATAAACCGGGCCGGCCGCGCAGAGTATTGGCGACGACCATTGTGAAATAATAAATCAGCGCCAGTCCCAGACTCAACGCGATGCCGACCGAAGTTTCGCGCCGGCTGGTCTTGATGCCGAGCGGAATGCCAATCAATGTGAACGCCACGCAGGCGACTGCGCCGGCGACACGTTGGTGCGCTTCCATCAACGCCGCCGCCGGGTAAATACCTTTCGCCCGGAGCTTGGCAATTTCGTCGAGCACTTCGCCAAACATCAGATCCGGCAAATCACGCGCCGCGCGCGCTTGTCGGACCGCTTGCCGGATGTCGAGTTCCACCGGGTAATGATCCGCAGTCGTGCCGGGAGTAATTTTGTGGACGTTGTTCGGATCTTTCTCATCGCGGATATCACCGGTGACTTTGTATAAATCTAGCAATAATTTGCCTTCCGCCGGCTTACCGGTGACTTGTCCAGTCTGCGCGTGCAACCGGGAAATTACATCGCCTTTGTCATTCAAGGTGAAAAGCGCGACATCCTGAATCATGTTTCCCTGTTTGTGCGCGATGCTGACGACGTAGCCGGGAAAATCTTTAATTGGTTTGCCTTCTTCCAGCAGCGCCATCGGATTGCGCGTCGTCAGTTGTAAAAATAATGTTCGGAATTGAAACCCGCATTGCGGTGCGAGCGTCGCGTTCACATAAAAACAAATTCCGCTCAGTACCAACGCCATTACTACCACCGGTGCTGCCACGCGTCCCAACCCGACGCCACTCGCGCGAATCGCCGTCAACTCATTGTCTGCGCTCAACCGGCCAAACACCAGCAGCGTCGCCGCCAGCATTGCCATCGGGAGAGTGAAACTCAAAATATACGGCAGCAGTAGTAAAATAAACCAACCGATTACATCCAGCCCCACGTGCCGGTTCACCAGCATTTCGCTGAGTTGCCGGAGCATCCGCACCAGTAACAGCACAAACGTGAAAACCCCCAACGAGAAAATCAGCGTGATGCTCAACTGCCGTGTGATATACTTTGGCAAAATTTTCATTACCGTGCCTAGAAATAACAAGATTCCTACGCCGACGCCACGCAAACTTTTCCGCGGCGCTTTTCAGCCTGACCTCGAAACGGCACTCGCGCAAGAAATTGCCGCCGTCAAAACCGTCCACGGCCCGCTCGCGCCAGTGACCGTCGTCGTTCCCACGCGACTCCTCGGCATTTATCTCCAACGCACACTCGCCCGGCAACTCACCGGCCACGCCAATCTCCGTTTCCAAGCGCTCACCGACATTCTACCGGCGAATCCATCATCACCGCTCGCGCTCGAACTTTTCTGCCGGCAACTCGCCAAAACTTGCACCGGCTACTTCGCGCCCGTCCACGACACACCCGGTTTTGCCACTGCGCTTCTCGCCACCTTCACCGACCTCCAAGAAGCTGGTCTCACCGAGCTTCCTGGTAAAAATGCCAAACATAAAGAACTCGCCGCCGCCTACCGGAAGTTTTGCGATTGGCTGAAACCGCCTCAACCAAATCCGCTCCCGCAATCGCCAGTTTTCCTCTACGGTTTTTACGACCTCAATTTTGTTCAGCGTCAATTCATCGAACGCCTCGCGCCTGCCGCCATCTTTTTCCCGGCCACCGGCGACGATACTTATTCCAAACCGCTTCTCGATTTCTTTCTCGCCACCGGCTACCAACCGGTGCCGTCTCCAGTTTCCACTCGTAAAATTCAAACCACTCTCATCTCCGCGCCCGGTGAAACCGCCGAAGTTCGCGAAGCCGTCCGCGCTATCTTCGCTTATCTCCGCGCCAATCCCGACAAAACATTCACCGACTGCGCCATTCTCTGCCGGTCGCGCAATCAATACGACGCCATCCTCCGCGACACCTTACCGGCGCTCGGCGTTCGCGCATTTTTCCGCGGTGGCCGGCCGCTCAGCGAACACTTCGACGCCAAGCGTTTTCGCCTTTTGCTCGAAGTCCTCCGGTCTGACTTCAACCGGTCCGCGGTCATGGAACTCGCCGGTCAAATCGGTAACACCGGTCATTGGGACGCGCTCACCGTCGAACTCGGCATCATCGCCGGTAAACAACAATGGCGTGACCGGCTCCACCGCTCCGAACAGACCGGTGAGTTGACGAATTTTGTCGAAGAACTTTTCACCGCCACCGACGCTTTACCTCGGCAAGGCAGTTGGCAACAATTTATCGCCATCATCATTCCGGCCTTCCAGAAACTCGGCGGCCACCACGCGCCGGTCGTCACCGCCATTCAATCGCTCGCCGAATTAGACGCCGTCCAAACTCCGGTGACTTTTGAAACCTTCGCCGAGTTTGCCGGTAAAGCGCTCGATGCCGGTCGCGAACAATCGGAAAAATTCCAAGGCGGTGGTCTGTTCGTCAGCGACGTGATGGGAGCGCGCGGTTTGAGTTTTGATTTCGTTGTCATTCTCGGTCTCGTCGAGAAAAGTTTTCCGCGTGTTATTCGCGAAGATCCGCTTTTGCTCGACGATGAGCGCCGGCCGATTAGTCCGGTCCTACCTCTGAAACGTCGCGGTTACGACGAGGAGCGTTTGCTTCTTGATTTGACGGCCGGCACAGCCCGGACTCAACTGGTGTTCAGTTATCCGCGGATTGACGCCGGTTCCGCCCGGCCGCGTCTGCTGTCGTGTTTGCTCCGGCCATTCAAGCTCGACGAACGCCGGATTCCCCTCAGTAGATTCGCGCATGACACCGATGCAATTGATTCGCGTGAGTTCGATTTGGCGTTGCTGAAAACCAAACATCTACCGGTCGCGTTGCTAACGGAAATATCTCCACACCTCGCCGCTGGTTTGATAGCGGAGCAAACTCGCTGGGGTGAAACGAAGTTGACAGCGTTTGACGGCCTTGCGCCTGCCGCCGGTATTACGCTCGAAAAACTCGTCATCGCACCGACGCAATTGGAAACGTTCGCCTTCTGTCCATTCAAGTATTTCTGCAAACAAACGCTTGACCTCGAACGATGGGAAGAACCCGAGCACATCTGGAGCGCCGACGCCGGCGAGATTGGTTCTGCGGTTCACGACATTCTCGAAACGTTCTACAAACAGGCGTCGCTGCCACTTCAGATGAAACAGCGCGATGTTTATCGCCAGCAGCTCCGCGCGCTGACGAAAAAGCGTCTCGATGAATTCGAGCGCGACGGCGTCACCGGCCTACCGGTCGTCTGGTCGGTGCGCCGTGCGTCGCGACTGCGCGACCTCTTAAAATTCCTCGACCTCGAAATTGCGCGCGCCGATGACTTCGTGCCGCGCGAATTTGAAAAAGCATTCGGCCCGACACTGGTGTTGTCAGTGGTAGTGCGCGGTCGGATTGATCGCGTGGACGTCGCCGGTAAGTGCGCTCGCATTCTCGACTACAAAACTGGCAAGGCATATCACAAGAAGGACGACGCCTTCGACCGCGCGTTCGGCGCCAGCGCCGCGCCCCGCGGCTCCGCCTCCGGGCCGGACGTCGCCCACCGCACGTGCTCCAGCACCGCGCTGTCGCGCGGCTCGGGCTCGGGCGCCGGCGTCCGCTCGCGAGGCTCGGGCGGTTCCTCCGGCTCCACCATCCT
>CAINDI010000052.1 GCA_903847335.1 uncultured Verrucomicrobiota bacterium | reverse complement strand
TCCCGCCATATTTACGTTTAAGTTTATGAATTTGCGCGAGACGGTCATCTAACTCGCGGAGCCGGGCTGGGTCAGCGTCAATCCGCTGAGCAAAATTAGTGACAGTCCGGTCGAGTTCCTGCAATTGCACTGCGAGCGACGCGGCATCGTCGCGCCACGATTTGGCTTCTGGAATGATTCCGGCGAGGTCGCTCAGTTGTTTTTGCGCGGCGGCCAACGCCGTGAACGCCGAGGTTTCGGATTCTGCCAGCGCGGCATGCAGGCCGTCCGCGAGTTCAAGAATTCGCTGGGCATTCGCGACGCGAGTGTGTTCGGTGAGCAGTTCATCCTCGTTCAGCTCCGGTAGCTTCGCTTCCTCGATTTCGCGAACTTGGAAACCGAGGAACTCAATCTCCTGCGCCGGGTCGCGTCCATCCTCCGCGAGCGCGGCGCGTTCGTGCTGGAGCTTTTGCCAGCGTTGGTAAGTTTCCTCGTAAACGCGGCGCGTTTTGTCGTGACCGCCGAACGCGTCGAGTAAATCCAACTGAAACTCGCGGCTCAAAAGCGATTGGTGGTCGTGCGGCCCGTGCATATCTACGAGCAGGTCGCCAATCCGTTTTAGCGACTGCACCGTCGCCGGTGAATCGTTGATAAAAACTTTACCGGTGCCGTTCGCATTGAATTGCCGGCGAATTATCAGTTCCGCGCCGGCATCGATGCCGAGTTCTTCGAGTAGCTGGCGTGGTGGGGTGGTGAAGACGGCTTCGACGGTGCATTGCTCCGCACCGGTGCGGATGAGCGATTTATCGGCGCGGTCACCGAGGATGAGATTTAATGCGCCGATGATGACCGATTTGCCAGCGCCAGTTTCGCCGGTGATGACGTTGAGACCGTCGCCGAACTCAACGGCGACATCTTCAACGATGGCAATATTACGGATGCGAAGCGATTGGAGCATGACGCAGAAAATCAGGAAAAATTATCACAATAAATCACCGGCGGTTGTCCGGCGGCTCAACCATAACGACAAGACAAACATCACCACGGCAAACCCACCGGTGACTAACCAAGCCGTTGTGGCGGCTTCACCATATAAACTCGCCCGTAAGGCCGTGACGCCGTACGTTAACGGATTCGCCCGCATAATCCAGCCCAGCCAGCGTCCGGCACCTTCCGTGGGAATGGTGAACACCGCGCCGGAGAGCAACCACATCGGCATGAGAAACAAAGTTAGAATCGCATGGAATCCCGCCGTCGAATTCATCGGCCAAGCAATCACAAATCCTAAACCTGTTAGCGCGAAGGACAGGAGGAAAATTCCGCCGGTTAGTTCGACGACGGACGCCACGCTCAGATGAATGCCTGCAAAAGGTGCCAGTGCTAGAAACACCCAGCCTTGGATCAAGGCGAGTGTTGCGCCGCCGGTGATTTTACCGAGTACCAATCCAAACCGGCCCACCGGTGCCACGAGCACGCCTTGGAGAAAACCTTCTTTTCGGTCTTCGATGACGGAGACCGTCGAGAAAATTGCTGTGAACAATAAAATCATCGCCATCGTGCCGGCGTAAAAATATTCGAGATATCCGTGACCGTCCGGTACCGCTGTGGACTTAAACGATTTACCTAAACCGAGTCCGAGTAAAAGCCAAAACACCACCGGTGTCGCAAACGCGCCCAGCACCCGGTCGCGTTGCCGGAAAAACCGCACCATTTCGCGCCACCAGAGTGTCGCCGCCGGTAAGAACCAAGATTGTGTCGAATCGCTCATCGCCTAATGATTACCGAAGCCATCGTTCTGTGCAACTCTCAAAAGAGAGGATTAGTGAAAAAAGTAAGCCGCCTAACGTCTGAGGTGAGCTACCGTGGCCGCGCCTGCGGACACGGTTAGCTCCACTGAATGGTTAGGCCATGCCGGTAATAAGTGACTCGCCATAATGCTCCACTGTCGGGAATGGATCGTAAAAGTGGTGTAACAACGCTCGCCACCGCTGATACTCCACCGACTGCCGGAACCCAACCGTGTGGTCTTCGAGCCGGTGCCAATGAACCAGCAAAATGTAGCGACTGGAAACCTCGACACATCGGCGTAACTCGTGAGAATGATAGCCGGGCATCGACGCAATAATCGCCGACGCTTCGCGGAACGCGGCCTCAAAGGCGTCGCTACTGCCCTCTCTCACATTCAGGATAGCAACCTCAAGAATCATTTATGAATACCTGCGCTTCCGCCTAACATATGTATTCGGCCATACTCAAAAGGGTGTCTCCCATCGTTGGAATGGCCGCGTTCATGGCGGCAGAGTAGGATTGCGGTGCAGTTGTGTCAAAGGTAAATTCAAGCAGTTAGCAATGATTTTCAGTCTCGCGAGAAC
>CAINDI010000051.1 GCA_903847335.1 uncultured Verrucomicrobiota bacterium | reverse complement strand
TCGATGACTTCGAAGTGGTCGTAGCCTTTCGCGGCGAGCACTTGTTGCTCGACGGCGGTGATGACGGCTTGGGCGGGTGGTTCGTGTTGGAGACGCGCCAAAAAGGCGGCAACCGCCGCTTCTTCGCCTTCGATTTCGAGGATGACGCCGTGTGGGTCGTTGCGGACGAAGCCGGTCAGGCCGTGCGCGGTTGCGTAGCGATAGACAGTCGGACGGAAGCCGACGCCTTGGACGCGGCCGACGATCTTCGCTTGAACGCGGGTCTTCACATCAATGTTTGTGCGGGTGCGAGTGCGGCTGGATGCCTTCGACGCTGGTGTGTGTGTGCGGGTGGACGTGGATTTCGCCTTCGGCAACGTGTTCGAGCCAGTGCGCCCATTCGCCGATCCCCTGCCCGGTCCGGCAGGAGACTTGGAAGACGGGAGCGTTGGCGTTGAGTTTGCGGAAGTCGCGGAGGAATTCGTCGTAGTCGAAGTTCGTGTACGGCAGCAGATCGACCTTGTTGAGCACAAGCGCGCTGACTTCGTGGAACAGCAACGGATACTTACCGGGTTTGTCGTGGCCCTCGGTGACACTGAGGATGCCGACCTTGGCGTTCTCGCCGAGGTCGAATTCGGCCGGACAAGCGATGTTGCCGACGTTCTCGATCAGTACCAAGTCGAGCGCATCGAGGTTCAGTTCGCAGAGACCGCGCTGGACGAGCGGCGCTTCCAGATGACACGCCCCGCCCGTGAGCAACTGGACCACCGGCACGCCGAGCTTCGCGATCCGGTCGCCATCGCGGGTCGTCGCGATGTCACCTTCGAGCACGCCGAGGCGGAACTGTTTCAGTGCCGGGATTGTTTTTTCGAGCAACGAAGTCTTACCGGCACCGGGAGCGCTGATGAAGTTAATGGCGGTAATTTTTTTTGCCGCGAGCTGTTCGCGGTTGCGGCTGGCAACCTGATCATTTGCAGCGAGAACATTCTTAAGAACTTTGATGTTCATGATTTAGCCATCATTTTAGCATTACCGGTGCCATAATGCCTGACAGATTGGCAACCTATTGAATGGACGACAATTAGAACAATCGCATTAAAGTTTAGATACGACTTTAACCCGACACGATGTCAAGCCAGACACTCTACAAAGACAAGTTGTCAGACAACGCTTAGTGTTTTCGCCGGCCAACGCCACTGTCGTGGGCGGCAGCTTCGACGGCAGCAGCGACACGGCGCGTGACCTGCTTATTGAAAATGCTCGGCACGATATATTCCTCGCTCAATTCATCACTTGAAATCGATTCAGCGATTGCATTAGCGGCCGCCAACTTCATCGGTTCGTTGATGTCGCAAGCCCGGGCGTCGAGCGCACCGCGGAAAATTCCGGGGAACGCGAGGACGTTATTGATTTGGTTGGCGTAATCACTGCGGCCCGTCGCGATGATGCGCGCATACGGTTCGGCTTCCTCCGGCATAATCTCTGGTGTCGGATTGGCAAGCGCGAAAACAATGGCGTCTTTCGCCATGCGTTTAATATCGCGGCCAGACACAATCCCGGGACCGCTAACTCCGATAAACAGATTGGCATCGTGCAATGCTTCGTTGAGGCTACCGGCAAGGTTACCGGGATTAGTATTTTCGGCGAGCCAAGTTTTACTGGAATCCAGTTTGGGGAAACGCTTCTTACTAATCATGCCGGTCCGATCACAGACAACGATGTTACGCGCACCAGCCGCTTGTAAAATTTTCGTGCACGCCACACCCGCCGCTCCGGCACCGGCGATAACAATCTTAATCGCCTGAAGTTTCTTTTTCAAAATCTTCAAGGCGTTGAGTGTCGCCGCTAATACCACCACGGCGGTGCCGTGTTGGTCGTCGTGGAAAACTGGAATATCAAGCTCACGTTTAAGCCGAGCTTCGATGTCAAAACACCGGGGCGCGCTGATGTCTTCGAGGTTGATTCCACCGAAACCGGTCGAGATCCATCGCACCGCTGACACGATTTCGTCCGGGTCTTGCGTTTGGAGACAAATCGGATAGGCGTCGATGTCAGCAAATTCTTTGAACAACATCGCCTTGCCTTCCATCACCGGCATCGCCGCTTCAGGGCCGATGTTACCAAGACCGAGCACTGCTGATCCGTCGCTGACGACGGCGACGGAATTGTGTTTGATGGTGAGCGTATTGACTTTGCTCTTATCGCTGGCAATGGCTTCGCAAACGCGCGCCACGCCCGGTGTGTAAGCCATCGATAGTGCATCGCGAGTGGTCAGCGGCACTTTGTTTTGAATATGAATTTTACCACCGAGATGCATCAGAAACACTCGGTCGGAAACATGGAGAATCTGAATACCTTTAATCTTGCGTACAGCCGCAATCATCACCTGTGCATGAGCATCGTCGTGCGCCGCAACCGTAATGTCGCGCACCTTAACCTGTCGAGTCGCGCTGACGACATCAATCGCGCCAGGATCGCCCTTCAACGCGGCAATCGTATTGAGAATGCACGCCAACATGCCAGGTTTATTCGGCAACTGCACTCGCATCGTAAAACTGTGACTCACAGTCGGTGAAATTTGCGCCATATTTTTCCTTTATGTTAAATCCAAACTCATCAATTCCAGTTCATTGCCCTGCAACAATTCT
Organism: uncultured Verrucomicrobiota bacterium; assembly: GCA_903847335.1. GTDB lineage: Bacteria > Verrucomicrobiota > Verrucomicrobiia > Palsa-1439 > Palsa-1439 > CAINDI01. The sequence goes on along the minus strand of CAINDI010000051.1, from coordinate 4,579 downwards.
GCGCCGGCCTCGTGACAACTCGGACATTCAAACCACGACTCCGTCACCGGAAACATCAAACTGCACTTCCGGCACCGCGCCGTCGCCGGTAGCTGTTCGATATCAAGCCGGCAATTTTCCAACGGCGTCCCACGCACCGCCGCGGTAAAACAAAACGTCAATGTCTCCGGCACCACTTGCCGGAGCGCACCGATTCGCACGCGAACAATGCTGACACGTTTCGCCGGATAGTCGCGCGTTTCCTGTCGAATCTGCTCCAGCAACGCTTCGACAATGGACATCTCATGCACGACAATTCACCACTGGCCGGTACTCAGATAATCGTTAATCGCTTTTGCAGCTTTGCGGCCCGCGCCCATCGCCAAAATCACCGTCGCACCACCGGTGACAATATCACCGGCGGCAAATACACCGGGTTTGCTCGTCTTGAGCGTCTCGGCATTGGCTTCGATATAACCACCTTTGCGAGTTTTAATGTCCGGCGTGGTGGACTGAACGAGCGGATTACTGCTTGTGCCCACCGCGATAATCGCCACGTCGAGCGGTAATTCGTATTCCGAACCTTGAATCGAAACCGGCCTTCGACGACCGGTCTCGTCCGCCGGACCAAGTTCCATCTTGAGACAGCGAGCGGCGCGCAACCAGCCTTTGTCATCGCCGATAAATTCAACCGGATTATTCAGCAACAACAACTGAATCCCCTCTTCCTTCGCGTGTTTGACTTCTTCCAATCGCGCCGGCATCTCCGCTTCACTCCGCCGGTAAATAATATAAGCGTTCTTCGCGCCGAGCCGTTTCGCACTGCGAATCGCGTCCATCGCCGTGTTGCCGCCACCGACCACAGCGACATTCTTGTCCCGGCAATCAAAAATCGGCGTCTCAAACTCACCGGTCCGGTACGCCTTCATCAAATTCACTCGCGTCAGAAATTCATTCGCCGAATAAACACCGCACAGATTTTCACCGGGCACACCGAGAAACTGCGGCAAACCAGCACCGGTGGCAACGAGCACAGCGCTGAAACCTTCCTCATTGAGAAGTTCATCCACCGTGACCGTCTTCCCGACGACAACATCCGTTTCAAATTGCACACCCATCCGCCGCATGTTTTCGACTTCGTTGCTGACGATGTCTTTCGGCAACCGAAATTCCGGAATGCCATAAATCAAAACGCCACCGATGTCGTGCAGTGCTTCGAACACCGTGACCGCATGACCGCGTTGGATTAAATCGCCGGCGGCGCTCAAACCCGCCGGACCACTGCCGATGATGGCAACTTTCTTACCGGTGGCCGGCGCAATCGCCGGTAAACCAATCTTACCGGACTGACGCTCGTAGTCGGCCACGAAACGTTCGAGATAGCCAATACCAACGGAGCCGAACTTCTTATTGATTACGCAAGCGCCTTCGCATTGTTCTTCCTGCGGACAGACGCGACCGGTAACCGCCGGCAAGATATTGTCTTCGCGAATTTTCGCCGCCGCATCGAGGTATTTACCGTCGAGTACCAATTCAACAAATTCTTTTACTTTCACACCCACCGGACAACCATCCACGCATTTGGGACTCGCACAAGTGAGACACCGACTAGCTTCGGTTTTGGCAAGTTCAAACGACAAACCGAGATTAACTTCTTTGAAATTCTGACTACGTTCGCCAGCATTTTGTTCCGGCATGTGCTGCCGGGGAATTTTCATGCGCTCGGCGGGCTTGAGTGGATTTGCCATGTTACTTCACCATTCCTTCCAACTGACACTGGTGCCGCTCCACTGATTTGCGTTCCAAGTCCCGGTACATTGCATTGCGCTTGGTGAGAATGTCAAAGTCCACCTGATGCGCATCGAACTCTGGACCGTCCACGCAAGCAAACTGACTCTTACCGGCCACTTGCACCCGACAACCACCGCACATGCCGGTGCCATCCACCATGATTGGATTGAGGCTAACAACGGTTTTGATTTTGAATTCACGAGTGACATTTGCCACCGCGCGCATCATCGGAATCGGCCCGATGGCGAGGACATAATCCACTTTCTTACCGGCAGCGATCATACTTTTCAACGGATCAATCACTAAACCCTTTTCGCCGTAGCTGCCGTCGTCGGTCGTGATGATTACTTTATCGGCAAATGCGCGGATTTCGTCTTCGAGAATTACCAACTGCCGGTTCCGACCGCCAATGATGGTAATGACTTCGTTACCGGCTTGCTTCAGTCCTTTCGCCGTCGGATAGGCGATGGCAGTACCAACACCGCCGCCAATCACAACGCATGTGCCGAACTTTTCAATTTCTGAAGCTTTCCCCAACGGCCCAACGACATCCACAATGGCATCACCCGCTTCGAGACGATTGAGCATCTTGGTGGTTTTCCCAATCCCTTGCACAATGATTGTCACCGTACCGGCGGCCGGATCAGACTCTGCAATCGTCAGCGGAATCCGCTCACCGGTATCGTTCACACGAATGATGACGAACTGACCGGGCTTGTGATGTTTAGCGATGCGTGGCGCAGTAATGCGCAAAAGCTTTACGTCCGGCGCAAGAAAATGCGCGGCAACAATTTGAAATCTAGCTGTCATTTAAGCCGTCTCCATCTTGATAATTTGCTCGATTACTTCTGCGGCGGCTTGTTGAGTCGCCGGCGAAAATGTCGTACCAAAATTAAAATCATTTCCCCGGATGCTGAATAATACTCCGGTCGGTGCACAACCGTGCAACGTCTGACACAACCCGAGAATATCCGCCGGCGTCATGTAATGTGCAACCGCATGACTCTGCAAACCAGGCCGGACTTCTTCACGCGTCCATGGCGCTTGGCTTTCCGGAATTGCCGCATCCACGAAAATAACGCGGTCATACCCCCGGACAGTTTCGGCGTAATCCACCTCTAGCTGGTGTGAGGTTTCGAGCGTAATGCCCGGCAAGGCGCGCTTCGCCAGTTCCGCAATGACGTGATGGCCGATGCCGTCGTCATTCCGGCTATTATTGCCATAGCCAATGATCAGGGTTTTCATTCGAACGAGCAGGACGCCCGTTCGTCGTTAGGCGTCCCGTCGCAAAGTATCTACCACGTTCCCATTCGGGTCGACAAGCTCAACCACCAACGGCATTTTCCCGACAGCATGCGTCGAGCAGCTCAGACACGGATCGTAACACCGGATTGCCGCTTCGACACGGTTCAGCATCCCTTCTTTCAGTGTACGCGACTTGACGTATTTATCGGCAATCGCGCGCACAGCATGGTTCATCGCCAGATTGTTATGACCGGTTGCGACGATTAGATTGGCTTTTTCAATGCGACCATGTTCGTCAACCCAGTAATGGTGGAACAACGTGCCGCGCGGCGCTTCGATCACACCCACGCCTTCCGCATTTTTCGGCTCCGCAATCACAATAATATCGGTGCTGGTGATTTCAGGATCATCGAGCAATTCCGCTGTGCGTTCGAGCGCATAGATGATCTCAATCAGTCGCGCCCAGTGATAATGGAATGAACTCGTCCGGATGCAGTTGCTACCGGCTCGCCATTCGGTAAACGCCTTCTGCGCTTCCGGTGTTGAAATCTTGTCGGCGATGTTCAATCGAGCCAACGGTCCGACCCGGTACATACCATCGGGATAACCTTGCGCTTTGATGAACGGGAATTTCAAATATGACCACGGTTCAGTCGCTTCGCCAATTACATCCAGATAATTCGACGGATTAATCTGGTCTTCAATCGTGTTGCCGTGCAAATCCGTAAAACGCAATTTACCATCATAATGTTCGAGCGCGCCATCGGGCCGCACCAGCCCCATATAATTCGAATCAAATGCCGCAAACGTATTTGTCTCTTCCGAGTTGGCAGCCTGATACTTTTGGAGCAACTCGAGCGCAAATTTCGCCGATGCCATCGCCTCCGGTAGCCCCGCTCGCAATATATCGCGCTCTTTCACCGTCAACGCTTTGTTCACACCACCGGGCACTGGGAAATCTGGATGAATCTTTCGTCCACCGGTGGTTTTAATTACTTCCTGACCAAATTGACGCAGCCGAATTCCCTTCCGCGCAATGTCCGGATATTTCTGAATCAACCCAACGACATTCCGTGTCGCCGGATCGCTATCCCAACCAAGCAACAAGTCCGGCGCGCTCAAATGAAAAAAACTTAGCGCATGCGATTGCGTCAATTGTCCCATGTGCAACAACTCACGGAGCAGCTTCGCCGGACGCGGAATGTCGACACCGAGAATCGCGTCACACGCCTTCGCGCTCGCCAGCAAATGACTCACCGGACAAATTCCGCAAATGCGCGCCGTGATTTGCGGCATCTCGGCAAAAAACCGGCCTTCGCTAAATTTCTCAAACCCACGAAATTCGACCACGTGAAACCGCGTGTCGGAAACGTTCCCGGCGTCATCGAGGTGAATGGTAATTTTGGCGTGACCTTCGATCCGTGTCACCGGATTAATAGTAATGGTATTTGTATCAGTCATAACGCACGTTCGTTGGATTCCACACCGGCTTGCGACCGGCGAGCAGTTCGGTCAAGGCGTACCAGATTGCATCCGCATCTGGCGGACAACCGGGAATACTGGC
>CAINDI010000050.1 GCA_903847335.1 uncultured Verrucomicrobiota bacterium | reverse complement strand
GGCACGGGCGTTGAGAATATCCATCAAGCCATCGGCGCGAAACGTAGCGCGTTCACCGGCGAGTTTCCACTGGAGATTACCGGCGGTGTCGCGCTGCGGTACTTCAAACTTTTCGATGTAGCCGGTGGCCGCCGGCGGTTCGGCGCAAACGATTCCGGTCAAACAAAAACCAGCGAGCACGAGCACGAGATATTTGGCGATGGCTTTTTCCCAACGGCCAGTCGCTTTCAAAATCATTTCGATGACTTCCCGGACCGCACCATCGCCACCGGTGCGCTTTGTGATGTAATGCGCTACGACTTTGACTTCCGCGACGGCATTCGGAACGGCGACGGCGAAACCCACCCGGCGCAAAACCGGTAAATCCACGAGCTCATCACCGACAAAACAAATTTCTTCGTCGCGGAGCTGGTGCTCGGCTTTGATGGTTTCGACGAGTTCCATTTTGTTGGTCGGCGCTTGGAGAATAATTTTTACACCAAGGTCGGCGGCGCGTTTGGCGGTGGCTTTTGAAGGCCGGCCGGAAACAAAACCAACGAGCAAACCGGTGCGCAACGCCATCGCGATCCCGTGACCGTCTTGGATATCGAAGCTCTTGAATTCTTCACCGGTACTGGTGAAATGAATTTTTCCGTCGGTGAGCACGCCGTCCACATCGAGCAGGAGACAGCGAATCTTTTTGAGCCGGCGGCGGAGCGTTAGTTTCATGCCACGCGGTTCTTACTCCAAAACCGGTGCGAAGAAAAGTAAAACCAACCGGTGGTGCCGTTACTTCGTTTCCGTTGCGGCTAGCTTTTTCGTTTCCAGCGCTTGCTTGGCATCTTCCAGAATGTCGGCAGTGGGGACAACAATCAAGGTGAAGCCGTCTTTTTGGCCGAAATTAGCCTTACTCGAAGATTCATTGTCAGTCGGCACACTGCGAATTAGAATGATTCCGAGCGGGACGCCAGTGAGCGTAAAGACCGGCGAACCAACGCCGGAGGAACCGCCGACGCCCATTGTGTAAAATAACCGCGGCTTCGTAACCAATGCATCCACACGCTCCAACGAAACCGTGACAACCCGGTTGGCGACCTTGCCGAGCCGATTCAGCGTGACCACTTCATCCAGCACTTGAGGTTTGATGGACTTGGTCAGGTCTAGCGCTACCAACGGCTTCGACGGCTTTTCAATTGGTCGAAGGTAAGCAAGATCGAGATCTTTGTCGCGCAACACAACTTCAGCCGGCAACTCCGTCTCGTCAGCGAGGACAATTTTTACGTCCTTCACTTCGGTATCAAACTTTAACCCTTTCTGTGCCGCCGGCAATTGGTTTTTAACGATCTCACTCGGGTCAATCGCTGAGAGCGAAATAACCGTTAGTCCGCTGGGGTCAATTACCGTGCCAATGGCTCCGGTTTTTGATTCGTTGTGTTGGTCACGCCCATTAAATGAGACATTTACACCGACCATCAGCCGGACCGTAACCACGGCGTCTTGATATTTCGCCAAAATTTTTCGTCCGGCAGTGGCGTTGTCATCCGCGAACGCCACACCAGTCACAGTCAGTGCAAACAAACTAATCAGCAACGATTTTTTCATATCGAATCTCCTACTTGCCGCTATCCCAGTTGGGTTGAAGTTCAAGATAACGAGTATGGATACCACGCAAAACGCGCAACACAACAAATTTTGCCTTCCGTTCGCTGACAACCTTCAGTTGCGCCTGCAACCCGGCCACGTCAGTCACCGGCACATCATTGATGAATTGCACGATGTCGTTGACGTGCAAATCGCCGAGCGCCGCCCAACCGCCATTCTTGATTTCGGTAATCCGCGCGCCGGTGGTTTCCTCCGGTAGTTCGTCGTGAACCAAATCGAAAAAACTCAAATCGCGCGCGGAAAATTCAAAATCGTGATTCTGATATTTTTTCATCTCGCGGTCGAGCCGTGGCGACCGGACCAACTCCACCGGTAGCTTCAGCACTTGACCGGCGCGCACCACCGTGAACTCCGGTTTATCGCCAATCCGCCGCTGCCGGATGCGATCCGTGAAAACTTCTTCATCGCCCGGTTGTGAGGCCGGAATTTTTTCGCCGTCAATCGCAAGCAACCAGTCACCGGTTTGCAATTCCGCCGCCGCCGCTGTGCTGTGCGGATAAACTTGCGTGAGGCGCACACCGGTGACGCCGTTCGTGCCGAATTGTTCGGCCATCTCGCGAGTGATGACTTGCACCGCTACCGGTAGCCACGCCTTTCGCGCTTCGAGACCGGGATCGTCTTGGTCGCGGATTCCGACTTTGACGACGGTGAGAAATCGTTCTGCTTGCCGCGTGAATTCAACGGCCACCGGCACCGGCGCTTTTTTATCTTTGGTCAACTCGCCGGTCAGGCCAATTAAGTCGGTGAGATTATTGACCGGCTCACCGGCGACGGTTTTGATGATGTCGCCCGGCTGCAAACTCGGTTTCGCTTCGCCGCCGGGACCACCGGGACGCAAAGTTTTGACAAGTACTCCGTTAAGATTTGTAAGTTTCATTTCCTTGGCGGCCATCAGCGAAATATTTTTGGCAGTCAGTCCCCATTGTTTGAATTCAGTTTGCTGAAAGAGGGCCGGCTCGCGTTCGGCGGTCCGGACTTTGAGCGCCACTTCTTGACCGGCGCGCAAAACCACCGCGTCCACTTCCTTACCAATCGAAATACTGGTCACAAGTAGATTGAACAATGGCAATTCCTCATCGAAGTGAACATTGATCTCCTGACCAGCGAGCCGCACCAGAATGTCGTTGGAGTGGAATCCGGCTTTCTCCGCCGGCGAATCAGCGACCACACCGGCAACCAGCGCGCCGTGTGGCGTACTGGTATTTTTCAGCAACGGCTGAATTTCCAGACCGAGCCAACTGCGCTGGACGCTGCCGTGAGCGATGATTTGTTCGGCAGAATCCCGAGCGAGATTGCTTGGAATTGCGCCGCCGAGACCGAGACTGATTTCATTCACGCCAATAACATCGCCGGTCAGATTCACGAGCGGACCACCGGAGTTGCCGGGGAAAATCTGTGCGTCGTGCGTGATCCAGCGAACGAGCGAGCCGACATCCGCGCCTTCCATCGTAAAACCGCCGGACCGGCGGAACATCGCCGGCATCGTCATTTTGGAATTACTAATAATGCCGCGCGTCACCGATTGCGCCATCGCCAACGGACTGCCCAGCGCCAAGACCGTGTCGCCGACGGCGATACCGGCGGAGTCGCCCCAGTTCACCGTCGGAAATTCAGCGTGCTTGGCGTTATCGAGTTTCAGCACGGCGATATCCGTCAACGGATCCGTGCCGACCAGCGTGGCGTCAATTTCTTCGTTATTGGAAAACACGCAGACCAACCGCGTTGCGCGGCCGGCCACGTGATGATTGGTGACGACAAAACCTTGCTTCTTGATGATGAACCCGCTGCCGCTGGCTTCGTATTTCACCTCGCGACCGTCGGCGTAATCAACAAAGACAACCTGAACGCGCACCAATGCCGGCTTCACTCGCGCAATCGCTTGCTCCATCGCCGGCCGCAGCGGATCGAGCGGTTCCTCAGCGAAAGTGACCACCGGCACGGCCAGCAAACAAACCAGCATCAGAAATCGATTCATGGAGCATTCATTGCCACAGCTTGCCGCCCAGCGAAAGTGAATTCGCAATTTTAGCTGGGTCAGAGTTCGTGACTTTGGCGATATTGGCCGGGAGCTAGACCGACGAGTTTTTTGAACGTGTGCGCAAAAAAAGCGGTCTCGGCGTAGCCAACTTCAGCGGCGATTGCCGCCACCGTCTGATTGGTTTGGCGCAATAATTGTCGTGCGCGTTCGATCCGCAGCTGGCGTTGATACTGAACGGGCAACATTCCCATCGTACCGGTAAACACCCGGCGAAATTGCGATTCGGATAATCCGCACCGGTTCGCCAAGACCGGCATCGTTACCGGTTGCGTTAGTTCTGACCGGAGAGCTTCGAGTGCTGGCAAGAGCCGGCGCAGTTCGGCTAATTTCGATTCCGACGGTGGAACGCTCAACCAACTGCTATGTTCGCGAAGTACTCGCAAAAGTAAATGAACCACATGCGCCTCCAAAGCTCTCTGATAACCGGCTGGCTGTAACGCATATTCGCGGCAAGCCGCACCCAAATCGGTTGCTATTTCCTTGTCAGCACCAAAGTGAAAAACATCCGGAAAATTCAGCAATACCGGTAGCGTCAACGACGCGAACACTGTTGCTGAGTAGTGAACGGAGATGATTTGAATAGGATTGTGAGGATCGGTAGCCGCACTGTGCGGCGCTCCACGACGAAAATGCGCGCAATCACCTCGACGTAAGGTTGATTCCCGGCCGTTAACACGAATGAACATTCGGCCGTGAGTGACATATAAAAACATGTCATCCGCAATGCGTCGTTCAGGCAACTTCCAATGTGGACGACACATGAAATGCACTGCAGTTACATCGCGAATAGTTACATTATCCAGCAAGCGAATCAACGATTGGTTGTAAGACTGCGGTAGAAACTTTGGATAATCCGTCTGAATCGTCTCGCGAGTGGGATCAGATGGCGGATATGTTGGCGTGATTTTCACGACACTTAGCTTACCTGAAATGACGTAAAAAAACAGTTGAATGACGTTTCACGATATGGCAATGCGCCGTTTCTTTCCGGTATGGTGAATCCTAGTCTAGGAGAAATTACTGATGATGACAGAACGCGAACGTTATCTTGCCGTCTTGCGCCATGAAAAGCCTAACCGGATTCCTTTTCAACCCGGTCATGGCCGTCAATCCACTCGGGCCCGCTGGCACAAAGAAGGTTTACCGGCAGATGTTCCCGATTATCAGGCGTACATCCGGTCGCAACTCGGAATTCCACTGGCCACAGCTCAGCCGATAATTGAGGTCGATGTGAATTTTTTGATGACTCCTAAATTTGAGGAAAAAGTGATTGAACGACGCCCTGCCGCGCCCGGTAGTACCGGACCGGGTTCGTTGATTGTACAGGATTGGAAAGGCAATATCTGTGAAATCTCCGATGAATTTGATGTCACCTACCTGCGCAACGCCATTGATTTCGTGACTCGCTCATGGCTCAAATGTCCGGTGGAGTCACGCGCCGACTGGGCGGATATGGAGTGCCGGTACGACGCGAATGATCCACAGCGCTTCCCGGCGGATTATCCGGCGCGTTGTCAGCAACTGCTGACACGCGATTATCCGAGCGGACTAATTATCTCTGGACCATTCTGGCAGCTTCGCGAATGGTGCGGGTTCGAGGGCTTGTGCATGCTCCTGCTGGACGATCCTGATTTTGTGCGCGAAATGATTCGTGTCTGGCAAAGTTTTGTCACGCGGATGCTAACGAAGGTTTTGGCGCAGTACACGCCAGATTACATCCTAATTAACGAAGACATGGCGTACAAAGAAAAGCCGATGATTGGGCCGGATATGTGCCGGGAATTTCTTCTTCCTTGTTGGCGCGAATGGGCTGCCGTTTGCAAAACAGGACGCGTTCCGGTTTATGAGGTGGACTCCGATGGTTTTGTGGGCAGCTTGATTCCGGTTTGGATTGAGGCCGGCTTCATCTGTAATTCACCGCAGGAAGTCGCCGCCGGTAATGATTTACCTGCTTATTCCCGGCAGTTCGGCCGGCGCATGGCATACCGAGGTGGCGTGGACAAACGTGCCATGGCAAAAGGTGGCGCAGTGATTCGCGCTGAAATCGACCGGTTAAAACCAGCTATCGACGCCGGTGGCTTTATTCCCAGTTGCGACCATGGAGTACCATCCGATGTTTCGTGGCCTAATTTTATGGATTACTGCCGACTTCTCGCGCAAGCGACCGGCTGGATAAAATAATCGGTTGGTTTTTGACAACGCTTTCCTGCCGTATATAAAGCCAAACTGGACGAGATTCGGTTGTCGCGTTATGTTCCGCGGCAAATGAGCCAATATCACGGAATTGATTATCACGTCGGCAACACGCCGTTGATTCGTTTGCGCCGGCTGAGCGAACTCACCGGCTGCGAAATTCTTGGCAAAGCGGAATTCATGAATCCCGGTGGTTCGGTGAAAGACCGCGCCGCACTCGGCATCATCACCGACGCCGAGGCAAATGGTCGGTTGAAACCCGGCAGCACCATCGTCGAAGGCACCGCCGGCAACACTGGAATTGGTCTGACCGTCATCGGTCACGCCAAAGGGTACCGGAGCCACATCGTCATTCCTGAAACGCAGGCTCCGGAAAAAATCCAACTCCTGCGCACACTCGGCGCAACCGTCCAAACCGTACCGGAGAAACCGTACAAAGATCCCAGCAACTACAATCACATCGCCCGCCGGTTCGCCGAGGAGAAAGGTTGGTTCTGGGCGAATCAGTTCGATAACACCGCCAACCGGCTCGCGCATTACCGGACCACCGGCCCGGAAATCTGGCAACAGACCGGCGGCGCGGTCAACGCCTTCGTCGCCTCGGTCGGCACCGGCGGCACGTTGGCCGGCACGGCATTATTTTTGAAGGAACGCAATCCGCAGGTCGCCGTCGTCTGCGCCGATCCGTTTGGCGCGGCGATGTGGTCGTGGTTCACCCACGGCAACACCGAAACCAACGACGGTGATTCCGTTGCCGAAGGCATCGGCCAAGGACGCGTAACGAAAAATCTCGAAGGCATCCAAGTCGATTGCGCCTACCGGATTGAAGACCAAATCGCGTTGACCATCATCAACCAACTTTTGCGTGAGGAAGGTTTGTTCCTCGGACTTTCCTCCGGCATCAACATCGCCGGCGCGGTGCGGTTGGCTCGCGAACGTGGTCCCGGCCAAACCATTGTCACCATTCTGTGCGATTCCGGTCACAAATATCAGTCCAAACTTTTCAACGCCACTTGGCTCGCCGCGCAGAAACTCGATCCGCAGTTGCCGCTGGAATCGATTTTGGTGTGAACCAAAAAGCTGGGAATCTACCGTGGCTCGTGTTAAGAAAAAACCGTGACGACTAAAGGTAATAAGAAAGGTTTCAGCACTCGTGCGGTGCACAGCGGTCGCGGCTTCGTCGGTAATACCGGCGCAGTCATGCCACCGGTGTATCTGACCTCCACTTTTGCGCAAGGCAATGCCGATGGTTTTGATTATACGCGCTCCGGTAATCCGAATTTCCGATTGCTCGAACAATCCATCGCCACACTCGAAGGCGCGGAACACGCCACCTGTTTTGCCAGCGGCGTTTCGGCGATTACGGCGGTGGTGTCGAGCTTGAAAAGCGGCGACCTCATCGTGGCCGAGGAAAATATTTACGGTTGCACCTACCGAATGTTTGAACGCGTGTTCGCCAAATTCGGCGTGCAAGCCCGGTACTTTGATTTGAGCCGGTCGGAAAACTGGCCGCAAATCAGCGCACTCAAGCCGGCTTTGGTTTGGCTCGAAAGCCCGACGAATCCGCTGCTGAAAATTCTCGACATCGCCGGTATCAGCGCGCTCGGCGCACCGGTGGTGGTGGATAACACTTTCGCGTCGCCATTTTTACAGCGGCCACTCGAACTCGGCGCGACGTTGTCGCTTTCGTCGACGACGAAATACATCAACGGTCACAGCGATTGTCTCGGTGGAATCGTCGCCACGAACGATGCGGCCTGGCACAAACGGATGGTGTTTGCGCAAAAAGCGCTCGGACTCCAGCCGTCGCCGTTCGACGCTTGGCTGACGACGCGCGGTCAACGCACGCTCGCCGTGCGGATGGAACGCCACTGTGCAAACGCGCTGGCATTGGCCGGTTGGTTGGAAAAACAAAAACGTGTCCGGTGGGTTCGGTATCCATTTTTGCCGAGTCATCCGCAGAATCAACTGGCGCGCAAACAAATGTCCGGTGGCTCCGGTATGATTACGATTGAGCTGGACGGCGACGCATTGGCGTTTTGCCGGAAGCTGGAATTATTCACACTCGCCGAAAGTCTTGGCGGCGTCGAAAGTCTTATCTGCCATCCGGCGACGATGACGCACGCCGGCGTGCCGAAGGCGGTGCGCGAACAAGTCGGCATCACCGACGGCGTGGTGCGATTTTCGGTCGGCATCGAGGATGTCGCGGATTTAATCGCCGATCTTGAGCAAGCGTTGTGAGCACCCTCGCACTCGGTCGGCCGATTCCGGATTCTGTCCACGCGGTTTCAATGTCGCTGCCGCGTTGGCAAGATGTGGTCGGCTACGAGGAGAAAACGCCGGCGGTCATCCGTCAAATCACCAGCGGTTATCCGCGATTTATTTTTCATCCGTTGGTGCAACAAATGGCGCAGCAACTCGGCGGTTTGCCGTTTCCGTCGGCGCGAGTAGCGCAGATGGCGGCGGAATTTGTCCGGCGCGCCGGCGCACCGGCGACCGTCACACCGCAACACGCTGTCGTGACCGATGATGCCGGTAATCTGGCGTTAAAAGCATTTTGGCAGCACACCGGCTTAATCGTTTCCAGCCGCCGCGCCGAAGCATTCCTCGCCGGACGCGCCGATGCGGCACCGGTGCATCCATCGTTGCGCCGGCAACTGGCGAAGTTTTACGATTGCGCGGAAGGCGACGTTTTTTTGCAACCGACCGGCATGGCGGCGCAGTTTGCGGCATTGCGAGCGGTGCTGGCACGAAGTCCCGGCCGGCCGACGGTACAATTAGGATTTCCGTACGTGGACACGCTGAAGTTGCAGGAGAAATTTGGCCCCGGCACGACGTTGCTGCACAACTTGGCGACAATTGAAAATGATTTGCATGAATTAATCCACCGGCAACCGGTGGCGGCGTGCTTCGGAGAAATTCCCGGCAATCCGTTGTTAGGCTCGGCGGATTTCAGTCGCATCACACCGTTGCTGCACGAACACGGCGTACCGTTGGTGGCGGATGACGTGGTGGCGACGCCGTTCAATGTGGATTTGCGGGCGCACGCCGATTTCATCGCCACAAGCCTGACGAAATATCTGGTCGGCACCGGTGATGTGATGGGTGGCGCGTTGATTTGCAATCCGCGGTCGCCGTTCTACCGGGAGTTGCATGCCTTCGCAAAAGCGCAACATGAGGAATTACTCTGGGGCGAAGATGCGCTCGTGTTGGAACGGCAAGTACACGGCTTCCCGGAACGAATGCGGCGACACAACGCCAATGGCCTGCTCATCGCCGAGCGATTGCGCCAACATCCGGCGGTCGAACACGTCTGGTATCCAAAGTGGGAATTTGCCGCCGCGTATGAAGCGGTTCGCCACGCGACCGGTGGTTACGGTTCGCTCATCACTTTTCTCCCGCGCAACGCCGAGAAAACTTCGCCGCAGATTTATGACCGGTTGGATTTCTACAAAGGCCCGAGTCTCGGAACCGTCTTCACGCTCGCCTGTCCGTTCACCTTACTGGCGCATTACACGGAACTCGACTGGGCGGAATCTTGCGGCGTCTCGCGCCACCTCATTCGCCTCTCCATCGGCTTGGAAGATCCGGAAAATTTGTGGCAGCGACTCGACGCGGCACTGCAAAGCTAACCACCACGCTGCGCCGTTTGCCGGCGAGTTATGTTGCCATTGGCTGGAATAAATGCTTTCTTGTCAGCATCGACCGCGCGGGTTCACAAGGAACGACTATGAATTTAAATGCAACAGAATTAGCGGAGATTCAAAAAGAACTCCGGCGGTGCAACCCGGAGACCGTGGCCGCCGCGATCCGCTTCCGGGAACAAGGTGACTCCACAGCAATTCCTCCGGTCGTCTACGGTTTGATTGAACTTTACCAGCCAGCCACCGCAAAGTTGTCGCTGAAAGATGCCAACGACGAAACCCGGCTGATTGAAGACCTCGGTTTGGATTCGCTCGCGCTGCTCGAAGTGGTGTTCGCTATCGAGGGTGTTCTTAAATTGCACATTAACAACGACGAATTGAAGGAAATTCGCACACTCGGAAAACTGAACCAGTTTCTCCGCGACAAGATTGTGACTGCCGCACCCGCAACCTCATGAAACGCGTCGTCATCACCGGTCTTGGTTTTATTACCAGCATTGGTAATAGCCGGCCGGAGGTACTCCGCAGTTTGAAAGAATGCCGATCGGGCATCGAACTTTTTTCTGAGTTTGCCGGGAACGATATTCCCATCAAGCTGGCCGGCACCGTCAAAGGTTTTACCTTCCCCACCGCACGCTTTGATGACTGGACGTATCCCGCCGGTTACCAAATCAGTCGCGACCAACTCCGCGCCATGACACCGAATGCGCTCTACGCTTTCTGCGCAATGGACCAAGCTATTCGCGAAGCGAAACTTTCACCGGAACTCGTTTCACATCCGCGCACCGGCTTGCTCTGTGCCTCCGGTGGTTCGATGTGGCTCGCCTACGAAAATCTCCACACCATCGTTACCCAAGGCGTCCGCCGATGTCCGCCGATGGCGGTCGTCAACAGCATCCCCGGCTCGCTCTACATCAATCTCGTCGCCGGTTTCAAAATCAAAGGTGGCTCGCTCGGTTGCTCCAGCGCCTGTTCGTCGTCGGCGCACGCCCTCGGTCTCGCCGCTGACATGATTCGACTCCACCGGCAGGAAATGATGTTTGTCGTCGGCGCAGAGGATTGTAATCGCTTTAACATTCTGCCGTTTGCCGGCATCCGTGCGCTCAGCCTTCAGACCGACCCAGCTAAAGCACCGTGCGCATTCGATGTCAAACGCGATGGCTTTGTCGGGACCGGTGGCGCAGCGGTGCTGGTCGTCGAGGAACTCGAACACGCTTTACGCCGGGGTGCGCCAATCTGCGCCGAAGTTCTCGGCTGGGGTCAAGCGTCTGACGGTTATAACGTCGTCATTCCCGACCCGACCGGCGACGGATTGCGCCGAGCGATGGAAGATGCTTTGCTAGATTCAAAATTGCAACCGGGCGACATTGATTACGTCAACGCTCACGCCACTTCCACAATCGCCGGTGACATCAGCGAATGCCAAGCGTTGCGTCAAATTTTTCACAACAGCAAACGGCCGTGGGTCAGCAGCACCAAGAGCTTGACCGGTCACGGCCTCTCGCTGGCCGGCGCGATGGAATCGGCAATCTGCTGCCTCGCGTTGCAGGAAGGTTTCACACCGGTCTCCGCCAACATCACCGAACTCGACCCCGCGTGCGCCGACATCGCGATTGTGACCAAACCGATTCCCGACGCGCCGCGCATCGCGCTCACGAACTCCAGCGGATTTGGTGGCACGAATGTTTGCGTGGCGATGAAAAAATGGGAAGGTAGTTGACGGTTGGTCGCGAAGCTAAAACTTCGCGAGTGCGGCTTGGCCTTCCGGTGACGCCAACCAGAGTTGCGTCCGCGCCATTCCTTCCGCAAACCCAATCTTGGACCGGAAACCGAAATCCTGTTGCGCTTTTTTAATCGCATACCCTTGCGTGCGACAAAATAGATAGACCGCATGGCGCGTCAACAACGGCCGGTGGCGAATTCCCAATCCTCGGTAAATCATCTCGCACAACTGCGCCAAAACCAGCGTCGGAGCACTCGGTAAATTTATCCACGGCTGGCCGACACCCATTCCGCTGGCGAGAACGCTGATAAACTGCCGCCACGTCTCCTCACCTTCATCGCGCAAATTGTACGCCTGCCCAATCGTCACCGGCGACCACGCCGCCTGCAAAATTCCGTCCACCGCATTCTCGATGTACAGCAGCCCCACCGCCACGCGCCCACCATCCACTAACGCCATTTGTTTTTTGCGCAACACCGCCGCGATTTCCGCCACGATGCTCAAACTCCGCGGCCCATAAATCGTCGCGGGCCGAATCACCGTCACCGGCAGACCGGTCGCACCGGCAAACTCCCAAACTTTTTTCTCGCCCAGCCCTTTGCTCCGATTGTACGGCAAACCGATATCGGTAATCGGATAGGTCTCATCCACGGCCGCCACCGGATAGCCGTACACATCCGTGGTGCTGATGTGAATGAAACGCCGCACACTGCCCGCCGTCTGCGCCGCGACCAACAGATTCTCCACGCCCTGCACATTCACTTGGTAAAACTGTTCCCACGGCGCCCAATCCGACGCCAACGCCGCGCAGTGATAAATCATTTCAATCCCGGCGCATGCCACCACCAGACTCGCCGCATCTTCCAACGAACCCCACTGAACCTCCGGTGTTCCACCGGCGAACGTCGGCACCGAACGGCCCGGCCGAACCAAAATCCGCACCGGTTGTCCTTCACGAAGCAGTGCCTCCGTCAACGCCCCACCCAGAAATCCCGTCGCTCCAGTGACCAAGATTTTTATTTGCGGTTGCACGCCGCTCAGTATGCTCCCGCCCACCGGTCGCGGCAAGCTTGGGCTGATGGGATTATATTTGCTTGTATATTTTTAGATTTCGTTATTTATTCTAATAACTTTTCCTCATTCAAAAAATGACAACACAAAAAATTGGTGTGGCTGTTCTTGGAATCGGGTCGATGGGTGGAGGCCATGTGCAAGCCTTCCGTAGTTCTCCTTGGGTGGAGCGCGTAGTGGGTTATGAGCCGACAGCAGAACGCGCTAAAGAACGCGGTCAGGAGTTGGGTATTCCAGCCACAACAGACTTAGAGAGCCTTCTCCATAATCCACAAATTCACCTCATTACCATCGCCTCTCCGAATGATACGCATTGCGAACTAACCCTGCGTGCCTTACGCGCTGGGAAGTCTGTCCTCTGCGAAAAACCGATGGGGGTTTCGCTTGCCGAAACCCAGTTGATGCTTGCAGCCGAACGCGAAACGGGCCGATTTCTTCAAATCGGGTTCGAGTGTCGCTATTCAAAGCTTTATCAGATGGTTAAGGATTGGATCGGTGCGGGTTTGATTGGGCAACCATTAAATTCGCATTGTGATTATCTATGCAGTGAGTTCCTTTTACGTGATTCATGGCGTAGCAAAAGTCCATCCGGACTGATTGCCGAGAAGCTTTGCCATTATCTTGACCTACCGCGCTGGTGGTTTGAGCAGCCGGTGGTAGAATTATATAGCCAAGCCGCACCGAACTTCGTGTCCTACTTTAATTATTCCGATAACCACAATATCCTTTACCGCTTTGCCAATGGAGCAACCAGTTCATTGAATTTCGTGATGGCCACCGCAGAAACCTTCCACGGTGATCCGTTGCGCGATATGTTAGATCAGCAATGGGATGATGGACACCGGCTAGTCTATTTGCTCTATGGTACGAAGGGCGCAATTGAGACTGATGTATTCCGCCGCCGCATCCGCCGGTGGGAATTCACAGACAAACCCGACAAACTGCATAGTAAGATTGTTGAAACGGTGACTTTTCCAAGTTCCGCCGATGAACTTTGGTTCCACAATGCCCCCGGGCAAAACATTCGCATTTCCCAATTGGTTGCTGAAGGCTGTCTGCCGGAGCTTACTGCAACTGATTCATACGAGAGCATGAAAATGGTGTTTGCTGCCGAACTCTCGGAACGCGAACATCGGATTGTCAAACTCAACGAACTGGACTAATAGTCCTAAGGTCTCTTTCTTGACGCGGGGACGCGGTTCCTCTAGGCTGTGCGGTAGATGTTTTTCAAGCCGACGAAGCCCATTATTGACCGCTGCGAATCCGACGCGACGACGCGCTTGCGATTGAAGTACGCACCTTATTACCACCCCATCGAGAGCGCCACTGGTATGGCGGTGACGGTGAAAGGCCGGCCGATGGTGTTGATGGCCAGTAACGAATACCTCGGTCTGAGCCAGCATCCGCGCGTGGTGGCGGCGACCAAACAGGCGATTGACCGGTGG
Organism: uncultured Verrucomicrobiota bacterium; assembly: GCA_903847335.1. Taxonomy (GTDB): domain Bacteria; phylum Verrucomicrobiota; class Verrucomicrobiia; order Palsa-1439; family Palsa-1439; genus CAINDI01. Next base: position 1,781 of record CAINDI010000050.1, on the reverse strand, counting down.
GGCGCGAGTTCGTGCGGGTCGCGGTTGGCCAACGGTAGCCGGGCGTATCATGTGGAATTGGAAGAAGCGCTCGCGGCGTTTCTCGGCAAGCCGGCGTGTCATGTCACGGTGGCGGGATATTTGGCGTGCCAAGTCAGTCTGAGTTCGCTAGCGAAACGCGGCGATGCGTTGCTCGTGGATCCCAGCATTCATTCATCGCTCTGGGACGGCGCGTTGCTCAGCGGCGCGAAGATTGAACGCTTTGCGCACAACGATATGACGTCGCTGGCCACGGTGCTCGGTCAGCTCGAACCGAAACAAGCCAAGCTCATCGTCGTAGATGGCGTGTACTCGATGGAAGGCCACATCGCGCCGTTGCCGGAGCTAGTGGATCTCGCTGACAAATATCACGCCGCGGTCGTGGTGGATGAAGCGCACAGCGTCGGCATTCTTGGCCGGCAGGGACGCGGCGTGTGCAACCAATTTGGCGTGACCGACCGGGTGGATGTGATTGCCGGCAGCTTTTCCAAAGCGTTCGCTAGTACCGGTGGCTTCGTCGCCGGCAGCCGCGAAGTCATTGAATATCTGCGCAGCAATTCCCGGCAGATTGTATTCAGCGCCGCGCTCGGTCCGGCGGCGGCGGCCAGCGCGCTCACCTCGCTCACGGTTATGCAGGAAGAACCGGAACACGCCGAACGTTTATGGGCGAACTACCGGCACATGCGCGACATTCTCAAAACGCTCGGCTTAGATTTCTGGGAAAGCCCGACTCCGGCGCTGCCGATTGTGATTGGCGATCAGGAAAAATGTTACTTCATGTGGAAATCGCTCTGGGAACAAGGATTCTTCACCGTGATTTCCGTGCCGCCCGGCGTACCGATTGGCAAAGAATTAATCCGGTGCGCCGTCTCCGCCCTCCACACCATCGAACAGCTCGACCGTTTCGGCGAAGCCCTAAAAATCGCCATGAAACGCGCTGGCGTCCGACCGTAGTCTTGCCGTTCTCTTAAATTAACTGACGAATGAAAGGCTCGCCAAGGGTGGATTGTATTTTACACTTGAAACTCAATCGTCCCCAAACCGAAGATGGAGTGAATGAACACGATGAAGACCTTCTTATTGCTTCCCCGCACGCATGAACGGCGGATGTAAACGGCGGTCGAAAAGTGTCGCACCTTCATTAACAATGAAGGGATGTATACAGACATGGAGCAATGGAGCGAGATTCGACGTCGGGTATTAGTGGAGGGCGTTAGCCAGCGGCAGATTCTCCGGGAGACTGGAATGCACTGGGAGACACTCCCAAAGATCCTCCACCACAGTGAACCGCCGGGCTACCGGCAAAGCCAACCGCGCCTCGCGAAGAAACTGGGCCCGTATCGACCGAAGATTGAACTGATTCTGCGCGAGGATCAGGCGTTCCCCCCGCAAGCAACGGCACACCGCCAAACGAATCTGGGAACGGTTGCAGGCGGCGGGCTTCACGAGGGGTTAACGGCTAAAATTGGGCGGCGGCTAAATACCCGTTAAAGTGAGTTTGGACCTGCCTCCTAACGAGTCCAGTGGTGATGGTAGAATATTGGCTGCTGGACGAAACTGAAAGGGGTTAGGAACATGGCAAAGCAGCATTACAAGCCGGAGCAGATCATCAGTAAGCTACAGGAAGCGGAAGTGGAGTTGGGACGTGGGATGGCGGTGCCCTTAGTTTGCAAACAGCTCGGAATCACCGACAGTACTTACTATCGGTGGCGCCAAGAATACGGTGGGATGCGCTTGGATCAAGCGCGGCGACTGAAGCATCT
>CAINDI010000049.1 GCA_903847335.1 uncultured Verrucomicrobiota bacterium | reverse complement strand
TGAATGCGGCGTTTGAACAAAACATCCGGGAGACGGCACGCGCCGGTGGGAATTAAGTCATGGGTAAGCCAACGGGATTTTTAGAGATTCAACGCGAGTTACCAGCGGACCGGTCGCCCAAAGCGCGGCTCAAGGACTGGCAGGAATTTCATGAACATCTGCCGGAGGAGAAGCTCCGGGCGCAAGGGGCGCGGTGCATGGATTGCGGGATTCCGTTTTGTCACAACGGCGCGTTGCTGGCTGGAATGGCGAGCGGTTGTCCGATTCATAATCTGATTCCGGAATGGAATGATTTGATTTACCGGGGGCTTTGGCAGGAAGCGTTGGAGCGGCTGCACAAGACGAATAATTTTCCGGAGTTTACCGGGCGGGTTTGCCCGGCGCCGTGCGAAGGTTCGTGCGTGTTGGGAATGAATAATCCGCCGGTGACGATTAAAAATATCGAGTGTTCGATTATTGAAAAAGGTTTCGCGGAAGGTTGGGTGACGGCGACGCCACCGGCGAAACGGACCGGCAAGAAAGTGGCGGTGGTCGGTAGCGGCCCGGCGGGTTTGTCGTGCGCGGCGCAGTTGAATCGCGCCGGTCATGCGGTGACGGTTTACGAGCGGGCGGACCGGGTGGGCGGTTTGTTGATGTACGGAATTCCGAACATGAAACTCGACAAAACCGTGGTGCAACGGCGAGTGGATTTGCTGGCGAAAGAAGGGGTGAAGTTTGTGACCGGCTGCGAAGTCGGGAAAGATTTACCGGCGGAAAAATTGCGGAAAGATTTTGATGCCGTGGTGCTTTGCGGTGGCGCGACTCGGCCACGCGATTTGATGATTGAGGGCCGGCAGTTCGGCGGAATTCATTTTGCGATGGAGTTTTTAACTGGGAATACGAAAGCGGTTTTGGATGGGCAAGAGTTCAGTCTCGCCAAAGGGAAAGATGTGGTGGTGATCGGTGGTGGCGATACCGGAACGGATTGTTGCGGGACTTCGCTCCGGCAAGGTTGCCAGAGTTTGGTACAACTCGAAATCATGCCGCAGCCACCGGCGCAACGCGCCGCCGATAATCCGTGGCCGCAATGGCCGAAGGTTTATAAAATGGATTACGGTCAGGAAGAAGCGGCGGCGGTTTTCGGTGCTGATCCGCGCAAATATCTGGTGACGGCAAAACGATTTATCGGTGATGCGACTGGAAAGGTGAGTGGCGTTGAAATCGTTTCCGTGGAGTGGGCGAAGGATGACAAGGGACGATTCGTTCCGAAGGAAGTGGCCGGGAGTATGAAAGTGTTACCGGCGCAATTGGTGTTGCTGGCGATGGGTTTTCTTGGACCGGAGGAAACTTTGCTGAAGCCGCTGGGAATTGTTTGCGACGAACGGACGAATGTGAAAGCCGAGCACGGAAAGTTTGCGACCAATGTCGAAGGTGTTTTTGCCGCCGGTGATATGCGGCGCGGTCAGAGCTTGGTGGTTTGGGCAATTAACGAAGGTCGGGCTGCGGCGCGGGAGTGTGACCGGTTTTTGATTGGGCAGACGGAATTGCCTTAATTGCTGGTACTTAAATAAAACCGCTTGACACGGCGGTATGGCTAATGTATTTACATCGTGAAGACAGACGATGGACTTTGATTGGTCAAATTTACCGTTTGATGGGCAAGCAGCTCCGGCGACTCGCGAGGTGGAGGAAGCTTTTGAAGACCCGCACAGTTTACGATTATTTCCCGATGCGCCGCGTTTTGCGGAAGAATCGCGGGCATTTTGTCTGGGGAAAACGTTGAACGGGCGCGGAATTTTTTCGGTGTTTCGGGCGGATGGGAAACGGGTGCGAGTGATTTGTGCGCGGACGATGACGGAGGAAGAAGATTATTTTTACGAGAGGAAATTGCGCGAATGGACCTCGTGACGCAATGGCAGGCGATTCCGATTTTTGCCACGGAGCCGGAGGAGGCAAAATTTTGGATGGCGCACCGGTTGGATGCGCGGCTGATGGAGTCTTCGCTGGCGGGAATGGACCAGAGTGAATCCACGACGATTACTTTACGGATTGACCCGCGGATGCTGGCGCGGTTAAAACGGATGGCGCGGTCCCGGTATTTGAATTACCAGAGCATGATGAAACAATGGCTGAGCGAACGATTGGAGAACGAGTTGCGGAACCGACAGGAGAAACTATGAAAAGACGGGGATTTACTTTGATCGAATTGTTGGTGGTAATTGTGATTATTGCCATTCTTGTAGCGCTACTATTCCCGGCCATTCAAACGGGAATTCAGAAAGCGGAAAATGCGAAAGCAAAAACTGCCGTGACCGGTTTAGCGACGGCTTTCAAAGCTTTCTATACCGAGTATGGTCAGTGGCCGAATAATACATCCGGCGCACAAGATGTGAACCAAAGCCTGTTGGGAACTTCAGCGGGTTGGGGTGTGAATACTCGGCAGATTATTTTTTACGATTTTCCACCGAAAGACTTAGATACTTCAACACCGGCAAACTATCTGGATCCGTGGAAGCAAAGATATCAGGTTAAATTTGATACCACTTATGCAAACACCATTGCCAATCCGATTAGTGGTGGTAGTCCGCCGACGATTAGCGCCGGAGTGATTGTTTGGTCGATTGGAAATGCTGGCACATATACCAGCTACGTTACCAGTTGGTAATCCGATGAAACGCTTGTGGCAACGAATTAGTTTTACGCTGGTGGAAATGCTGGCGGTGGTGGTGATTATTGGTTTGCTGGTGGTCGCGGGAATCCCAGCGTTTATGCGGATTGCCACCTCCGGTAGTGTGAACTCCTCGCTCCGGCAGGTTTCGAACGCGTTATCACTGGCTCGGCAATACGCGATTACCCAGCGAACCATCACACGCGTAGTGTTTCCGTATAACAACACAGGAATTGCCTATACCAATAGCGAATATATTTCATTTGCGGTGGTTGCGAGTAATCGCACGGCGATTGGAACGGCACCGGCGGGTTGGAACTATATTGGCAAATGGGAATACCTACCGATGGGGAGTGTTTTTTATTACTATTTGAATACTTCAGCAGGTAGCCTGAATAAATTATCATCCGATAGCAATGTCCCATATCCGACAAACGGTGCCGCTGGAGGTACGCTGGCATATATCGAATTCCAACCGACTGGGGCAGCCACGGTACCACCGTCCCTTAAGTTAAATTATCTCATCATCCAAGAAGGTTTTGTGACGTCTAATGTAAGTGGTACACCTGGCGAGAATGGGCCGGGAGTTCTTACCGGTGGCGGTCACATTGGAAACAATGCCGGTACGATTACGGTGGATAGTATGATTGGGCATATTTCGGTGACACGGAAATGAAACGGAAAGCAATTCAGGCATTTACGCTGGTGGAGGTGGCGTTGGCGCTGGCGATCACGTCATTTGGCATTGTGGCGGTGCTCGGTTTGTTGCCCGGCGGATTGACGGCGGCGCGCAATGCCGCCGATAGCACGATTACCGCCACGATTGTGCAGGATATGTTCAGCACCTTGCGACAGCAGTCGTTCACGAATACGACTCTGTGGGGAATGAATTACTCGTTGGCGAATGCTGGATCAGCAACCGCTAGTTATTTCGACCAAGCTGGAAATCAGACGAATGCCTCCGGACCTTCCAGCTACTACCAAATCACTGTGACGAATCTGAGAGTATCTACCTCAATGACGATGGTTAAGGCGATGGTGGTTTGGCCGGCGCAGTCAGCAACGCCGATGAATACAAATATTTATACCACGACCATTGCGAACTACCGGTGACCAATGACACGCCTTTCATTCCAATCTAAATCCCAACGCCGTGGTGGTTTCACCATCTTGGAATTGTTAGCGGCGATGACGATTTTGTCGATGCTGGTGGTGATGTTAGTGGCGACGTTTAGCCAAGCGAGCCGGAGTTGGTTGCAGGCAGAGAATCGCGTGGAGACCTACGGTCAAGCGCGGGCGACTCTGGATTTTATTTCCAAAGAATTGACGCAGGCGGTCACTACGCCTAATAGCTCATTTTTGGGGAGTACAAACGCGATGGCGTTTGTCGCAACGGTGAACGGAACAAATAATGTAGATGTAACGGGTGTTTTTTACCAACTAACTGGCACCGCTCCGATATTTGCGCTGACTCGTAGCGTCGTGCTTTATTCAGCAAGTCCAAATTGGTACGCCAATCCACCATCGTGGCCCGCCACTGCGGTGAGTACGGTCAATACGCTGGCAGAGAATGTTGTCTCGTTCACACTGAGTTACACAGATTCGAGCGGGAATCCTACGGTTCCAACTTATTGGAACTCCACCGGTAGCGCCGGTTGGCCAAGTACCTCTGCTGGACAGGCGTTGATGATTGCTCGCCCTCCGGCAGGTGTGCAAATTACGATTGGGATTATTGATAGCCGCTCGACCAACCGGGTGAAGGCCGGTGCCAGCGCACTGCCGGTAACGCAAACTTTCAGCACATACGTGTCGATTCCGAATGGACAATAGGAGCTTGGATGTCATGAAAAACTTTCTTCACCGGCGGCTGGTTTCTGAACGCGGGATTGCGTTGGTGATGACACTGGCGATTTTAGTGATGGTGACGATGTTGGTGGTGGCGTTTGCTGTGAGTATGCGAGTGGAAAGTATGGGCGCGAAGAATTTCAACACCATGATTCAAGCCCGGCAACTCGCCCAAGGTGCCGTGGATCAAGCCGTCGGCCAGATTTGGAACGCGACGCCATTTGGTGGTACTTGGATGACAATGCCCGGTGCAATCTATTGGCGTAGTAACGGCAGTTGGACGAATGTGCAGTTGTACACGTCCAACATTGTAAATTCCGGCAGTATTGATCTGAACGCCGGATATTGGATTACTGGTAGTAATACGACCTATTCAGGTCAGAAAATCTTTGTGGGTTGGTCAAATCTAGCAGTGGTTGTCAGTGGAACCACCACGCAATACAGCCGGTATGCTTACTGGGTGGACGACGAATCTGCAAAAGTGAATGTCAATGTTGCCGGTACGCGTAGCGCTGACCCCAATGGTCAGACTATGGCCGCGATTGATTTGACGGCGCTATTTAGTTCTGCCGATCAACAGGCGATTACAAATTTTGTTGCGACTGTTCGACCGTTCGACACTCTGGATTGTCTACAGCAAACCAATAGCATCAGCCAGCTTGATGAGTACACCAATCAATTTTACATGACGACAGTCTCGACTTCGCCAGACTACACCCCATGGGGCACTAAGCGGTTAAACTTAAGCAATATTGTTGCGACTGCTAGTTCGCCACAGGCAGCCGTAGCGGTAGTTGCTTCAGCATTATCGGACATCAATTTAACAAACTTTTTTGGAGTGAACCAAACTTTCTCAAACAAGTATCCCAGTGTTCAACAGATTGCGGCAAACATTGTAGACTATATCAATACTAATAACATTCCGACGGACTCAGGATCAGGATGGAATGATACGACTACGCCGGCTTATCTCGGTCTGAAACAGACGCCATATCTGAATGAATTGGTGATTTCTAATACGATTGTGATTACGACGAATCCTCCCGCGCCAGCCGGTGGGGCGCTGCTGTCGTTTACAAATAAAACGGTTACGGAGGTTTGGTATATGTATCCCAGTAGCTCGTGGAGTCCGCCCGCCGGCACAGAAATCTATTTAACGAATCAACCGGTTATCGCAGTTGTAAATAATAATTCAACGAATTACGTTTCGCCACCGAATCAGGGGACTATCTCCGCTCCGACTCTAATGGGCTTGACGAATGGCGGTATTGCCTATTCGGTGTTTTCATCCGCAGCGACTCCGTTAACAACGACTATTGCCGATACGAATCAATTAGTTTACATCACCCTCTTACCTAGCACTGTAAAGGCAATCTACCGGGTGAATGGTGGCGCTGGCGGGTGGAATCGGATTGATTATGCACTAATTCCGCTCACAAACTATACGATGACGCTGGATTTACGGACGCTTTTGACCGCAGCGAATAATCATACCTCCACTACGAATTTTAATTGGATTACGGCCTGTAATGACCCACGTGTCAAACCGATTAGCTATAATTGGAATCCCGTTGGTGGCGTGGCAGTCTATGGTACTGGAACATTGGGTGGGTTTAATAATGGAACGGTTTTCTATGGGCATACGAATGCTATAACTGTGCCATTAGGGGTAGTTCAGTTTGTGTCAGATGGCGACCAGAGTTGTCATACGAATACAACAGCTCCGGTGGTGCGGCAGCGAGGCACGATGTATCCCGGTGAATTAGCTTTTATTCATACCGGTGTGCCATGGCGGACACTTTGGTTACAACCGCAGTTTTCTACCGAATTGATGCCGGCGAACTCAGTGAATTTGATTCCAGATTGGGCGGTGCTTGATTTGTTTTCTGCGACCGATTCGACAAATATTGTTGGCCGAATTAATATGAATGCAATGCCGACGAATGGAGCGACTCTGTTTCAGGCGCGCAATAAACCATTACAAGCGTTACTGACGAATACGACTGCCACAGCAACAGGTATCAATAATCTCTATTCCGGTTGGCCATTGTCAAATGTCACATATGCCTTATTCCCAGCCTTGTCCACCAATGTCACGGCATTTATTGGCGAAGTCTGCGAAATCAAAAACCTAAATGTTGGCGGTACCAAACTAGCAAACGAGACACCGATTCGTGACATCGCAAATCTCATAACGACTCGGGGGAACGATTTCACAATCTGGGCGATTGCTCAATCGCTGCAGGTAATACCGGCGGGCGCAACAATTTACACCAATGTCACCGGTGAAGCGAAAATCCAAGCGATTGTGGAGCGGGACGATTCTTCCGGGAGCGTGAAGTTCCGGACGCGGTATTTCCGGTATTCCACGCAGTAAGGCCGGGCTTGGCATCGGAAAAAGTTCTGCTATTCTCTCACCTCAGGAATGAGTAACCCGGAACCAACCGATACGCCGCGTCAATTGAAAGTCGGCGACCAGCTTGGTCAGTACAAGCTAGTGGAATTGCTGGCGCGCGGCGGAATGGGTTTGGTTTACCGGGCGTATGACTCAGGCTTAAAACGATTTGTCGCCGTCAAGGTGCTCGCCCCAGAACTCGTTCGCGATACCGAAGTTGCCCAGCGATTCTTAGATGAAGCCCGCGCCGCCGCGGCGCTCAACCACCCGAATATTGTGCATGTGTACGCCGCCGGCGAACACGATGGCGTGGTCTATTTTGCGATGGAGCTAGTCACAGGTGAACAATTGGAAACCTTGCTGACGCGGCGGCATAAGATGCCGATTCGTGAAGCGGTGGAGTTCACCCAGCAAGTGGGGCGCGGTCTCCAGCACGCCCATGAACACGGTCTCATCCACGGTGATGTGAAACCAGCGAACTTTCTGGTTGCGAGTACCGGCACGGTAAAGATTGCGGATTTCGGTCTGGTGCGGCGCGTGAAATCGAGCGCGGGAAAAGCTGGTAACGAAAGTCTATTCGGCACGCCGGTTTATATCAGTCCGGAAGCGTTGGCCGGTCAAGCAACGGATCACCGGAGCGATATTTATTCGCTCGGCGCGACGCTCTTTCAGATGTTGGCGGACCGGCCGCCGTATGTCAGCGCGACGACGGATGAAACTTTGCAGATGCACACGAGCGCACCGGTGCCGAACGTCCAAACTTTTAATCCAGACGTGCCGAATTCTCTGGCGCAAATTGTGAGTCGGATGTTGGCGAAAGATCCCGGCGAACGGTACCAGAGCTACGCGGAATTGCTGCAAACGCTGGACCGGTGCTTAGATGAAATCCGGCTGACGAATGTGCCGGCACAACGCAAATCGGCACGCGGTAAAGTTTTCATCTTGCTCGCGATTCTCGCGGTCACCGGTGCGGCAATCTGGTTTGCGCTCCGTGATCAACCCAATGGGAAGTCGGTGATTGATCGGGAAGCGCCGGCGACGACAGCATTTCAAGCCTTGAAAGCGGAAGCAGATAAATTCTCGAACCAACTCAGTCAGGCAGATGAAGTGTATGCGCGAGGTTGGACGAACCAGTTTGCCGACACAAAAGCGAATCAACGGGTGGACGCTGAGCGAGCGAAGTTGCGTGAGATGGCCGATCAAAAGTGGCAGGTTGCTCAGATTGAAGTTAGAAATTTACGCGCGGATGGAAAGCTTACCGAGGCGATTGAAGTTTGCGCGCAACAAGCTACCAACTGTGTTGGCTTTGCAAAGCTACCGGAGGCGATTGCCGGTGTGCGCCAGAAACTTGAAGAGGAACGGAAAGCTCAGATTGCGGCGGCTGAAAAGGTAGCCGCCGCTGCTGCGGTGGAGGCTGCGCTCAAGCGAGCGGCAGCGGAAAAAGCCGCGGCAATTGTAGCGGCTGAGGCTGAGAAAAAACGACAAGCAGAGGCGGTTGAGGCGCGGAAAGCGGCGGAGATTGTCCAAGCTCGTCAAGCTCGACTGGAGCAATTAAAAGTGGAATTGCAAAACCTGATTACCGGTTTGCAATGGGAAAAAGGTCGACAACTTGTCCAAGCGACATCTGTGGAAGCCGACAAAGATTCTGTATTCCGACAAGAATTAGACCGGTGGCAAAGTGAATTTGATTGTCTGTTTGCACTACGGAACGGTTTGAACGCACGGCTGAAGGTTGCTCCGGTAACGCTGAAAACCAAAAGCGGCGAACTCACCGGTCAGGTTGTCAGCTTTGACGCGATCCAAATCCTGCTGCGTCAGAAAGCGGGTGATTACGGTTTTGCAGAAACAGTGATTCCGTGGAGCGCTTTGCCACCGGCGAGCGCTTGCCAGTTTTTCCTTACCGGAATTGATCGCGGTCAGCCGGATGAAGTCGTCGGTTACGCGGCATTTCTAGCGCATCAGGTGTTGGCGAAGTCCAAACTCGGAATGGATGCCTGCAAAATTTTAAAAGCTGCCATCGAGCGTGTGCCGGCGCGGGCGGCGGTTTTGGAAGTGTATCGTGCCGCGATTTGCGAAAAGTAAATTTTTGGCCGATGTCTTTACACCATGGTTACACCACTAAATATTATTCTCGTTGGCGCGTCTGGTGACTTGGCGCAACGGAAAGTTTTGCCGGCGCTCTTCTCGCTCTTCGCACAAAAACTCTTACCGGCGGAAGTTCGCATTTTTGGTTTTGCCCGGACGCCACTGACGGATGCGGAGTTCCGGCGGCGGACGGCGGAACATTTAATGTGCCGGTACACGCCGGAAGCTCACGAATGTGCGACCATGACGGAGCAATTTCTGGCGCGGTGTCATTATGTGACCGGCGAATATGGTAAGGCGGAATCGTTTCTCGACGTGGCGGAACGCATCCAACAAGTTACCGGAAGATGGGATGGCGACCGATTGTTTTATCTGGCGACGCCGCCGTCGGTTTTCCTCGATGTGGCGCGGGCAATTGGTAATTCCGGGTTGGTGACTTGTGATGATACGGAAAGTTGGACGCGCATCGTGATTGAGAAACCGTTCGGGCACGACCGGGCGAGTTCGGATGAGTTGGTGGCGGAGTTTGGAAAAGTTTTCACCAACGAGCAGACCTACCGGATTGATCATTACCTCGGCAAGGAAGTGATTCAGAATTTGCTGGTGCTGCGGTTTGCCAACCGGATTTTTGAACCGATCTGGAATCGCGATTTCATCCGGCAAGTGCGGATTGTCTGGAAGGAGACGCTCGACATCGGCAATCGCGCCGGTTACTTCGACGGCTTTGGAATCATTCGCGATGTGATGCAAAATCATTTGATGCAGATGCTGGCGTTGACGGCGATGGAGCGCCCGGACAGTCTGGCGGCGACACCGATTCGCGATGAGAAAGTGCAAGTATTGCACGCGGTGCGGCCGGTGGAGTTGGAAGATTTGGTACTCGGTCAATACGTCGCGCCGGTGGGAGATTCTGCCGGACGAAAATCGTACCGGCAAGAAACCGGCGTGGCACCGGACTCACGGACGCCAACGTATGCATCGGCGGTGTTGCGCGTGAATAATTCTCGGTGGAAAGGTGTGCCGTTTATCGTCGAGTGCGGGAAGGCGTTGGACGAACAACTGGCAGAAATTTGCATCCAGTTTCACGACGTGCCGCATAATATTTTTGGTGATGCGTTAGCGGCGAATGAACTCGTGATTCGGATTCAACCGGATGAAGCAATTTTTCTGCGCGTGGTCAACAAAGCGCCCGGCTTGAAGATGCGACTGGAGACGACGGAATTAAATTTGCGGTACCGGACGGCATTTACCGGCGTGATTCCGGAGGCGTACGAATCGTTATTATTGGATGTGGTGGCGGGAGAGCGAAGTTTGTTTATTCGCGCGGATGAGTTGGCGGCGTCGTGGGATATTTTTGACCGAGTGCTGCACGAGATTGATGACCGGAAAATTATACCGGAGCCATATTTGCAAGGCAGTCGTGGGCCTAATCAAAAAACCGGTACCGGAAAATAAACCAGAGCGCCGCGAGGCCGTCTTTCCAGCCAATCTTTTTGCCTTCAGTGTAATCGCGACCGGCATAGCTAATATCCGTCTCGTAAAACCGATACCGGCGGCGCGCTAGCTTCGCAGTCAACTCTGGTTCAATACCGAAACGCTCGGCAGTCAGCTTTAAATCTTGAACACATTCCCGGCGGAAAACTTTGTAGCAAGTTTCCATGTCAGTGAGATTAAGATTGCAGAGCATGTCGGAAAGAAGTGTGAGAAACCGATTAGCCATGTAATGCCAGAAAAATAAAACACGGTGGGTGCCACCGGCAAAACGTGAGCCATAGACAACGTCGGCGCGACCGTCGAGAATGGGTTTAATGAGTTTGGGGTAATCAGCCGGATCATATTCAAGATCAGCATCTTGAATGAGAAGGATGTCGCCGGTGGCGTGTTGGAGACAGGTGCGAATTGCGGCGCCTTTACCGCGATTAATCGGATGAGAAAAACATTTTATGTCAGGCGCGACGGTAAAGCGTTTGAGAATTTCTGCCGTACCATCGGTGGAGGAATCGTCCACGAGAATTATCTCTTTTGCAAGAGCGCCGGTATCAGCAGCGCGAACGCGGCGAATAATTTCTTCGATGGTTTTGATTTCGTTGAAGACCGGAATCAGGATTGAAATGCTGTGAAATTTTTCAGACATAATGAAAAGTATAGCGGTAAATATTGTTGGAACAACTCAAAAAACACCAATAAATAAAGGGTTCCGGTGGGGATATAAAAAATTTGAAAATAATTGTTGCATTCATCGGCGGCTCCGGCTATTTTGCACGTCCCTTCGGGAAGTAAGGTTTTAGACGAGGGGCTTGACAGGCGGTTACAGACGGAGTAAGTAGAAGGAAGCTTGCGAGTGTAGTGCAGAAAGTTCTTTCGGATCGAATACCGAAAATTTGTAGAGCGGAGCTATCCCGTATGTAGGCGGGAAACAGTCGGCAGTTAGTCATCAGCGTTCAGTCAATGAACTGAGTGTTGATCAACTGAAAGCAGATTGTTACGCGCCGCCTTGATGGTGGTGCGTTTTGTTCTTTGAGAATTGAAATGTGCGATGCGTGAGAGCCCACGTTTCTCCGATGCAAATCGGAAAAACTATGAGTGAAGTATAACAGATCAACCATGAGCCTATGGTTGATCGACCTCGAAGTGATTTGAGGTAACTCAACGTGCGATCGATCAGGTCTGCGAAGGTCTGAAAGATTATTTAACGGAGAGTTTGATTCTGGCTCAGAACGAACGCTGGCGGCGTGGATAAGACATGCAAGTCGAACGAAACACTTTGCGTAGCAATATGTAAGGTGTTAAGTGGCGAAAGGGTGCGTAACACGTAGCTATCTACCTTCAAATGGGGGATAACGCCGAGAAATCGGTGCTAATACCGCATGTGACTGAAAAGTTAAAACTGGGGATCGTAAGACCTGGTGTTTGAAGATGAGGCTGCGGCCTATCAGGTAGTTGGCGGGGTAATGGCCCACCAAGCCTAAGACGGGTAGCTGGTCTGAGAGGACGACCAGCCACACTGGAACTGAGACACGGTCCAGACACCTACGGGTGGCAGCAGTCGAGGATTTTTCTCAATGGGGGAAACCCTGAAGGAGCGACGCCGCGTGAGGGATGAAGGTCTTCGGATCGTAAACCTCTGTCATCTGGGAACAATGCTGTTCACCTAATACGTGAACAGTTGATAGTACCGGAAGAGGAAGCAGTGGCTAACTCTGTGCCAGCAGCCGCGGTAATACAGAGACTGCAAGCGTTGTTCGGATTCATTGGGCGTAAAGGGTCCGCAGGCGGTCGGTTAAGTCGGATGTGAAATCTCACAGCCTAACTGTGATAGGTCATTCGAAACTAGCCGGCTAGAGGAGTGGAGAGGAGATTGGAATTGCTGGTGTAGCAGTGAAATGCGTAGATATCAGCAAGAACACCGGTGGCGAAGGCGAATCTCTGGACACTTCCTGACGCTCAGGGACGAAAGCCAGGGGAGCAAACGGGATTAGATACCCCGGTAGTCCTGGCCCTAAACGGTGCTTACTTGGTGTGCGGGGAGTCGACCCCCTGCGTGCCGAAGCTAACGCGATAAGTAAGCCGCCTGGGAAGTACGACCGCAAGGTTAAAACTCAAAGAAATTGACGGGGGCCCGCACAAGCGGTGGAGCATGTGGCTTAATTCGATGCAACGCGAAGAACCTTACCTGGCCTTGACATCTATCACGAAAATCGGTGAAAGCCGGTGACGGCCCGAAAGGGTGCAGGGGATAGACAGGTGCTGCATGGTTGTCGTCAGCTCGTGTCGTGAGATGTTGGCTTAAGTGCCGCAACGAGCGCAACCCTTGTGTTTAGTTGCCTACGCAAGTAGGATCTCTAAACAGACTGCCTCGCTTTAAACGAGGAGGAAGGTGGGGATGACGTCAAATCAGTATGGCCCTTACGGCCAGGGCTGCACACGTGCTACAATGCTCGGTACAGAGGGATGCAAGACCGCGAGGTGGAGCAAATCCCAGAAAACCGAGCCCAGTTCGGATTGGAGGCTGCAACTCGCCTCCATGAAGCCGGAATCGCTAGTAATGGCGTATCAGCTACGACGCCGTGAATACGTTCCCGGGCCTTGTACACACCGCCCGTCACATCATGGAAGCGGTCTGCACCCGAAGTCACCGTGTTAACCGCAAGGAGACAGGCGCCGAAGGTATGGATCGTGACTGGGATGAAGTCGTAACAAGGTAGCCGTAGGGGAACCTGCGGCTGGATCACCTCCTTTCTAAGGAGACCTTGAGTTA
>CAINDI010000048.1 GCA_903847335.1 uncultured Verrucomicrobiota bacterium | reverse complement strand
CCGAGACCATTGCCGGGTTCACCTGTTGCGCTGCCAAAGGCTTTCCACATTGGCACCGGTCCTTCCAATACTCGCGCCGTTTTCGTGCCGGCAATGTACAGTGCAGCGAAAACTTGCGGTTCGTGGTAAACCTCCGGCTTGTGACGCAACGAAACCTGCGATAGCGCCCCGGTACCCGTGAGACTGACCATGCCGGCACCCACTCCACCGAGGGGAAATGCCACGTGATTCAGTTGCTCATTGCAATATTTCACTATTAAATCCTTTTTCTTCTGCCTTTGTTAGAACTCAGTCGTTAGACCGTGCGAAAAGTACGAATCAGCGTGCCCAAGCTGAAGACGAACAGTGAGTTGGTCGCGCCACCGCTGGTGTAGACACCGGTATTGGTGAGCCAAACATTGTCATTAAGGCCGGAAGTATTATCGTTAACACTCCTCACGGCGGGGTTGGTGAAGTCACCACCGGAAGCCGTGTTTGTCCCAATAAAATCACCAGCCGGTGTCACCAATAAGCGGCCAATGCCAACCGCAATTCGCCGCTTCCAGTTGTCGGCTCTTCTTGTCCAGATCAGTTTAAACAAATTTACCTCACGCAACTAAGCCAGATAATAGCGCATCGCGCCACTTGGGCGATAGCTGATTTTGCGTTATTTTTATTGCAGATCTAGTATTCACACTTAACAAAAATAAGCAGCATTCCTGACTACAAAATGACTTCGGCAAGCGGATACGGCGCTAATATTAGGTTAAGCGATCACGGAGCTGGGTGTTGACGCTTCCGGTAGCGAACTGGTGTGATGCCCATTTGACGGCGGAAGTCAGTCGAAAACCGACTTCGGCAGGAGTAGCCGATCCGGCTCACAATCGTATCGAGGCTGTCGTTGGTTTCGCGCAAAAGTTGGCAAGCTCGCTCAATCCGGAGAAGGCGTAATTCCTTAAACGGCGTCGTCTTGAGTTGCTGGCGGAATAGATTTTCCAACACGCGGCGCGATAATCCAGCATGCTGCGCCATCGCTTCGACCGGGCATTTCTCATGAGAATGCTCACGGATGTACTGCAACGCCCGGCCGAGGCGCGGATCCGACACCGCCGATAATTCCGTCGAAGCCGCCGTGAGAACCCGGTCGGGTGAGAGCAGGATTGACTCGGTGGGAGGCGCTTGGCCGGCGAGTAATCGCTCCAGCATTCGTGCGGCTTCATACCCTTCCGTGGCACTGGGAATGCGCACTGTGGAAAGCGGGGGCCAGGCAGTTTGGCATTCCAGTTCGTCTCCATCCGCGCCAATCAAAGCCACTTCCTCAGGAATGCGCAGGCCGAGTTTATAACATAAATCAGCCAGCCACTGGGCCCGCAGGTCGTCACAGGCGAAAATCGCCACCGGTTTGGGCAGCCAGACGAGCCAGCGTTGCCAGCGTACTTCCCCCCAAAGGGTGCGCGCGGTATGGGGAACTCGTCCCGGATAGTTGCGGTTCCAGTTGAACATTTCGACGCTGTGCCCGCGTTTCTGGAGTTCGGCGGCAAACCCTTTGCCACGCTCACTCGCAAAACCACCCCGCCCCAGCTCCTGCAGGCCAAAATATCCAAAATGACGGAAGCCCAACCGGGCGAGATGGTCCGCCGCCATTCGCCCGATCGCTTGATCATCCGTCCCCACTTGGGGAACCTCCGGGAACTGGCGGCCGCCGAAAATGTTGACAAACGGGATACCCAAACGGCGTACCAACCGAATGAGATCCTCACGCCCGACTCTTCCAATACCCCCGTGCGGTTTCCAATTCCGAACCAAACGCATCAGGTTGGGAAGACCAGGACTTAAGCGAAGGAAAACCCACGAGGTATGCGGACGTGCATAGCGAATAATACCGACCCGATTCTGTATTACGACATTCCCGATGTTATCGAGCAATAACAGAATCCGTTTCTCTTTCACGAGTGGCAATCCTAACAGCGTTCACAGATCGGTCAAGGTTGAATTCCTGATTTGCAACAAAAATAGCGCGAACAACAATTGTTGTCCATCCACCCCTTGTGCTAAGATTATTTTGTTCAGGTGATATCTGTCTAATCCATCAAACTTAGGTAGAAATTGTAAACGGGCTCCGGACCGCGAGACCACCACGGCTCAAATTCTTCCGGTGGAGTTTTCGCAGTCACCGCGAATCATGCTGCGCACTTGCTCCGCGCTTGGCCAGCGGCAACCCAGCCAATTGCGAAACCAAGCCTTCACGCTGATTGAACTTTTGGTTGTGATTGCCATCATCGCGATCCTGGCGGCGTTGTTGTTACCGGCGTTAGCAAGCGCGCGCGATCGCGCTAGACAAATCTCTTGCGTGAGTAATCTTCGGCAAATCGGTTTACTCACAACTCAGTACCAAGGGGATTACAATAGCTATATACCGGCGGCTTATGGTTATAATGGCGGATGTGATAATGCTTGTGGATTTGGAATGAATGTTCAACTCCAAGAATACTATTGTGGAAAATCGAGCGGAGGAAGCGCCGACAGTTGTTACATGAGAGCTTTTATTTGTCCGGCTGACCGGCAACCTAGTCGCGTAAGTAAACTGAACGGGACAACGAGAAATGCTGATTTTCGCGATGTCAGCTATGGCGTAAACTATAAAATATGGAGCCAGTACGGGAGCTGGATTCCTTACGGCAACGCTGCTGCAACTGCAATCCGCCCTGATGACATTAGACCGAGTAATGGTGGTTTAGAAACAGTCATCATGTATGGTGAGAAAGATGGGGACGCAAATGGATATCTCATATTGAATGATCCGCTTTTTTCCAGTGCGGCAGTTTCGTATCTCGGGACGGATGCGCAATGGTTTTTAATGTTCCGGCACAATAAGGCCCGCGGGATGAATTTTCTATATTTTGATAATCACGTTAGTTTTAATCCGGACTATTCAGTCAATCCTTCGACAAATCTTTGTAGTTTACTTGGGACTTGCAACTAACAAACCGCTTGGCCAAATAATAATTATGAAACAGCTTCCTAATCAGTCTTTACCTCTGTCTCAACCTCAGTCTGGTCAACAACTTCGTAGCCACACCATCCAAAGAAAAGTCCAAGTTATTATGCAGCCACCAACCCTACAAACTAAACTCCAACCATCCTTGAAATTCTGGAACACAGTTACCGAATGGATCCGGATCAGTCCGGCCCGGTTCCGACCGTTGGTTGAGCTCCTTGCCTTGGGTTGGATAACTACCTTGGCGCAGGGCGCGAGCTACACTTGGATCGAAGCTGAGAACACGGCGAGTATTAATGTCACCCCAAAACTGGAAGGATGGGGACGGACCAACATTCTCTCCGGTGGCCAATGGCTCCAGATCAGCATTGCGGCCGACAAAGTGGATGGCGGCGTCCCGGCTGAAGGTGTGCTGATTCAATACAAGTTTGCCGCGCCTATGGCACCAGACGTTTCGCCATGCCAGATCTGGGCGCGCATCGGCTATGAGTTTGTGCGGTCGCCATTTGACTGGCGGATTGATGACGGCCCGTGGTCGCGCGTGGAACCACAAGAACTGACAACCGATTTGATGGAACTCAGCGAATGGTGTGAAGTCGCCTGGCTTAAGTTGGGAGAACAGCCGCTGACGGACGGCCCCCATACGCTGACTTTTCGGCTGCCACGTACGAAGGATGAAAAGGATAAGACAGCCCGCATTCTTTTTGCCTGTGATGCCTTGTGTATCTCGGCAAAGCCTTTTCACCCGAACGGGCCACACAAACCCGACGCAGCTTGGCAAACAGCCCGCGATCAGCAGGCGGCTGCGCAGGTTTTCCAATTGCCCGAAGCGACCGCCCCCGGGGCTCGTGCGTCTGTGACATTGACTGGATTGTGGGAAGTTTGCCGTAACGACGAAGCACTGCCGCCGGCGGATATTGCCCAGCCGATGCGGGATGTTCCGGCGCAACCCTGGTGGTCGGCCATTGCCGTGCCCGGCGATCGCAACACCTTGCGTCCCGACCTGATCTTTGCCCATCGCCTGTGGTATCGCACCCGCGTGAACGTGCCGGCCACGCAGGCGAGTCGCGGCTTCTACATACATTTTCCTCTGAACAACCTGAACTCAACCGTGGTCGTGAATGGTAAATATTGCGGTTTTTTCAAGCAGCCGCTGGCCGGCTTTGACATGGATATCACAGCGGCGGTCCAGCCGGGTACCAATGAAGTCTGGGTCGGCATTCGCGACGCTTGGTATGCCTATTCCACCAATCCGACCAACCCGATGAAACTGCGGCGCCGGTTCAACCTGCCCATTGGCTACCTCGGCAAGGGTTTTCAAGAGCTGGCGTATCCCATCTGGAACCATCCCGAATCCGGCATTCTTCAGCCGCCGGAGTTTGTTGCCGTTGGCGCGCCGGTGTATGCGGGCGACGTGTTCGTAAAACCCTCGGTCCAACACCAGACCTTGACGGCGGATGTGGCCCTCGTGAATCCTTCCGCCAAACCGGTTCGCGGCGAAGTGCGCTGGCAGGCCGTGAATTTGAAAAGTGGGGCTGTGGAAAAGACCTTTGCCCCCCAGCCATTTGAAATCACGGCCGGCGTTTCCAACTCCATTTCTTTGACCGGGGCGTGGGCCAATCCCCAACTCTGGTGGCCGGACGACCCGGTGCTTTATTTGCTCCGGGTGCAGATCGCGGTAGCCGGCCGCGTAGTGGATATCTCGGAGACACGCTTCGGCTTCCGGGAATGGGACTGGTCCACCAAGGACTTTAAGCTCAATGGCATTGTTTGGCATGGCTGGGCCGATTGCCATGGCCACACGACCCCGCAGGATTGGCTCAAGTTCTATCGCGCGAAGAACGAGACAGTGATGCGCTTCTGGGGGACCAGCTGGCTGGGCTTATCCCCGGAGCAGACTCTCAATTTCTTTGATGAAAACGGTGTTGTCTGCCGCCGCTCCGGCTTATTGGACGGCGAAATGATTGGCTACTGGGCCGTCGAGCAGGATCCCGATCTGAAAACGGAATCCCCCCTCAAGATGGACCTGTTGCGCAACTGGCGTGAACAGATGGCGGCGCAAGTTCGCGCCGAACGCAATCACCCATCGGTGATGATCTGGTCCATCGAAAACGAATTTCTTTTCATCAACTGCATTAATCTCTACGGCTTCTGGATGGACATGTTTGAGGATGAAACCACCAAGACGTCGGTGACGATTTTACAGACCGATCCCACTCGTCCCAATATGGTGGACGGTGGCGGCGCCACCAAAGCCCAGACGTTGCCCGTGCATGGCGATCATTACGTGGCCGGTGCACCGGATCGCTATCCCGATCTCGCGTACGAAGCCAATCCGAAAGGGGCCGGTCGTGGTCGCTGGGAGTGGGATCAGCAACGTCCACGCTTTCTGGGCGAGGATTTTTTCATGCAAGGGAATCATCCCGAGGTTGCCTACTTCGAGGGCGATAGCGCTTTTGCTGGTAAGCCGGTCAAAGGGGTGGCGATCTGGAACCGCATGCTGCAGGAAGGGTACCGGTGGGCCGGTTATGGAGCTTGGCAATTCTGGCTTGGTCAGAATGACGCGGATGGCAGCCAGTACACGGCGTTCGCCGCCCGTGCTGTTTTTTCGCGCGAATGGAACTGGACTTTCCCGTCTGGTCGCACTGTCAGTCGTCCATTTGCAATTTTTAACGACACTCATTCCACAGATCCAATTACCTTTGCTTGGACCCTCACCTTGAATGGCCGGAAAGTCGGGGGTCGATCCCAGGAGTTTAGTGTCGCTCCGGGAACTCATCGCCAATTTGATGAGTCGCTACAACTGCCAACGGTCAAAGGCCGTCAGGACGGCGAGATTGTGTTAACCCTTTCTGTCGGTGGAAAAGAAGTTTTCCGTGACGTCAAACCGGCTTCAGTTCTCACGCCGCAATCGCGGGACCTCGCCGGTGTCGATGGAGGTAGCTTGGCAGTCTTCGATCCGCAAGGGGCGGTTCAGAAGTTTTTAAAATCTCGCAACATTGCCTTTACAAGGGTCGATTCACTCGACAAGCTCCCGCCCACTGCGCACATTCTTGTGGTAGGCCAAGATGCATTGGATACGGAAGAGAGTGCGTCCAAACGGTTGGCGGATTACGCGGCCGGCGGACGGCGGGTCATTGTCTTGGATCAGTCCTTTCCGCTCCGGTACCAAGGGTTGTCAGCGGCGATGAATCCCGCCAAGAACACCGGCAACACGGCGTTCTTTGAAGATGCAGTACATCCGGTTGCCGCGGGTCTATTGGATCGCGATTTTTTCACTTGGGGTGCAGGCCGTCCCGTCTATCGGAACGCCTATGAGAAACCCGGTCGCGGTGCCCTCTCGCTTGTGCAATGTCACGACCAACTCCGCTATACAGCCCTGGTAGAAGTGGTCGCGGATAATGGATTACTGCTGCTCTGTCAACTGGCGGTCACCGACCAACTTGATGCCAATCCTGTTGCCCAGCAACTAGTCCTCAATCTGCTCGGCTATGCCGCGACGTACCGGCAGGAATTTTATCCAGTCGTGGCTGCGGTGGTTGCCGCACCGCAATTACAAGTTGTCCTCGATGCAAGCGGTTTGAAATACACGCCGGTGCCGGATGCGCTGACAGCCATCCAGCAAAAAACTCCCGCCACCGCCATTGTCGCAGCGACGCCGGCGGCGCTAAAAACGCTGACGTCGAATCTGCCGGCAGTTAAGGCATTCACGAGCGGGGGCGGGGCCCTCGTACTCTGCGGTGTGACCCCGGAAGGGCTGGCAGATTATAACCGGATTGTGGGTGTGGATCACATGCTGCGGCCCGGTAAACGCGAACGCGTTACATTACCGGTCGTGCGCGACCGCCTGACGGCCGGCCTGACGGCGGGTGACGTTCGGCTGGAATCATCACAGCGGATCTTCTCTTTTCAAGATGGTAAATATGTCGTGTCTGACATGTTCAGCCACGTCGTGGATTATGATGAGGTGGCTTCATTCGGAACCTCGACATTCCATGCGTACGATAACATCGTCAACGGCTTCTTCAGCGTCGACGGATGGCCGCTCATCATTAACTTTCAGAAGCCTGAGGACGATTCGCCATTTCCGGTGGCGATCAAATTGCAAAAGCCGCAGAAGCTCACGGCCTTCACCTGGGTCGGCAACGTGCTGTACTGGCCGCAGACCAAGGTGAATCTGATCTTCGACGGCGACCGCGAGCATCGGCTGTCCTTTGATACGCAACCCACTGCAGATCCGCAGACTTTCACCATTGACCCGCCACGCGCCGCGACGGAAGTGACACTCGAAATCGCGGGCTGGATGCCGGTGCCAAATAAGAAACCGTACCTTGGCATCGATAACATCTATTTCAAAGCGCAACGATCGCCCGAGTTTTATCAGCACGTGCATGCCATGCTGAATGTCGGTGGCTTGATGCATTACACGGAAGGCCGGGGCCACATCGTGCTTTGTAATCTGCTTTTCAAAGACCGCGAAGAGGTGGCGGAAAACACCCTCAAGAAACAGACTATCCTGAGCACGATTCTGCGCAATCTGCACGCGCAGTTTGCCGTCGGCCAGAAGAAATTGGCCGGCCTGAACCTGACCTACGAGCCGGTTTCAATTGCCACCCATTGCACTCAGTACCGCGATGAGCAGGGGTGGTTTGGTGACAAGAAATTTACTTTCAAGGATTTGCCGTCCGGCAATCAGCAAATGGCCGGCGCCAAGTTCAATATCTACGATTTTGCCACATCACCTGTCCCGAATGTCTTGATGCTGGCCGGTCGGGGAATCCCCGGTCAACTGCCAGCTGAAATTCACGGCATCGCAGTGAACCGAAAGGCCGATGCCATTTTCTTCCTGCAAGCGGCCCGCATTGATAAGCGCCGGAGTCCTGCCGAGATTAAGGAGGGACGGAGCTACGAATTGGTCCGCTATGCAATTCATTACGCCGATGGAAAACAGGTTGAAATTCCGGTCCAGGCCGAGGTGGACGTGGAAGATTATCACCAAAAGACTTCCGCGATCATTCCGGGTGCGCAAATCGCTTGGGTCAAAGCCTACGAGAATTCGGGCTTTAGCGCCGTCGCCTACTCCCAACAATGGTCCAACCCCCGTCCCGACGTGACCATTACAGCGATTGATATCCTGCCCGGTAAAGATAACTGCGGTGTACCAGCGGTCTTGGCGATTACCACCGCCCGGCAGTTTAACCCCAGTTACTACTGATGAAACATTGGACAGGATTACTGCTGGCGTTAATTGTTGGAATAGGGTCGGCAGTTTTCCAATGCCAAGCGGCTTGGGAATTACCTTCCATCATTGAAGACGGCATGGTTCTTCAGCAAGGGACCGCCGCGTCGCTCTGGGGGTGGGATGAGCCGGGAACGATTGTAACGGTAACGTTCCGGAATCAGGAACAAACAGCCATCGCCGGCGCAGACGGGAAGTGGCAACTCCGGATTCCAACAGGTTCAGCCGGTGGTCCGTTTGTGCTCGGCATCAAAGGATCGCAAACGGTTTCTGTGACGGGCGTGTTGGTGGGTGAAGTTTGGATCGCCGGTGGTCAGAGCAATATGTGGTGGCATGAAGGCGGCTGCCGGAACGCTGCCGGTGAAAAAGCGACTGCCAATTTTCCGCTGATCCGGATTTGGGACGCCAATACGTCAACGAACCAGTCTGGCTGGCCGGCGGAAACGCCGCAACGGACGGTGCCGGCACACTGGATTTCCGTAACACCGGAGACTGTTTCCAACCTGCCGGGGGTTCCGTATTTCTTTGCGCGGGAAATTCACCAGAAGCTTAAAATACCGGTCGGCATTGTACACCTCGCGGTGCCCGGTCAATGTATTGAAACCTTCCTCAGCCCCACCTTCATCCAGGCGCATCTACCCATGGCGCGCCACCAGCAGGCGCAACTGAAACAGCCCGCTCCCGCTTGTTTCTTTAACGGCATGGTTGCCCCGGCGGCGCCGTATGCCGCCCGGGGATTCCTGTGGTGGCAAGGGGAAAACAATGCCGATCGGCACCTGCAATACCGGGTGCTCTTTCCTGGTTTGATCGAAGACTGGCGCCGTTGCTGGGAGCGCCCGGATGCACCATTCCTGTTTGTGGAGTTGGCCAATTTTCTGAAACCGCAAAGCCAACCAGTAGAGGATGATACTTGGCCGGCGCTCCGGGATGCCCAATCTTTTGCACTGCAACTGGATCATGTCCAAGAAGTCTCTGCCATCGACGTTTTGGGGCCGGATGACTCCCTCTTCAATATCCATCCACCGAACAAGCAACTCATCGGGCATCGACTCGCATTGGCCGCTCGGGCCACCGTTTATGGTGAACGGCGGTTGGTGTGGTCTGGCCCACGTTTCCAATCCGCCCAGTTTGATGGCGACCGAGTCCGTGTGTCATTCACGCAGATTGGCAGTGGATTGATTACCAAGGATGGCCAGCCCCTCAAAGGGTTCGCACTGGCCGGTGCCGATCGCCAGTTTTCATGGGCCGTGGCGCGACTGTCCCAAAATAATACAGTTATCCTAACGGCGACGAACGTACCGCAACCGGTCGCGGCACGGTATAGCTGGGCGAACAATCCCACCGGAACACTCGCCAACCAAGAGGGATTACCCGCCTTTCCATTCCGCACTGATCATTGGAATTTAACTGAAAAATAATTACGATGACCTACGCCGTGAGTGTGGCGTGGTTGAGTAGAGAGTTGTACGCTTTGGAGTAAGACTGGTCTTTTAAATTTCACCGCAGAGACTGACTTCGAAGCCAAGCTCATTCATTGCCCCCGCTTTGGCGTATAACGCCTTTCGTGCCCCGGCGCGGTCGGGTGCATACGCCACCTGAATGTGGTTAGCTTTGTGCCGAGCCATCATCTGATCACGCGTGATTCCCTGAAGCACGGCGTGCATGATCGGCCACTGCGACGTCGTCAACCGCCATCGTTCTGCTGTCTCCGCGTCCGGCAACTTCACCACTTCGGCCAAGCCGGTATCCATCTTGAGTTTGCCATCCTCGATAAACACCCGGCTCCAGACAATCCAACCGGGTTTGCTCACGCCTTTCACCGTGCCGCCGCCCAACGGGAAATACACCGGCGGCTGACGCTCGCTCGATGCACCCCGGTAACCACCAACAAAATGCGATGGCGGCACTGCGCCGGAAATCAGCAGTACCCAAACATACGCGTCCCGGTATTGCCTTCCCCACCGGATATCGTGCAACGTGGTCGCGCCGTCGAAACCGAGTTTTCGCCAAAGCCGGTACGTCACCAGCGCGTCCAGTCCGGCGCACTCATCCACTTCGTTAAAATGCGGCACGGCTTGACCGGCGAACAACTCGCAGCCGGTCACCTCGTCGCGCACCGGTGGCCGGTCAGTGTTATTGAGCAGACCTTCCGCGAGATCGGAGGCCGGACACAAATCTTTCAGCCCTTGCTGATATTGGATGCCGATGCAATCACAACCGAATTCACCGGCCATCCGCACAGCGGCAATGTACATTTTGCATTGCGTCAACACTTGCTTGCGGGTCAATTCCGTCTTCGGATCGCTACCGAGTTGGAACTTCATGCCGCGCTCTACGAGCCAATTGAACGCCGCCTGCGCGTCGGCGTCGGACACCATCAACATTTTCGCGTAGAGCGCCGACTGGCTGAGACGTTCCTTGAACACGCCGGTCGCGTGAAGCAGTTCGTCCGGGATAATCGCGTTGTACATCCCCATACAACCTTCGTCGAAGATCCCCATGATTGCTTTCGCGCCACGTAACTCGCACGCGAACTTCACGCCCGCCGCCACCGCTCCCGCCGGCGCTTTAGCTGTCACGAATCGGCGGACGTGCGACGTGTCGTGTCGCACCGCGCCGGTCTTCAACCATCGCCGGAGACCGCTCAGGAAAAATTCGTCGGTAAAATTCTCACTCCACAACGTCGAGAATTTTACGCCGGCTTTCGTGAGGCAGCCGTTGATATTGAGCATCCCAACCAACCCCGGCCACTCTCCGCTCCAATTCGCTACCGTCAGAATCGGCCCACGATGCGTCGTCAACCCCGGCAACACATGATGGCTGTATTGCCACACGGCCTCCGCCACGATTAACGGCTCATCCGCCGGTATCCCGCGAAACACTTCCATGCCTCGTTTCTGGCTGTCAATGAATCCATGCCGCTTCACCGGGTCGAATGGATGCGCCCGCTGGATCCGGTATCCTTCGCGCGCAACCGCCGCCGCGATTTGTTTTTCCATTGCCGCCTGCGCCGCTTCACACGCCCGGTTAGCCGACAACCGCAGGTCGCCACTGGCGACTAGGTACACGATTTTTGAATTGTTCTTTTTCATATTTTCACCTCTGTCATAATTTTCCGGTATACCATTTGATCCTCGTACAACCGCAGAAACACCTCGTATTTCGCCCGGTGATACTGCGCTACCTCGTCGCCGACCGGCTTAATCACCCGACCGGCCTCACTCATCGCCGCCATCGCTTCCATGACTGACCGGTATTGCCCCGCCGCGACCGCGCCGAGAATTGCCGCACCGAGTAACACCGCTTCCGGTTCGCGCGGCAACACCAACCGGCATCCCGTGATGTCCGCGTGCTCGCGCAAAAACACCGGGTTCTTCGTCCCACCGCCACATGCCAGCACCGTCTCAATCCGGTATCCATGCCGGTT
This sequence comes from uncultured Verrucomicrobiota bacterium, assembly GCA_903847335.1. Lineage (GTDB taxonomy): Bacteria > Verrucomicrobiota > Verrucomicrobiia > Palsa-1439 > Palsa-1439 > CAINDI01. Next base: position 2,520 of record CAINDI010000048.1, on the reverse strand, counting down.
CATCTCGCTAATGATGTGCCGTGTGCCGTACGCCACCGCCTGCACCGTCGCCATATATAATCGGGCCAGATCATCGAGCGTCGCCGATAATTTCAATCCGGTGATCATCCCGCGCAACGTCGGATTCGCGCGTGGCGACCGGTTGCCGTGAAAATACGGACAGACGTGTAGCTCGTCGGTCAGCGCCGCCGGAAACGCCACGCCTCGCACCACCGCCAACGCGTCAAGCCGGTCGTTGAGAACTTCATACACGCTTCGCCCGGCCGTGCGCGCCGTTTCCTGTAACTCCGCGTTCGCACCGTGCGTCTGAATCACAAAATCAATCAAGCTGCCGGTCGCTGATTGCCCGCCTTCCGCCAACCACATCCCCGGCACCATCGCCGAGTAGTACGGCCCCCACACGCCGGGAATGAACTTCGCCTCGCGCGTTACCGCCATGTGGCACGATGACGTGCCGCCAATCAACGCCAGTCGGCCTTCCAGCATTTCCGGAGTAGTCGCCTCGCCGTCGAGCGCCGCGCCGATCAATCCCACCCCACCGGCGTGAGCGTCAATAATCGAAACGCCTACCGCCGTGCCCGGCGTCAGCCCGAGTTCCTTTGCCGCCACGGCGCTGAGATCGCGCCCGACCGGCTCCCCTATCGGTCGCACGCGCACGCCGATGCGCCGGTAACCTTCGTCCGCCAAATCGCCAAGACCGATGGCGCGGAAATAATTATCATCCCACCGGTTTTCCCGGCCGAGATACGTCCATTTACAAACTGTACTGCACAACGACCGGGTCTCGTCGCCCGTGGCGCGCCACGTTAAAAAATCCGGCAGATCAAAAAAACACGCCGCCCGCCGCCACGTCGCCGGCAGATTTTCTTTCAACCACAGCAGCTTTGGTGTCTCCATCTCCGGCGAAATCACGCCACCGACATACCGCAACACCTCGTACTGGCCGGCGTTGATGCGATCCGCCTGCGGAATTGCCCGGTGATCCATCCAAACGATGACATTCTGCGCGTCGTTGCCCGTTGGGCTGATCGACACCGGCTTCCCTTCCGTGTCCACCGCCACAAGCGAACACGTCGCGTCGAAGCCAATCCCGGCTATATCCACTGCTGTCGCTTTCGCTTCGGCGACAACCGCGCGGACGCAACGGCAGACCGCCGCCCAAATGTCGTCGGAAGATTGCTCCGCGAAATCCGGTTGCGGTTTCCACAAACGGATGTCCTGCTTCGCCGACGCGAGCATTTTTCCTCGGAAATCAAACAATCCTGCCCGCGCGCTACCGGTGCCAACATCCACGCCTAAGAAAAATTTCATCGAAAAAATTTTACCAAATTACCTCGCAGATGAGAAACAATATCCTGACGTGACCTCGCTTTTTCGAGCCACCTGTGGTGTTAGTCTGGAGGATAGAGAAAGGACTCAGAATGAAAGGCAAGCGGTATACGACGGAAGACAAGATTCGGATCTTACGAGCGGCGGACAGTGGTCAAGCGATTCTGGACGTCTGTCGAGAACACAACCTCTCGGAGGTCAGCTTCCATCGGTGGAAGCGGCAATTCGGGCAAATGGAGATCAACGAAGCGCGGCGGCTGAAAGAGCTGGAGCGCGAGAACAGCGAGCTGAAGAAGATGTTGGCGGAGTCGCTGTTGAAGAATCGCGTACTGGAGTTTGTCTGCGAAAAAAACTCTAAGCCCGGGACAGCGCCGAGATCTGGCGCAGCGCGCAGTCGCGGCCCAGCTGTGTTCCGGGCGGTCGGCGTGTCAGATTCTGCACTTAGCTCGCTCCACTGATTGGTAGCGTGGGCAACCGTTGTCGTCCCGCCAAGCGCAACTGCGGCAGCGTTTGCGGGAGTTGTCGGAACAGCATCCCCGGTCTGGGTATCGGCGGATTACCGCCTTACTTCGCCAGGCGGGTTGGGCGGTGGGCAAGCGGCAAATCCAGCGATTACGGCGGGCCGAAGGGCTGCGGGTGCCGCCAACGAAGCGCAAGGTCGTGCGGCGGGGAGTCTCGACGGGTTGGCCGGTGAAGGCGGACCATCGTGGGCATGTCTGGACGTGGGACTTCATTGCGGATGCGACTGTGCGTGGGGGTGCGTTACGGATGCTCACAATCTTGGACGAATACCCGCGCGAGTGCCATGTGCTCCGAGCGGATCGAGCCTTGAAAGCCACCGATGTCCTCGAATGGTTAGCGAAGGCGATTGCGGAACATGGAACGCCTGCGCATCTGCGCTCGGGCAATGGGCCCGAGTTCATTGCCCACGCGGTGCAGCAGTGGCTGCGGGAGCAGCAAATCAAGACGCTCTACATTGATCCCGGTAGTCCGTGGCAGAACGTCTTTGTGGAGAGTTTCCACGGTCGATTCCGGGATGAGTGTTTGAATCGGGAACAGTTGTGGACACTGACGGAAGCCCGGGTGGTCGTGGAAGACTATCGGCGGGAGTACAATCAGCGGCGACCGCATAGTCAGTTGGGCTACCAGAGCCCGAGGCAGTTTGCAGTAAACCAAAGTCCCTCTCCGTCT
>CAINDI010000047.1 GCA_903847335.1 uncultured Verrucomicrobiota bacterium | reverse complement strand
TTACACAAGGACCCCAAAGAGAGAAGTCAATTTTGGTATTGTGCGTATAGCTCCGGCACCGGTGCGGATCGCAAGCGATATTTCAAATCCACCAAGACGACCAATAAACGTGCCGCGTGGGAAATCTGTCGCGCGTGGGAGTACGCGACACGCGTGGGTGAAACCGGTAAATTAACCCCGGAGACGGCTCGTGAAATCGTGGCGCGAGGTGTGGCGGATATTTTTGCAACGATTAACACCGAATCCCTGCCCAGTGCTACAGTCCGCGCATGGTGCCGGCAATGGTTGGAGACCAAGCAAATCGAAGCGGAACCATCGACAGTTCAGCGCTACAAGTACGCCCTGGAGCATTTTGTGACATTTTTAGGAACGAAAGCGGATCGCGATATCGCGTCCATCCAGTCGGCGGATGTCCTCCGCTTTCGTGACGAACAAGCGCGTTTATTGAGCCGCAATACGGCGAATCTTGGCGTAAAAGTTTTGCGGGCCTGTTTTACTGCGGCGCTGAAACAAGGGCTTTTAACAAGCAATCCGGCGACCGCGGTGGACAAGTTGAAGCAGCGCGGCGAGAGTAAGCGGCGGGCCTTTACACTCGCTGAATTACAGCGAGTGCTGAACGCGGCCAGGGGATCGGACTGGTATGGAGCGACACTCACGAGTTTATACACTGGCGCGCGACTTTCGGATACAGCCCGGCTGACATGGCGGACAGTGGATTTGGAGCAAGGCACGTTGGCATTTGTCGCCAAGAAAACCGGTCGAAGAATGTTGGTACCATTAGCCAAGCCACTGGCTGAATATCTTGAGAACTTGCCGTCGAGTGATGATCCCGATGCGCCCTTATTCCCATCCTTATTCAAATTGAGAATTTCGCAGCTATCCGATGGCTTTCGGTGTGTGTTAGTAAGTGCGGGCATGGCCGAAGAGCGAAGCCATATCCGCACAGGGAAGGGAAGAAATACTGCGCGACCTGTGGCGGAATTATCGTTCCACTCGTTGCGTCATTCATTTGTTTCCATTCTGAAGAACACCGGCGCGAATGAAGCGGTGGCCATGGCCCTAGCCGGGCATGAGACCAAAGCGATTTCTCAAAACTACACACATTTAGAGGCTAGCAGTCTCCGGAATGCGGTGGACAAGATGACGGATGTGACGAAATTACTGGAAAAATCAAAACCGAAAAAAGCGGTTAAAAAAGATTGAAACCGTCGCTGTTGTAGGCCTAGCATTTTCTCACCATGGCGCAACCCAATGATCCCGGCCGTAAAAGTGGGGCTGTAGAACTCCGCCTCCAAACCCAGACTCAGGCTCTCCAAGACCTCGACCAGCAATTTGGTTCCCCACCGGTCGCTCTTTCAGAAAAGACTCTTGAGTACGATTTAGCGGGCTGCCAGATTTTCGTCTGCCCCAGCAAAACCGAGCCGCTTGGCGAGGTGCGATTCGATCGAACCGAGTACCGATATTTCCATGACCAACTGTCGGTGATTAGTTTATTTACCGAGCAGGATGAAGAAAAGACGAGCCGTCCTCTCTTCGATTATCTGGTTGCGACATTTGGCCACTCTGTAAACGGCGGTCGAAAAGTGCAACGGGTGGCGGTCCAATAGTGTAGCACCCATGGGGGTTTGATACTGCAATCAGCGGACTGAGACCAGACGGAAAGCTTGAAATGGGGCTAATTGAGCCGAATTGGAGCTAAGTGTCTGGAATTGTGTTTCATACGGTGCATACCACGCTTGGCATTTCAAACTTCAAAACTCTACCATAACCGATACCCGGCGAATAGTTTGAAAAGGGTTGGCTTCAGGAGTTCTGAACCGCATTGGCAGCCTGAGCACTTAAAGCATCTTGAATCACTGGCCCTAAGCGTTTGGGCGTCCAGTCGGCATAGAACAGTTTGAGGCGTTGCTCTAGGTCTTCGGGACTCTTGCTTTCGAGGATGATTCGCCGCACTGGTGCCAAGTGTCCGCGGAAGGCCTGCGCTAAGGCGGCCGAACCGCGGCGACAGATCTCTTGATTGGCACCATCCACTAATAATCCCCGCCGCGAAAAACTCGGATCGGCTAAGAGTAAAGATAGTTCCGCGCTCAGCGGTAAGCCTGAATTTGTTCCACCGAGTAATGCGGTTCGTTGCACCCCAAACCCCAGCCGTTCGGCCACAACCAGAATCGCATCATCGGTTGGCTCTAACCCAGCCTGCCGGAGATTGCTCAAAACCTCACCCAGAATCTTGGCATTGTCGTAGGAAACTGCGCCCCAGAGCGGCCGGGGTGTGCGCCCTCGCAAACCGTTAATTCGCAGAAACTGATCGAAGAGTTGCGTCCGCAACGTCACGCCCAGCATCAACGCATCAAACTGGCGGATATCCTGCCGAACCTGTTCTTGATTCTTGTGGCCACGGCCACCATCTAAACCGGAAGCCTGCATCTCGGCGCTGGAGGTTTGCCCGACAATCAGCTTTGATTTTTCGCGCTGACAGATGGTCAGGAACTTCTCATACGCATCGGCGGAATTGGAGGCGGCGGCTTGTTTGACATCAACCTCCGTTTGCTTTGAGACGACTAATCCGCCCAGCTTGACCGCAAATTGAAATGCCCGCTCCAGCACCGTCCGCGACGCATCATCATCCTGGTCATATTTCCCGACCAAGAAGGGTGAACCATACCGGTCTAAGAACCGGGCCCACCAATCTCGATCCATGGAGCTGAGCAACCACCAGAATACGAGGGACCGCATCGGGCCGCCCCAGTTGTCCGGCACCGTCAACAGATGTCCACGATGGACGATGTACCGGTTCAGATCCACATCGTTCAATTCACCGGTCGGGATCCCCGTCTCAGGATCCGTCCCGCGAATCTGCAAATGACCGCTGGTATAATCCAATAACCGTTCCGGTACCGGGACTAACTCGGCCAGTTCGTAGCGCAAGCCCGGCTTGGTGCTCGGCTTAAAAACTTTCTCCACAATCGCCACCGGCCACAACACCGAATCCAGTAAATGTGAGCACGCAATCAACCACGACGGACACGACTCAATCTCATCCAAGATGACCTTTTTGGCGAAGATGTCGTCCGCATTCTGTTTATCGGCCGGTTCGAGGTTCAACGGATCACCAATCACCGCCAGCTTCCGTTTACTGAACTCCGTCTGCAGATGCGAATCATCCAGGATGATATCGCGGTACAACGCGAACAAATCCATCACGTTGCCGGCCTCTGCCGAACGCAAAATCGAATGGACATAGTCCACATCCAATGCTTGCGCAATCGACGGCAATTCACCCCGGAAACTATAGCGCGTGACTTGTTTGGTCGGGATCATGCCGGTAAACACTGCCGCGATCCGTTGCCCTAACGTCAATTTCTGATTAGCCATGTGTCAGTCCTCCAAAGAATTTATTTGCGAATGGATTTTTCAACCCGGTCACGAATCGCTGCAACCCGCTCTGTCCAAATGATCCCACTTGAGCGGACGAGGCGGTCGCGGGACCACCGCCACTGATTAGTGCGTGCAACGCCAGCTTGATCGCATCGAAGCAATCCCCGTGGCCGCCATCTTCTGCAATGTCTGCCGCGAAGCTTCCCTTCTCCCGTTTCACCTGGCGAATGTCATTCCGCACCCAGATTTCATTGGGCAACCACAACCGGCCATCCTCCAGCGTGTTCACGAGCAGATTCCCCAAGTACACCTTGAAGATCATTTCCTCGCCGAGATATTCGGTCTTCTCACTGGCGACAACCAACTCCACCGGCACCCGACCCACCAACCGTTTCTGTTGACCGGCGGCAAAGAATTTTTCACTCGTGGCATCCAAACAAATTCGCCGCGCTCGCAGCGGCTCCGGTAACGTGATGGCCTCATTCAACATCGCCGCATAGACATCGCCATCATCCGTCTTGAACCGCGTCAACGCGCGCACCACGAAATCCAACCCGAGCTGCTCCACGACGGCAATGGCCGACGGATTTGATTTCGCATTCGTCGTCGTCGCGATATCACCGCCCACGCCGATCTTGCCCCCGGCCAAATGCGCCCGCCAATTTTTCGGCCACGCCTCTTTGACTGTGATGCACCGGTCGATCATGGCAGCCTAAGCTCCATTACAGCACTCATCTGCCAGTCAATAATCCGTGATTGGTGACGGCAGGCGAAGTTGATCGCCTTCAACAATCGGTCGCAAACGATCAACTTGCAGTGCGGCCAGAAATTCAAGAGGTGCCGCTTGATCATAGATTTTCCGCCCAAGCCGGTTTTGTTTTCTCGAACGCTGCCAGATCCCGAGTGAGAAAATTCACCGCATGATCGTTCTGCGATGCAATCGCGATCGTGAGCTGGTCCTCAATCTTCTGTCTCCGCAATAGCCAGTGTTGCAATTCGGTAACTTGGGATTCAGTCAACATGGCTCCCCTGTGATGAAGTAACTCCAAACCACTCCCGGCAGCACGCGCAAATCTGCTAAAGCCATTGCCCAGCAATCTTGATCCCCAGTGACAGCAGCTTTACTAGCCCAAAAGCTTTGACAAGCAGCAAGACGTATATCGTCCTGCTTAAATATAATGGCACGGCATGGATGCTGGCTTCACTCGTGGGAGGGTACTAATATGGCAACGTGGTACTTTCAGGATGGTGCAAATTCGATGTGGTCAAACCTAAGTAACTGGTTTGACCAGGATGGTGGAGTTGGCAATAACCCCACCGTTGCACCGTGGACGGATGCTTCGACGGCGGCAGATATCCTAGTGCAATCTAGCCTCATGACCAATCCCCCAACTATTGATGTGGAAATCGGTTCGTCCGATAGCTCGTGGGCGATTACCGGTACCTGCGATATTGGGGCAATTAACGCTTATAACACCATTTATGATGGAACCTATACCGGTGACCATTTTTGGAACAATGGAACCATCGATGGTGGGACTTTCACCGGTGGGGATTTTAGCGGAGATGGTACAATCAATGGTGGCACTTTCACCGGCGATACTAGCAGCGACGGTAACAACATTAACGGCGGCACATTCACTAGTAGCTCCCGACTTGTTTTTGGGAACATTAACGGAGGGACTTGGGATGTTACGACCCTGTATGCGTACGGTAGCGACTGCTCAATTAACTATCTACCGTCGACGACGACGGTTACTTTTGGGAGTAATAGCATTAATGTTCCGACTTGCTACGCAACTGTTATCCTGAATCCACAGTATAATGGATTCGATATGTCAGGAGAGTTTTTCGGGTTAGTTACTTTTACCAGTGGGATTTCAGGCACGCTTCGTGGCACCTACCATCAAGACCTCGATATGTCTTCTTTCCCGAATGATCGATCCTGGAATTTTCGGCTTTCTGGAATCTTCCTAGGAAGGGTTTTTTCGACACCACCCGGTAGTTCACTATCTGGAACTTTTTATGGGGATGTTACGTCACAATCGCCTAATTATAACAGTAATGACAACGGTCCTGGCTATTTTGGAACTTTTTATGGCAACATCAGGGAGAATGGTCGATCTGTTTGGGGCGGTGCGACAGTTTATGGATCCGTAATTTCCGATTGCCAGTTCACCAATTCAGACCGCATCGGCTCTAGCGACAGTATCTTTTATGGACCTGTTCAGGTGTGGGGCTGCCCCCCCCCGCTTTATTATGCAGGGAGTTGGATTGACAGCGGTACCTACTATGGTCCAGTCTGGATAGATGTGTGTGGCTGCATCGCCGGTGGAACATTCTACGGATCCGCAGTCAGTGGTTCTTACATTAGTGGTGGGGATTTTTACGGATCTTTAGGATGGGGAGGACCTGATTTCGTATACCAGGTCCAAGGCGGGTTTCTCTCCGGAACTGTACATAATATCACTTCAACAGTCGCAGACGGAAAAGTCACAACTTCATTCAATGGTGTCACCTACATCTCGAAGCAACTAACTCAGCTCGATATTATTGGCACAGGTGGTCTCTAACAACTAACTAAACAACAAAAACAAAGGAAAAAAGTATATGGCAACTATCACCCTCCCAGCAATCAGTAACCCAACTCCACCAACGGTCGGATCATTTGATCGGTATTGGGTGACGCAAATGGTCATCACCGACCGCGTCTTTACCGCACAACTAGCGGCCTACGATGGCACAAATATGCTGGTCGGTCACGATAAGCGTATTACAGTTGCGAACACGGCAGCCAACTCCACGCTCAATGGATTGGTGTCAACGGCTCGCAGCGTCATTCAAACTCTCGCTGCGAAGACCACGCTGCCGGATGTTATCTCGGTTAGCGCGTCTGCTCCCGCACAACCGATTCGTGCGACTAGCATCTGGAATCCGGCGGTCAAAACAACGCCACCCACCCAGCCGTTTATTTATCCGATTGCCGACCTATTGGGATTAGCGGGTACAAACACGGATGTTGCTAATTCCATCGGTGCCTTGCTCACTTGGGTTGCCACACAGCCCTAAAGGGCCTCAGTCCGGAACTACGGAGACATAGCTGGACAATTTATAGTATTGCCATCTAAGGGCTAAGGTTTACACTGTAACAACGCCGTGCGACAGTGAATGCCGCATTAATCTTGGAACAACTGGCGATGGCGTGGCGGAGGGTAAGCGTGGATCTGGCGACTGTTCCGCCAGTCATCGGCCGAGCAGCCGCTGAAGAACCCTTTCCCCGCCGAAAAATTACCCTTTTCAAACATTTCGCCGGGTTACAAGTTCGCTTCGAGCCACT
>CAINDI010000046.1 GCA_903847335.1 uncultured Verrucomicrobiota bacterium | reverse complement strand
GCGCTCATGATACAGCGCATGCCCAAGCCACCGGTAACGCCAACGCGTCGGCGCGAGCCGCCGTTGCAAAATGCTCCAAAGCCCAGCCGGTTGCGCCGGTAACGGGTCGGGTTCAGATTCGGAAGCCGGCACCGGTTGAATTTGAAAAGGATAGAGGGTGAGATTTTGGAGTCGCGTCAGAAAAGTATTTTCGGAAAATCCGACAGCACTGCCGTTCGACACCGTGCCCGGAAAAAGATTAATACCAGTTTCACGAATGATGGCACACCAGGGACAACCCGCCACGCCTTGCCAGTAAACATGGTGCGGATGCTGCCGGCAGATGGTCAAACCTTGCAGCAGCCGTTTCAAAGAAGTTTTCCACTCGGCGGCGGTCGATCGCGCACCGGGTTGGGCTGAACCTTCCTGGAAGGCGCGGAGAAAACTGTACTGAATTTCCGGTGGCAACGACACCAGCGGCGGACAACCCACCGGTGGTCGTAACGGGACGCCAAGAAATTCCGGAGCAAACGCAAACGCATACTTCCGAATGGCTTCTTCCGGTGACAACGGCGGGCCGTGCCGCGGAATACCGGCAAACGGATGCCGGCCAGCAAAGAGCAGGAGGAAAATTAATTGCGCTAAACCGAAGCAATCGTGATTGGCAGTGCGCACCACACCGGTCAAATCCATGCCTTGCAGTTCCGGTGGCGTCCACAACGGCGTGCCAACATTGGAAGGATAAGTTTGCTTTTGGTCGGTGATTTGAAAACTGTCGCAATCGATTAAATTGATGCTCGCGTCCGGTAGGACCCGAATGTTCTGCTCGTTTACATCGCCGATAATGATCCCGGCTTGATGTAACCGCTCAAAAACATTCGCAAGATTATAGGCGGTCTGGATGAGAAATCGAAAATCCGCGTTGGGAAAATGTTCAAGGCGCGACCGGACACCGTAAAGTTCAAAAATCGCTCGCCCGTGAATCAGCGGAAAGAAGACGCCAATCAATTTCTTCCGCTCCGCGTCAGCGTAGGCGAGCGAAACCGGTAAGGCGGCGATGCCGGTTAGGACAGTCGTATGATTTTGGAGCAGTTTAAGTTTCTGGATTTGCTGGGCATCCGGCGGTTGATGGTAAAGTTTGACGCACAAGTCATTGCGCTCTTTGAGTTGAGAAATCGCGCCTTGGCCGCCCTGCGCAAATGCGTGACTGATTTGGAACGACCGGCCGTTTCCATCATAGACGGTCAGCATTTTCGTTTAGGCTTCGAGTAACGCCCAACTATTCATCGGCGGCAAGGTGGGCCGTGAAACACCGGGATTCGCCAGTGAAACACTGCGCAGTGAACAGGAGAGCCACGAGAATAATTCACTGAAGCTCAAGCCGCGAAGTTTTTCTGCCGGCCGGTGCGGCGCACATAATTCGTTTAGCTTCCCCTGATCCGCATCGTTCACGGCCACGCCGTAGAAAACGAAACTTTTGGCGGCTTCGGCAGCTCGTGTCAACTCGACAGCCTGGCACCAAGTGTTGGTGTTGTAATCGGTCGGATCGCCATCGGTGATTAGAAATATCCACGGGCGGAAATAATTGACTCCGGCGGCTTGATACATCCGCTTGCGCTCCTCCAGCAATTGACAACCAGTAATCACGGCGCGGCCCATCGGAGTGTTTCCATCGGCTTCAAAGCGCGGCGGCAAGAACGACGCCGGCGTTACAAAATCTTGAACTACTTGTACGTCACCACCAAAAGTAATTACCGCTAGTTCAATTCGCTCTCTGGCTAGCGGATCGGAGTTCAATTCTTCGGCCAGCGATTCAACGCCTTGATTCAGCGCCGCAATCGGTTCACCGCGCATCGAGCCGGAGGTATCCAAGAGTAGGACACAAGGGCAACGCGGCTCTGGATTATCCACAAACTCCATCCCAACAAACGCCAACTTATCAGTCATACTATTCCTTCCACCCGTCATGGGGTTTAGGTTGTCTCGACCGGCGCTACAAATTTAGTCCGAACCACTGGGAATACAACACATTTATGGGCTAATCTTCAGCCGTTCAGATTCTTCACTACTTTCCATCAGCACACCTTGTTTTTTGTAGGTCTTGAGCATGAAGTGCGTCGCGGTACTGGTCACGCCTTCCAATGTCGCCAACTTCTCAGCAACAAACTGCGCCACCTCCCGGAGATTGCGACCCTCAACAAAAATCAACAAATCATAACCACCGCTCATCAAAAAAAGGCTCGTGACTTCGTCGAATTTCGCAAGGCGTTTGGCAATCCGGTCAAACCCACCTTCGCGCTCTGGCTGCACTTTTACCTCGATCACCGCCTTAACGAGATCGGTGTCCACCTTATCATCATTCACGACCGCCTTATAACCCAAGATGACTTTGTCGGTTTCATATTGCTTCACGCGTCGCGTCACCTCTTGTGGCGAAATATCCAACATCTTCGCGAGGTCGGCCGGCGTGCGCAATGCATGTTCTTCCAAAAGCTTGAGAAGCGGATCCATGCCGGCAGTGTAGAGCGCGCCGTAAAAAGTTCAAGCGACAAAGTTATATTGCCGCATCCGGAACGCCTGTGGTACTGTGACCGAAGCGGGACGTAGCGCAGCCTGGTAGCGCACTTGCATGGGGTGCAAGGGGTCGCGAGTTCGAATCTCGCCGTCCCGACCATTTACTTCTGACAATGCCGGCATGAATGAATTAGCCGCCAACCTCAATCGGATTTGCGCCCGCATCGCAGCCGCCGCACAACGTGCCGGCCGCGATGCTGACACCATTTTACTACTCGGCGTCACCAAAACCGTTCCTCCGGAGGATGTCGATACCGCTGTCGCCGCCGGCTTGACTACTTTTGGCGAAAATAAAATCCAAGAAGCCAAAGCCAAAATACCGGCGGTCTCCGGCCGAGCGCGTTGGCATTTCATCGGCCATCTACAAAGCAACAAAGCTCGCGACGCTATAATGTTATTCGACCTGATTCAGTCGGTGGACAGAGTCAAACTTGCCGGTGAACTCGACAAATGGGCGGCACAAGCCGGCAAGACACAACCGGTCTTGCTCGAAGTCAACGTCGCCGGTGAAGCTAGCAAACACGGTTTCCGTCCGGAAGACTTACCGGCCGCGCTGGCAGAAATCCAACGCTGCCGCCATTTAGAAGTGCGCGGACTGATGGCAATTCCACCGGCGGCGGACGAACCGGAAAAAGCGCGCCCATTCTTCCGGCGCCTGCGTCAGCTTCGCGACCAACTCGGCCTGCCGGAGCTTTCGATGGGTATGAGTCATGATTTTGAAATCGCCATTGAAGAAGGGGCGACAATCGTCCGCATTGGTGCCGCAATTTTTGGAGAACGAAAACGACATGAACCTG
>CAINDI010000045.1 GCA_903847335.1 uncultured Verrucomicrobiota bacterium | reverse complement strand
TTGATGACGATTACACTCGCAAAAGTTGCCGGCTGCAAGGAAATCGTGGCCTGCACACCGAGCACAAATCCGGACTTGCTCTATGCAATCGGTATTGCCGGTGCGACGGAAGTTTACCGGGTCGGCGGTGCACAAGCCATTGCCGCTATGGCGCTGGGCACAAAAACAATCCGACCGGTGCTGAAAGTTTTCGGACCCGGCAACGCCTATGTCACCGCTGCTAAAAAATTACTTTTCGGACGCGTCGCGGTGGATTTATTAGCCGGGCCGAGTGAAGTTTTGATTCTCGCCGACGATTCTGCCAACCCGCGATTTATCGCCGCCGATATTCTCGCGCAAGCCGAACACGGTTCCGGTGAAGAACGAGTCTGGCTGGTTACGACTTCCCGGCGCGTGCTCGAAACATTACCGGCGGAGTTAGCTCGCCAGCAAACGGTGCTGCCACGTTCCGCTCTGACCGAACGCGTTTTGGCAAAAGGCGCAGTTTGCGTATTGGCGAAAAATCTCGCGCAAGCAGTCACGATTACAAACCGATTTGCACCGGAACATCTCGAAGTGATGGTGAAAAATCCGGCTGGCGTCGCGAAAAAGCTGACCACGGCCGGTGCAATTTTCCTCGGGCCATGGTCGCCGACGGTGGTGGGTGATTACGTGGCCGGACCGAGTCATACGCTGCCCACCGGTGGCGCCGGTGCGGCCTTTGCTGGTTTAACAGTTGATCAATTTATGCGGCGCACGAGTTTAATCGAGTACACACCGGTGGCGTTGCGAAAGTCGTTGCCGACTTTGCAAGCGTTCGCCGATGTCGAAGGTTTAACGGCGCACGGCGCGTCGGCGCGAATCCGATTGAAATGAATTACGCGCGAAAAAATATCGAGCAGATGACCGGTTACGTTCCCGGCGAACAGCCGCAGGTGCCGGGTCTCATTAAGCTCAATACAAACGAAAATCCGTATCCACCGGCGCCGGGAGTTAATGCCGCCTTGCGTGCCGCACTGGATGATCGGCTTCGCTTGTATCCGGATCCAACTGCCAAAGTGCTCCGGCAGAAACTCGGCCAGCAATTTGGTTTTGAGGCCGGGCAGATTATCGCCGGTAACGGTTGTGACGATATTTTGAATTTGTGCGTCCGGGCATTTTGCGGCGAAGGCGAAAAGCTGGCGTATTTTTGGCCGAGCTATTCGCTGTATCCGGTCTTGGCTAATATCCAAGGCGCGCAAAAAGTTGAATTGCCGCTTAATGATGACTTTCAAATCACCGTGCATCCGGATTTGTTGACGAAATTGGCTGGCGTGAAACTTTTGTTTATCACACAGCCCAATGCGCCGAGCGGTGTCTGGTTGCCGAAAGTCGAATTGCAGCGCGTGATTGAGGAAACGGATGGCGTGGTGGTGATTGACGAAGCGTACGTGGACTTTGCCGGTGATAACTGCCTCGATTTTGTCCGGGACTACGACAATGTGCTGGTCGCGCGGACATTTTCGAAATCGTATTCACTCGCCGGGATGCGGATCGGTTGGGCGGTCGGCGTGCCGGCATTAATTGCGTCGCTGGATAAGGTGAAAGATAGTTATAACGTCAATCGTCTCAGTCAAATTGCCGCAGAAGCCGCGCTCGACGACCGGCAATACTTCGAGGAAATAACCCGCAAAGTGAAGACGACTCGCCAGCGAGTGGTGAGTCGGCTAGCGGAGTTGAAGTTTCGTGTTTATCCGTCGCAGACAAATTTTGTATTCGCTCAAACACCGGCACCGCTAACGGCCCGGCAATGGTTTGATCGGTTGCGGGAGAAAAATATTTTGGTCCGGTGGTGGGATGCGGACCGGATTCGTGAAGGTGTCCGCGTGACTATCGGGACGGATGCGGAGATGGATAGATTTTTGGAATCAACTAAGGAGATTTGTGAAAAAACGAACCGCTAAAATCCAACGTGTGACCAGTGAAACGCAAATCAATCTCGGGCTTGGCATCGACGGCTCTGGTAAGGCCGATGTACAAACTGGCCTTCCGTTTTTTGATCACATGCTGACCTTGCTGGCGAAGCATTCGCTCTGTGATTTGAAAATTCGCGCGACCGGCGATCTTGCGGTGGATGGACATCATTTGGTGGAGGATGTCGGGATTGCGCTGGGACAGGCGTTCGTGCAGGCGCTCGGCGACAAGCGCGGCATCCGCCGGTACGGTTGGGCGTTGGTGCCGATGGACGAAACGCTAGCGCAGTGCCGGATTGCGTTGGATTTCAGCAATCGGCCCTATCTGGTTTTCACCGCAAAAAACTGGAAACAGATTGCCGGTTTAGAACTCGGCAAGCTGCGCGTCGGTTTAGTTCGTGAATTTCTTCAAGGCTTCGCCAATGAAGCCCGGTGTAACTTGCACGTGGATGTCTTGCGCGGCGACGAACCGCATCATGTCGTCGAGGCGATTTTCAAAGCGCTGGCAAAAGCGATTGATCAGGCGTGCCAGCGGGATTCACGTGTGAAAGGTTTGCCGAGCACGAAGGGAAAGCTCTGAAAACGTGGGCGCTGATTCTGACATTGTTCGTTTGGCAATCGGTAGCTATGGCGATTGAAGAAGCGAAGTTCACTGTTATCGAACGCGATGGGCGTTGCGAATTGCGGCAGTACGAATCTCATATTGTTGCAGAGACAATCGTAACCGGTGATTTCGCCGATGCCGGCAATCAAGCCTTTAGTCGACTTTTCCGCTACATCTCCGGTAACAATCGGTCACGGCAGTCAATCGCAATGACCGGGCCGGTTGGCCAAGAGGCGCATGCGGAGAAGATTGCCATGACCGATCCGGTTGGGCAGGAGCGAGTCGGTAATAGTTGGAGTATCACATTCATGATGCCGGCCGCTTTCACCCTCGAAACTTTGCCGGAACCAACGGATGTGAATGTTACGCTCCGGCAAGTTGCCGGCCGGCAGATGGCAAGTATTAGCTACTCCGGCCGCTGGACTCGTAAACTTTACGACGAGCATGTCCAGCAATTGCGTGCGTGGATTGCGAAAAAGGAATTGAAAATTACCGGGGAAGAGCTCTGGGCTCGTTATGACCCGCCCTTTATGCCATCGTTCTTTCGCCGCAACGAAGTTCTGATTCCAATCGAGTCGAAGAAGTAGCGCGCTCAGATTTGGAGTAATTCGACTTCGTAGCTGTCGGGGTCAGTGATGAAGGCCATTTTGTTGCCGGTTTTGAATTTCTCGCGCCAGCCGTCGGGCCAGATGGTAATGCCGTTCTTTTCCAATTCATCGCATTTGGCAATGATGTCGGGGTAGCCGATGGCGGTGTGCATCAAATCTTCCGGTACTTTCAATTGGTAGTCGGGCGAGTAACAAAGTTCGAGTGTGTGCTGGCTGCCAGCCATCGCTAGATAAGCGAGTTGGTTACCGGCGGGCGACTGGGCGGTGCGACTGGTGCAACGGAAGCCAAGCTGTTCATACCACGCAATGGAACGGTCAAGGTTACTGACGCGAAATCGAGTGTGCAGGAATGTCGGCATGTTTATCTCCAATCGATCCCAGCCAGCCGAGGCTTTCAAATTTGAGGTAAAGCTCACGGCAAATCCACGCGTCGGTGGCGGCGTAGGTGAGTTGTTTGACGGAAAGCTCCGGTGCGGCCCAGTTGGAAGTCTGCGCGCCTTTGGTAATCCGGACGTGAAGAAATAGGCCGGCAAGATTGCGGATACCGGTTTGTTCTAAACCATTTTTCTTCGCGACATCGCCGAGGTCAAGGATGCCGGTGGCTTGGAATGGAAATATTTTTTGGAGTTCGGATAAATCCCGACCGATGGCAATCCCGGCTTTACGGATGCTGGCGTTTTCAAAAATCTTGGTCAAGACCGGCGCGCAGTTGAGCCGGTTCAATTGGAAAAGATAAACGGCGTGACCGGTGGCGACTTGTACTAGGCAAGGCGGATGCGCCGGGCCTTTGTGGAATGTCGGGCGCGCTTCGGTGTCGAAGCCGATGACGCGTTCGTGTTGAATCGCCTCGGCGGCTGCGGTGAGGTCGGCTTCGGTAGTGCAAACGTGTAGCGGGCCGGTATACCGGGAAATCGGCAACTGCATTAATTCTTCGCGGGCAAGCCGGGACGGCTGGGCGGTCGTCACTTCATCAAACCGATCAACGTTGCGCCGATTTCGGCCGGGGTGGGGGCGACGGCAATGCCGGCGGCTTGGAGTGCCGCGATTTTGTCGCTGGCTTTACCGGAGCCGCCGCTGATGATTGCGCCGGCGTGTCCCATGCGGCGTCCCGGTGGAGCCGTCACGCCGCCAATAAATGCGGCGACGGGTTTGGTGAAATTATCTTTAATCCAAGCTGCCGCTTCTTCCTCGGCGGAGCCGCCGATTTCACCGATGATGATAACGGATTCGGTTTGCGGATCGGTCTCAAACATTTCCAGTAGGTCAATGAAATCAAGCCCTTTCACTGGATCGCCACCGATGCCGATGCAAGTGCTTTGTCCTAGGCCACGCGAGGTGAGTTGCCAGACGGCTTCGTAGGTCAAGGTGCCGGAACGACTGATGACGCCGACGGGGCCGGGCTTGTGAATGTAACCGGGCATGATGCCGATTTTGCAAGCGCCGGGGGTGATGATGCCGGGGCAATTCGGACCAATGAGTTTGACGTTGGTGCCGGCGATCGCGCGTTTGACTTTCACCATGTCGAGGACCGGAATACCTTCGGTAATCGCAATGATGAGTTCGATGCCGGCATCGGCGGCTTCGAGAATCGCATCCGCTGCGAAAGCCGCCGGAACGAAGATACAGGAAACATTGGCAGAAGTTTCGCGAACGGCTTCGACAACGGTATTGAAGACCTGTATTTTGACGCCGTTGAGTTCGACGGTTTCGCCACCGCGACCGGGGGTGACGCCACCGACGACATTGGTGCCGTACTTGGCGCATTGCTCGGCGTGAAATTTGCCGGCGGAACCGGTCAAGCCTTGGACAATCAGACGGGTATTTTTATCAACAAGAATGCTCATGAGAGACTCGCGTGTCGGTTAGTGATGATGGCCATTAAACCGCCGATGCGGAAACTGGAATTGCGCCACTGAAAAGTTTCAACGGCGGTGTCGTGTAAGGCCTCTTCGTATTCGCGCATAAATCCTTCGATTTCGTTATCTGGTATCTCGATTGTTAGCGGTTCTTGGACGTTTTCGTAATAAAGATAAAGTTTCATGCCTTTTTCTTGGCGGCGGCCACAACTTTTTGTGCCGCGTCTGCCAAACCGTCAGCAGTAATAATTGGCAAGCCGCTATCTTTCAGAATCTTTTTGCCAAGATCGACGTTCGTGCCTTCGAGTCGGACGACGAGTGGAACAGTGAGTTTTACTTCACGCACCGCGCCGACGATGCCGGTGGCGATGACGTCGCATTTCATAATGCCACCGAAAATATTGACAAGGATGCCGGAAACATTTTTGTCTGAGCAAAGAATTTTGAACGCCTCAGTCACAGTTTCCTGCGTGGCGCCGCCGCCAACATCGAGGAAATTGGCGGGATTGCCGCCGTAATGTTTAATGATGTCCATCGTGGCCATCGCGAGACCGGCACCGTTGACCATGCAAGCGATGTCGCCGTCGAGGCCGATGTAATTAAGATTGTGTTTGGAAGCTTCGACTTCGCGCGGGTCTTCTTCATTCAGGTCGCGCATCGCGGCGATGTCTTTGTGCCGGTAGAGCGCGTTGTCGTCGAAACCGAATTTCGCGTCGAGCGCGATGACTTTGCCGGCGTCATCTACAATCAACGGATTGATTTCGATGAGCGAAGCATCCGTTTCCATAAATGCCCGGTAAAGATTTAGCAGTAGCGCGACATTCGTTTGCAATTCTGCGCCGCCGAGTCCGAGCGCATAAGCAATTTTGCGAGCTTGGAACGGTTGCATGCCAATCGCCGGATCAATGGCTTCCTTGAAAATCTTCTCCGGTGTCTTGGCGGCTACGGTTTCGATATCCACGCCACCTTCGGTGCTGGCAAGGAATGCCGGACGACCGACGGTCCGGTCGACGAGCACGCTCAAATAGATTTCGCGTTTGATGTTCGGCGCGTCGGCAACAAAAACTTTATGCGCAACTTTGCCTTGCGGACCGGTTTGATGGGTGACGAATGTTTTGCCAAGCATCTGACGAGCGAGTTGCGCGGCTTCCGCCGGCGTGTCGCACAGTTTGACGCCACCGGCTTTGCCGCGTCCACCGGCGTGGATTTGAATTTTGACGACGAGTTTTTTGGCGCGAAGTTCGCGCGCAATTTTTTCGGCTTCCTCTGGTGTCGAGGCGACTGAGCCCGGCGGAACCGGAATGTTGTAGCGGCGTAGGATTTCTTTGGCTTGGTATTCGTGTACGTTCACAGTGGTTAGGCCTTCGATTTGCGTTGGTTGAGCGATACAAAGTGTCGCTCGGTTTCGCCGGTGTAAATTTGGCGGGGCCGGTAAATCCGGGTGCCTTGGTGGTCGACGATTTCTTTGTAGTTGGCAATCCAGCCCGGCATCCGTCCGATAGCGAAAATGACGGTGAACATTTCTTTCGGAATGCCGATGGCGCGCATGATGATGCCGGAATAAAAATCGACGTTTGGATAGAGTTTGCGCTCGACGAAATACGAATCCTTCAAGGCGGCTTCTTCGAGGTGTTTCGCGATGTCCAGCAATGGGTCGCTGATATTCAGAACCTTCAGAAGGTTGTCGCATTGCGCTTTAATAATCTTGGCGCGTGGGTCGTAGTTTTTGTAAACCCGGTGACCGAAACCCATCAGGCGCTTGCCGGAGTTTTTGTCTTTCGCCGCCGCAATAAACCGGGAGCCATCGTCACCAGATCGGTGAATGTCTTCGAGCATTTCGATGACGGCTTGGTTGGCGCCGCCGTGCAATGGACCCCAGAGCGCACAAACGCCACCGGCGGCACTCGCAAATAAATTCGCCTGACTCGAGGCAATCATGCGAACGGTTGAGGTGGAGCAATTCTGTTCGTGGTCAGCATGCAGGAGGAAAATTAAGTCGAGTGCGCGGACAACTTCTGGTTTGAGATCGTAATCTTGGTACGGCTCGGAGAACATCATGTGGAGGAAGTTGGCGGTGTATTTGTAAGACGGCTTCGGATAAATCGCCGGTAAGCCGCGCGAGACCCGGTACGCGAATGCCGCAATCGTGCGAACCTTCGATAAGAGCCGGGCCGCTTGAACATCAAACATGTCCGCTTTGTAGCCTTCGATTAGTCGCGGGTGATAACAGCTCACCGCATTAATCATGGAAGACAAAATCGCCATCGGATGCGCGGTGGCCGGGAAAGTCGCAAAGTGATTTTTCATGCTTTCGTGGAGCATTTCGTTGGCGGTGAGTAAGTCGGAAAAGCGTTTCAACTGCGCACTCGTCGGCAACTCGCCGTAGATAATCAGGTAGGCGGCTTCGATGAAGGTGGATTTTTCCGCTAACTCTTCAATCGGATAGCCGCGGTACCGGAGGATGCCTTTGTCACCATCGATGAAAGTGATCTTGCTGACGCATGAGCCGGTGTTACCGTAGCCGTCGTCGAGTGTGATGAGGCCGCTGGTTTGACGGAGTGTGGAAATATCAACGCCGTGTTCGCCCTCGCTGCCGACAACCACCGGTAAGATATATGTTTTGCCATCGAGTTCGAGTTTTGCTTGTTTGCCCATACTCACGAATTCCTATTCTGTGCTAAATGTTTGATTTGGCCCGTCTGCGCTGCGCCACGCGCGAACTTTGTATAAAGACACCGGCGCACACCGTCAATAGAAAATCTGCTGGCCGGCAAGCTTGCAATCTACCGGCGTTCGTGCGATTTTGCGCGCCAACCAAGGAAGGGATTATCGTTGTTCATGCAGAATTTTCGCTGGATAATTTTGACGGTGCTCGCGCTGACAGGCATTGCGCTGGCCGACCCGCACACACTCAAAGCTTCGCGTTTCAATGGTGTGCTATACGTTTCCGTTCACGACATTGCCACCTACTACGAACTCGGTGCGAATTCCTCCGGTGCTGCCGGTCGCGTAAGTTACCGGAGCGCCACCGCGCAACTCGTCGCCGAACACGATTGCCGAGATATCACTCTCAATGGCGTCACGCATTGGCTCAGTGTGCCGGTTCTCGATACCCACGGCCAGCTCTGGATTGCCTCGCTTGACGTTCTTAAAGTTCTCGATCCCGTCTTCCGTGAAGGTCGGTTGCCTGGTAAAATACCGGTGCGCACGGTCATGCTTGATCCCGGTCATGGCGGTCGCGACCACGGTGCGGAAGGCGCGATCGGTCGCGAAAAAGTTCTCACTCTTGATTTAGCCAAACGCGTCCAACGCCTACTCGAAGCCGCCGGTCTCAAAGTTATTCCCACTCGTACTATCGATGAGAATGTGAGTCTCGATGAGCGTGTGGCTTTGACCAATCGCAAAAACGCCGATTTATTTGTTAGCCTCCATTTTAATTCCGGTGGCAATGCTCAAGGCATTGAAACCTATTGCGTTCCACCAGCCGGTGCAGCGTCGACGGGAAATCCCTTCCGGCGCTTCTTCGGTGGTGGCGATGACAAATGTGCGGCCAATCAATTCGACGAGAAAAACGTCTGGCTCGCGCATTGTTGTCAGCGTTCGCTTCTCCACATCACCGGCGCCAATGACCGAGGCGTCCGGCGCGCCCGGTATGTCGTCATCCGTGATGTCGCGTGTCCAGCGATTTTGATTGAGTCCGGCTTCCTGAGCAATCCCGTTGAAGAACAACGCCTAATCTCCTCCGACTACCGGGACAAACTTGCCAAAGGCATTGCCGAAGGCATCTTGGAATATCGGAGAACGACCGAGTGAGGTGTGCTGCCAGTTGCGTCACAATCGTAATAATTGATTGTTGGCGGCTTGTCAGTTTTGAGAGTTCTGATACACTGCCGGCACGATGGCGTCGGATAATAACATTCTGCTGCACACGGAAGGACTCGTCAAAATTTATGGCGGGCGCCGGGTCGTTAACGGCGTGGACATCAACGTCAAGCGCGGTGAAGTCGTCGGCTTGCTCGGTCCGAACGGCGCCGGTAAGACGACGACGTTTTACATGACCGTCGGCTTGGTGAAACCCAACGACGGCAAAGTGTTTTTCGACGGCGCGGAAGTGACGCACGTACCGATGCATCAGCGAGCGCGGCGCGGCATCGGTTATCTGGCGCAAGAACCGAGTGTGTTCCGGAAGCTGACAGTGGAAGAAAATATTTTGGCGATTTTAGAGACGCTGCCGTTGACGGCGCAGGAGCGAAAGTTTCGACTGGATTATTTGCTGGAGGAATTAGATATTGCATCGCTCCGGAAGAACAAGGCATACACGCTTAGCGGCGGCGAACGGCGGCGGTTGGAAATCACGCGCGCCTTGGTAACGGCACCGAAGTTAATGTTGTTAGACGAGCCGTTCAGTGGCGTGGACCCGATTGCGGTGTATGACGTGCAGCAGATTATTGCTGAGCTGAAGAAAAAAGGTCTCGGCATTCTTGTGACTGATCACAATGTGAGAGAGACGCTGGCGATTGTCGATCGCGCGTACTTGATTTGCCAAGGCAAGGTAGAAGTCGAAGGCACGAGTGAGTTTTTAATCAATGACCCGCGCAGCCGGGAGCTATATCTCGGACCGCGCTTTAGCATGTAAATAAAAGGAAAATAAATGAACATTTCGGTTACCGGCCGCCATATTGCAATCACACCCGCGATTGAAGAATACGCTCGCAAACGCGTCGAAAATGTCCACATCGATTTCCCGCGAATTCTCGACGCGCATTTTATTTTAGAAGTCGACAAGTTCCGGCAACGCGCTGAGTTAGTCGCGCATTGCGGCAACCACATTCATATCGAAGCCAGCGATGTGCATGAAGATTTGTACGCCGCGATTGACGGCGTCGTGGATAAAGCGGAACGTCAGATTCGGAAATACAAAACGCGCATCCAAGATCACCGGCCACGCCGCGCAACTATCCGGCATTTCGACGAGCACATTTTTACTCACGACTTGCATGAAGAACATGGTAAAACCAATCACATCCGCACCGAACAGTATCCGTGCAAACCGATGTTCGTGGACGAAGCAGTTCTTCAACTCGAAGTTTCCGACAAACGCGATTTCCTCGTTTTCCTCAATGCTGAAACCGAAAAAGTCAACGTCCTCTACCGGCGCCGCCAAGGCGATTTCGGTTTGATTCAACCTACGCTGATCTGACATGACCAACGCGAACATTCCAGCCGTCACCGTCGAGCGGTTCTACCTGAACCACGCGGAGAAGCTGCAACTGAAATTAGTTGCCGGTGGTAGTGGTTTGTCGCGCAAAATTCAGGAAGGTTCTGTTAATCGCCCCGGTCTTGGACTCGCAGAGTTTTTCCGGTATTTCGCTAACAAGCGCGTGCAAGTCATCGGTGGTGCCGAATGGCAATATCTGAAATCGCTCAGCAGCGAAGCGGCCAGCCAACGGATTGCCGGACTGTTGGAACAAAAAATTCCGTGCCTCATCTTTGCTCGCAACATTACGCCACCGGCGTATGTCATTGAACTTTGCGAACGCGAGCAAGTGCCAATCTTCAAAACAAAACTGGTAACGATGCGCTTCATCAACGACGCCACCATCGCCCTTGAAATGGAGTTCGCTCCGCAAGTTAGCGAACATGGTTCGATGGTGGACATCCTCGGCACCGGCTTGTTGGTGCGCGGCGAAAGCGGTATCGGTAAAAGCGAAAGCGTGCTCGCTTTATTAGAGCGCGGTTACAGCCTCGTCAGCGACGACATCACGCGCTTCCGGCTGTTCGAAGGTCGCGAACTCATCGGAACTTCTGCCGAAACCACCCGGTACCACATGGAAGTACGCGGTATTGGCATCATCAATGTTCCGGCCATCTTCGGCGTCGCGAGCGTTCGCTCTGAAAAACGCCTCGACATGGTAGTCACGCTGATGGACTGGAACAAACTCGAAGAAGTGGATCGCACTGGCATCGCTCAGCAAACATACGACATTCTCGGTATCGCGGTGCCACACATTGTTCTGCCGGTTCGTCCCGGTCGCGACATCGCCCGACTCATCGAAGTCGCCGCCCTCGACCAGAAACTCAAAAACCTCGGCCACAACGCCGCCCAAGAATTCAACCAGCGCCTGATTGAACGCATGCGCCCTCCCGGTACCTAACCATGGCAACTGTCACCAAACAACTGACCGTCATCAACCGCCTCGGTATTCACGCCCGGCCAGCCGCCTTGTTCGTCAAAGTCGCCGGTAAATTTACCAGTCAAATCATGGTCGAAAAAGATGGCGAAACCATCAACGGCAAAAGCATCATGGGCTTGATGATGCTCGCCGCCGCCCAAGGCTCGAAACTCACATTGACCGCCGATGGTACTGACGCCGAAGCCGCCGTTGCGGCGTTAGAAGAACTTTTTCAGAAAAAATTCAACGAAGATTAACCGGTCCGCGTGACAAAAAATCCGACAACCGAAAAAATCTATCAAGGCATCGGCGTTTCGCCCGGTGTCGCACGCGGCACGATTTTCGTCTATAAAATTGCCGACGAAGCCGTTCCGGAATACGACATCACTGCCGAACAAGTCCCGGAGGAAATCAGCCGGTTCGAAGCGGCACTCGTTGAAACCCGCGAACAATTACACGAACTTCAGGAACGCATCGCCACCGGTGTCGGCTCCTCGGCACCTTCGAGCATTCTCGATGTTCATATTTCCATCACCGAAGACCCGGCCTTGCTGGAGCCGGTCATGTCACGCCTCGGCGCCGACAAGAAAAATGTCGAATACATTTTTAATAGCGTCGCCCAAAAATACGTCACCACTCTCGCCGAAATGCCGGACGAATATCTCCGGGAACGCGCCGCCGATGTGCGCGATGTCGCCGACCGGATTCTCCGTAGTCTCCTCGGCCGGCAAGTGCGCGGACTCGCTGATTTACCGCCCGGTACCATTGTCGTAGCGCACGACCTTTCGCCGTCCGACACTTCGTCGCTCGACCGGAAAAACGTTGTCGGGTTCGTCACCGATGTCGGCAGCCACACCTCGCACACTGCCATTGTCGCTCGGGCGATGAACATTCCGGCCATCGTCGGATTACGCGATGCGAGCCAATATTTGCACGACGGCCAGCCAGCGATTCTCGACGGATTCAGCGGCACGCTAGCGGTTGAGCCGAGCCAGCAAACTTTATTCGTCTACGGTCAATTGGCCGTCAAACGCCAAACCGTTGACGACCGGTTGGCGCAACTGCGCGAGCTGCCGGCAGTCACACTCGACGGACACGAACTCACACTCGCCGGTAACATTGAGCTACCGGAAGATGTGCCGGGGCTGATTACCGCCGGTGCGGAAGGCATCGGTTTGTTCCGCACGGAATTTTTATATTTGAAGCACGCCGATTTTCCCGACGAAGAATCGCAGTTTCAAAAATATGCCGAAGTCGCGCGCGCCGTAAAACCGAATTCAGTCATCATCCGGACGCTCGACATCGGTGGCGATAAATTTCACAGTGATGAAGCGACACCGGCGGAAATGAATCCGTTTCTCGGCTTCCGGGCAATTCGGTTTTGCCTCGCGAATCCCGAAGTTTTTACTACCCAACTCCGCGCGATCCTCCGCGCGAGCGCCGAGGGTAATGTCAAAATTATGTACCCGATGATCAGCGGCGTCGGCGAAGTCCAGCAAGCCAATGAAATCCTCCGGGAAGTCATGGATCAATTGCGCCGGCAAGGAATTCCGTTCGACGAAAACGTGGATGTCGGCGCGATGATGGAAATCCCATCCGCCGCCATGACCGCCGAAATCATCGCGAAGGAAGTGGACTTTTTTAGCATCGGTTCCAACGATCTCGTCCAGTACACGCTCGCCGTTGACCGCGTCAACGAGCGCGTCGCCAATCTTTATGACCCAACACACCCGGCGGTGCTCCGGCTAATTCGCAATTGTGTGGAAGCGGCGCATAACAATGGGATTTGGTGTGGTATTTGCGGCGAGATGGCCGGTGAGCCGTTGTACACACCGCTGCTAGTCGGAATGGGTTTGGACGAACTTAGCGTTGCCACAGCAAGTCTGCCGCGAGTCAAAGAAGTCATCCGTCGGCTCAACCTTGTCGAGGCTCAGGAATTGGCCGCCGCCACTCTGAATACCACCAACAGCCGCGAAGTCTTGGCAATGCTTAACACTTTACTTCAACGCATCGACCCCGATTTGGTGAATTGAAAACCGCTTGCGCCACCGGCACTGTACCGGTATAGTTCGCCGCTCTTTAAAAGGAACTCAATAATGAAAAAAGAACGTTATATCTTTTCTTCTGAATCCGTCGCCGAAGGTCATCCGGACAAAGTCTGCGATACCATTTCCGACGCCGTGCTCGATGCTTGCCTCAAGCAAGACAAGTTCAGCCGCGTTGCCTGCGAATGCTACGCCAAATCCAACATCGTCATCGTCGGCGGTGAAATCACCACCAAAGCCAAACTCGATTTTGTCAAAATCGCCCGTGATGCCATCCGCGAAATCGGCTACGTCAACGACGACGACGTGTTCCACGCCGACAAAGTTTTCGTCAACGTCATCGTCACCCAGCAATCACCAGACATTGCGCAAGGTGTGGATGCCCGCAAAGCTTCGGGTAAGAAAACTGCCCAGCAAGGTGCCGGCGATCAAGGATTGATGTTTGGCTACGCTTGCAACGAAACTCCGGAACTTATGCCGGCCCCGATTATGTACGCGCATCGTCTTGGCCGGGAACTCACTCGCATCCGCAAGACCGGTAACGTTCCGTGGCTGCGACCTGACGCGAAGTCGCAAGTTTCCGTCGTCTATGAAAACGGCAAACCGGTCGCCATTTCCAATGTCGTCATCTCCACGCAACATTCAGCGGATGTTTCGCACCGGGAGATTGAAAAGTTCTGCATCGAAAACGTCATCAAAAAAATCCTTCCGGCCCGACTGCTCACCAATCAAACGGAATTTCTCATCAATCCGACCGGCCGCTTTGTCGTTGGTGGTCCGCAAGGTGACACCGGCTTGACCGGTCGCAAAATCATCGTGGACAGTTACGGTGGTATGGGTCGACACGGTGGCGGCGCATTCTCCGGTAAAGACCCGACAAAAGTTGACCGGAGTGCAGCATATATGGGCCGGTGGGTCGCGAAGAATATCGTCGCGGCGAAGCTCGCCACAAAATGCGAAGTCCAATTCGCCTACGCCATCGGCCATCCGAACCCGGTCAGCGTGCACGTGGATACTTTTGGGACCGGTACAGTTTCTTCTGAAAAGATTACGCAGGCTGTCAATCGCGTTTTCAGTTTCCAACCATCTGACATCATTGACCAACTCAATCTTCGCCGGCCTATCTACGGCAAGACGACCAACTACGGTCACTTTGGCAAGAACGATAAAGATTTGACGTGGGAACGCACCGATAAAGTTGCCGCCCTGAAAAAAGCGGTAAGTTAACTACGGCGCACTGGACTGCCACCACTTTTTCTTCGGCGGAGGTTGAACCGGAATAATCGCTGGATTCAGCTCTTCGGACGTCAAAATATGTTCAGATTTCGGATAGGTTTGCTCGCCACCGATGACTGAAACCACGCCCTCCTTTTCAACTAGCTCCGGTCGGGTCGAAAAATCTGAATAGGCCGCCCACCCGCTGGCTTTGGCAGCGGAATCAATTCGAACGTAACCGAATGAACGCGGCGCATTTTGGAATAGCACAGACAAATGTCCATCTTTGTCGAGTTTAGTTTGCGGCGGTTCCGTCGGTAAAAAAACACCCAGCGACACAAGGCTATACATCGTCCGCGACGGCTCTTCACGCACCGAAACGAAAAGCGCTTGTTCATTACCTTCGCGCCGGGTCACAAGCGCATAAGTCCGGTACTCATTAGTGCCGGCAGACAAACCGACGGTTTGCTTCCAAATTTCTCGACCATTCAGCAATGTGAATTGCAACGGCGCGGAACTCGCGATACCACCGGGGCCGCTCACATTGGCCTGCACCTGATACGAACCTCGTTCGCGCACTGCAAACAGCGGGAGCAAATCAATCGTTTGCGAGATGGCTTTGCCGGGCGCAATCGTCACCGGTTCACTCGCGGTGATTGTCCCGGTCGAGGGGACAATATTGTTACCGGTAGTCACCAACAGCTTCAACCAGCGAGTTTCACCGGTATCTTCCAGTTGAATCGGATGGCCGGAAAAATTCTCAATATTCACGGTGACCGGCATGGATTCATACACGAGAAAATCACTCCGCGGAAC